>JAUNGO010000062.1 GCA_030524475.1 Eggerthellaceae bacterium | reverse complement strand
CATCCATAAGCATTCGATAAAAGGCTTAAAAATGCAACCACTTAAAGATAGGAGTCGAATAGCTACTATGCTATAGCCGTGTACGTTGTTCAGGATGGAGACAACCGGGGCGCCACATTCCATATCGGCAATGCGCCGGTAGACCTTACGCTTCCAGACATTACGTTTAATGGCCTGCTGGGATCGTCCGTCGTTCTGGAGAACAACGCAACGATTCAAACGGATGTCAACATTAGCGGCACCGGCGACTGCCGTGCCTACGATGAGGCGAAGGGCAACGCCGACCACGTGACGATAAGTGTCAGCGTTCCTTCTGGCAGTAGCGTGAGCAAGAGCGTAAGCAGCGAATATGTGGAGCTGAACGGGCAGTTCACGTACACGGTTCAGTATGAGAACAAAAGCTCTGTTGCGTTGAAGACGGTGTATTTCAACGACTTGCTTCCGGCACCAAACGACAACAGGGGCTCGCAATACAGTGGAAGTGTCGGATTGGGCGAGTTTTCGTTGGATGCTGGGCAGGAGACGCAAAATGGAACCTCCCTGACGCTGTACTACAGCACGATGGAGTATGAAGCTCTCAGGGAGGAGGTAAATGGCTTTAAGTATACGAATGCGGATGACGTCGAGAAGATGCTGGCGGACTCCTCGAAATTCAACGTGCTCGGCACTATCGAGGCTGGCGGAGATCTTAAGCCGGATAAAGACCTGCCGACTGATGATGCTGCGCTGAAACAGCTTATGACAAAGATTACTGGTCTCTATGTGAAAGTGAATAATCTTGGAGCCGGGCAGACCCTTAAGCTTCGGTTTTCGGTAGGAACTGCGGACAACAAGGCGAGCGAGAGTTACCGTAACCGGGCGTATGGATGGAGTCCGGACAGCGGCGGCATACTGGAGAGTAACCTGGTAGAGACGACGGTTGTGTCCCGTAGTATCTCGGGCGTGGTGTGGTATGATAAGAACGCCAATGGTGTAAGGGATAGTGGCGAGCCGCTGCTTTCTGATGTGATCTGCGACCTGTTCAAGAAGAACGCTTCTGGTGACTATAAGAAGGTCACGCAGGATGTCACGCGCGCCCCGCTGCAATCCCAGACGACGAACGAGAACGGCGCTTATTCCTTCGACAAGCTTCCAGAAGGTGAGTACGTTGTAGCATTCAAGGGCGGCGAGCTTTCCAACTACACTGGTGCGACAACGTATCAGGTCAATGGTGAGAATGACGACAACACCAACGACGGTGTGAAAGCAACTGATCTTAGTAGCAGCTTGTCTGGTTACAACTATGCGATCAAGTATTCCGACGCGGCTCAGACAGTGAAGCTGCATAGTATCAAAGATCTTGCGAAGGGCGACGTGACGGGCGCTTTCCAGAACTCGACCGAGCTTGTTGCCAATCAGGACCTAGGTCTGGTGAAGAAGGGCGACCTGAGCATCAGCAAGACCGTTGAAGGTGCCGATGCCGATCAGGGCAAGGACTTCACGTTTACCATTACGGCGATGCTTGGCGAAGAACCCGTGACGGGACAATATAGCCTGACAAAGGAAACGAAGAACGACGCGCTCGGTGCTATCGCCAGCGCTTTCTCGGGCATCCTAGAGTTCTTCGGCGCAGCCCCCGCAAGCGAACCTGAGACGGTGACGTTTGACGACAAGGGTGAGGCAACCATTACGCTGAAAGACGGCGAGACCGCCACCATAAGCGGCTTGCCTGTTGGTGCAGTATGCACGGTGACCGAGGCGAGTGCAACGGGCTACACGCCGTGGTATAGCGTTGGCGGTGGATCATACACAGGCGGGTCTGCGGCTGATAATCTCACGATTGTCAAGGATGGAATCACCGCCGTATCGTTTAAGAACACTTATGATCCGACCGAGGCCACCTTCACTCCGAAGGTGAACAAGTCGTTCACGAGCGAAAGCGCCGAACGTCCTGACGAGGCTACCTTTAAGTTCCAGGTGACCGAAGCCAAGGATAATAGCAATCTGGAAAACGGTGCAACGATTGCCAACAATGGCGTTACGGAGGTAACAGTATCGAAGGACGAAGGCGCAGCCACTTCACCAAAAGAGGCGGCGCTCAGCCGGATCACCTTCTCGAAGGCTGGCGAGTACAATTTCACGATTACGGAGCAAGCTAAGACTGGCAACGAGAACCCTGGTTATACCTACGATACCGCTTCATGGAATCTGTACGTTGAGGTCGAGAATAATCCTGCAACAGGTGTGCTGTCGGTCAAGGAAAATTCGGTGAAGTACACGAAGAACGAAGCTAATCCTGCGGTGGAGAGCAGCACAGCAGCTTCATTTGTGAACAGCTATCAGCCTGAACCGACGAACTACACGCCGCAGGTGAAGAAAAAGATCGACGGCAACGTACCGACAGGCGAAGCAAAGACATTTACATTCAACCTGACGGCTGCTGATAACAACCCCGCTGGGGCGACGCTGCCAGCAGGCAATGGCACGACGGCGACTGTAACGGGTGAGGGAGCGAATTCGTTCGGCAGCATTGAATTCACCAAGGAAGGAACGTACTACTTCAACATTACAGAGCAGCCGAAGACCGGTGCCGAGAACCCTGGCTATACCTACGACACAAACACCACACGCGTACTGAGGGTTGACGTGACCGATAAAGGTGGTCAGCTGTCGGTGGAGGCGTCTTACGTGGAGGCTGTGGGCAGTAGCGAGGCTATCAACGATGGTGCAGCTACGCTCGAAGGCGGTATTCTCGCAGCTCTGTTCACCAACACCTATACGCCTGACACAATAACAAGCACCCCGTCGGTTACGAAGTCGTTTACCGATAACGGGCAGGATCGTCCTGGCGATGCGAAGACGTTCAGCTTTAAGCTGACTCCGGATTCGAGCAATCCGACAGATGGGGCTGTGTATCAAGACGGCACTGTGCTGAATGACCAGACGGTTGATACCACTACGGTGAATGGCGCGAATATGTCAAGCTTCCGCACTATCACCTACAAGAAGGCGGGAACGTACACGTTCGAGATCACGGAGGACGATACGAACCCGTATGGTGGCTATGACTACGACGACAGCGAGTGGACGTACACGGTTGTGGTAAAAGATACGGGCGGCAAGCTCGAAATCGACGAAACGCCGACCTACTCCAAGAACGGCACTCAGGAGTCGAATACCACAGGCGCCTCGTTCGTGAATACGTACCAGCCCACGCCGACTACCTATACCCCGCAAGTGACGAAGACGCTTACGGGTACGAACGCAAAGCAGCCGTTCTCGTTCCTGCTGACGGCAGCAGAGAATGTCGATACCGATTCGCTGGGCTATATGAAGCCGGTTGAGGGCGCTGAGCCCACGAAGGAGGCTTGGCCCGATGGTGGCTTGGTCGCGTCGATCAACGGTGCTGGTGCAGCTCAGTTCCATGGCATTGTGTTCGAGAAGGCGGGCACGTACACATTCTCTATCACGGAAAACGATCCGCGAGCCGACGGCTACCGCTACGACACTTCCACGTGGACGCTAACGGTTAAGGTGAAGGACGATAACGGCGAGCTCAAGATTGACGGTACGCCGACGTACACCAAGGGCAGTGCAACAGGAAATGAAACAACAGGCGCTGCGTTCACCAATACGTACACAGCCAACGGCTCGCTTACGCTGAACGGTGTCAAGAAAATGGACGGCCGTGACTTCCAGTCGGGCGACAAGTTCACCTTTGAGCTTAAAGGCACAACCGCCGGTGACGGTAACGTGCCGATGCCTGCAGGTTCGCAGGATGGCACATTGACCAAGACGATCGAGCCTTCATCAGACACAAGTGCAGACGTTGAATTCGGCAAGATTGATTTCACCGAGGCGAATGTCGGCAAGACCTATACCTACACCATCACCGAGAAGTCGAGTGGGCTTGGTGGCGTAACCGACGATACCGTTGCTAAGGTACTCACGGTATATGTAGCGGATAAGGGCGACGGCACGCTGACGTTGAAGAAAGATAATGCTGACGGCGCTGCAATCACGGATGCCGATATCAAACCGGTCTTTACCTGGACGAACAAGTACGGCACATCCGGTGAGTTGAAGCTTTCAGCGACTAAGACCATTACGGGTCGTAATTTCCAGAAAGGCGACGAGTTCACCTTTACGCTGGAGCCGCAGGGTGACGCTCCGGCAGCTGAGCAATCGGAGGTGACCATTAAGCCTGAGTCGGGCACAACGGCGACCATTGACTTTGGCAAGATCACATTCGACTCAAAGACGGCAGGCAACACCTACACCTATAAGGTGAAGGAAACCAGGGGCAACGCCGGCGGTATGACCTACGACGAAGTCGAGAAGACTGTCACAGTGGAGGTAACCGATCCGAATCATGACGGTCACCTGAAGTTTAAGGTTGACTATGGCGTTGACGCCGAGGGTAACGAGCTCTCAGGTGTGACGTTTGCCAATACGTATGAGGCGCATGGTTCGCTTGAACTCACGGGCTCTAAGACACTTGCCGGTCGGGACTTCCAGGACAGCGACAAGTTCATGTTTGAGCTCCGGGCGCTCACCGAGGGCGCACCGATGCCTGAGGATTCCGCCGACGGCGTGAAACAGGTAGAAGCTGCGGTGAAGGCAGGTTCTGATCCGGCGTCTGTCGACTTCGGCACGATCAACTACACGCAGGATACACTGGGCACGTATACGTATCAGATGCGCGAGCTGAGCACCGACGCTGGCGGCATAAGCTGCAGCGCCGACGTTAAGACGGTTGTGGTAAATGTATCCGACAATGGCGACGGTACGCTGAATGTGGCGGCTTCCACGACCGACACTGATGGTAACGGGACAACATCCGAGGGTAGCGGCAACACCGCCGCCGTACTTGGTGGCAAGACGCTGACGTGGGAAAACACCTACAGCGCCAGGGGCTCGTTCGATCTGGCGGGCACGAAGGCTGTCGAGGGGCGTTCCTTCCTTGACGGCGAGGCGCTCACGTTCACGGTGCAGGGCAAGGGCGACGCTCCCAAGCCTGCCAACCTGACGAACGTGACCACCGACGAGAGCGGCTTGTGGACGGGCGAGCTTACGGTTGTGCCTGAGGCGGGCGCAAGCGAGGCAGCGGTCGACTTCGGCGCCATCGCCTTCGACACCGATCTTATGAACGCGGGCGGCACGTATCAAAGCGAGCGCACGTTCGCCTACCTGATCGCCGAGAAGCAGGGCACGGCGGGCGGCATGACCTACGACGCCGCGCCGCGCACGGTGACGCTCACGGTGACCGACGACGGCGAGGGCTCGCTGAACGTGGCTGCCGACTACGGCACAACCGATGAGGGCGAGCCTGCGGCTAGCCTTGCGTGGGCGAACCGCTACGACGCGTCCGGCAGCCTGACGCTGGCGGCGGCGAAGGCGATTGAGGGTCGCAACTTCCAAGCGGGCGACACCTTCGCCTTCACGATCGAAGGGTCTGAAGGCGCGCCGATGCCGGCGTCGAACCGCGTGGTTATCACGCCCGAGGACGGCAACCTGGCGGCGGTGGACTTCGGCGCCATTGAGTTTGGGCTTGCCGACGTGGGTCAAACCTACACCTACACGCTGCGCGAGGAGGCGGGCTCGGCTGACAACATGACCTACGACGCCTCGCCTCGGACGGCGACCGTGACGGTGCTCGATCCCGACAACAACGGCGAACTGGCTTTCCGCGTTGACTACGGCACGGCGGCTGACGGCGCGGCGCTCGCGGCGGCAACGTTCACGAACGTATATACCCCGCCGACGCCGAGTGAGCCGGGGAACCCGTCTTCGCCCGAAGAGCCGATCACGCCGACGGCGCTTTCGCAGACGGGCGACGGCATTCCGGGGGCAGTAATGATTGTGTGCGGCGTGATTGCGGCGGCGCTCGTAGTGGCGGCGGCGTCGCTGCTGCGCATTCGTCGCAACGCGAAGAAGGGGGCGCATACGCGATGAACGAGATCGGCTCCGGAACGAGCGGCTCGTCTGCGACTTGCGGAGAGGCTGTGGTGTGCGGCGCGGCTGCGACTTATGACGCGACTGCGGTGAGCGGTGCGGCTGTGGCTGACGGCGCGACGGTGGCAACGTGCGAGCCGCGCAGGGCGAGAAGATCGCGCTTTACGCCGACCCAGCAGCGTGTTCTCGGCTTGATTGCCGAGCGCGCGCTGCTCTCGGAGGACGGCGCGGCGCACCTGTCGAAGCGCGAGATTGCCGAGTTGGCGCACTGCAACGCCAAGACGGTTGATCGAGCGGTGGTTCGCCTGCGCAACGAGGGCGCCATCGAGGTTGTGCCCACGTTCCTCGAAACAGGAGGTCAAGCGGGCAACGCCTACCGCCTCGCAAGGTAGGGGCGGGCGTTAGGGGCGGATGCTAAGGGTGGCTGCTGGAGGCGGCTGCCAGGAGCAGACGCGACGAGGGGCGGCGGGCAACAAGCCCGCCACCCCTCTTTTTTCATGCAAGTACATTGAGCAGCCCGCTTCCTATCAATTTTTTCGAAGTCTTGGAGGGGTAATATTTTAGGGCGTCCAAAACCTTTTCGCCATCAAGGGATTGAGCGATTTCGAAAAGAACGTTTGCCGCTTCTTCGCTATTCAGATCCGAGACGTCGGTTACCAAGTCGAGAAATTTCAGCGTATCGACGTTTTCCGCGCTCACTTCGATGCGGGGAGGTCTTAGTACGACATCTCGATATCCGCTCATGGGCCCAAGTCGGGTCAGGCGCTTGGTTGCCTTGTTTGTTGCGATTTCAAGAACGGTGGGGTTTTGGGTTGTGAGTCCCGCTTGGTTCTCCAGCATAAGACCGCCCCAATACCCGAAGATGTTGCCGTTGTCGGTGATGTACTTTCTCGCAAGGGGTTTCAGGGGGGAGATAATCGACGGTCCCACAACTGTGTCCGTCGGTATGTAGTAAACCCCGTGCCCCGACTTCGAGAGGCTCCCGCTGCTTACTGCTCTTTCCAGTTGGTAGTACACCGTGCTTCTTGGCGTGTCGTTAAGAAGCGAGAGCACGTCTCTCGTAAAGATAGGCTCGTTTGGAGCGAAGCTGCTTCGCAGTTTTTCCATTATCTTTTGCATAGCGCGATTTTAACATTTTTGGACTAAATAGAACAATATTAGTTCTTAATAATCTAATTTCTTGTATATGTTGCTGAATGCGTTCGGCTTGGTCGCATAGGAGGTTGCGCGGTATATGGAGGTAGGAAACGTGCGAGGGTGCGGTGAGATTTCCGCTTGTTTCTGGTGAGATTTCTGTCAGAAACTTGCTTGTTTTCTGCTGGAGTTTGGTGAGATTCGTGGCGTGTTTGTGGCGCGATGCGGTCAACTTCGGTGCTTTCCCTGGGCGCAAGGCGGTGCGCGTGCGGCGTGAAACCGAAGAGAACGGTGGGCGAAACGTGTGCGCTGCGTGCAAGACTTCTGGCATGGATTGGTCGAACGGGCTGGTTATTGTGTTCTTAGGAGCTCTCGGCAGGGCACGCGCCAAGGTCGAAACATTTAACTCGGAGAAGGATCGTTCGGGCTGGCTTGCTGGGAAACCCCGACGGGGGAGCGCGCGAGGTTGGGTTTAATCGGCCGCGCAGGCTCGCGCGCTCCAAAGTTGCGACGGGAAAGGGCAAGCGAGCGCAAGCCCAATAGCGGGCAGATGAAAGACGCACGACAAACGAACGCTGGGCGGCAGCGCGCAAGCAGCGGGCAGCGCGCAAGCGCCAAGCGACGGCAAGCGAACAACGGGAATAGTGTGTGGTAAACGTGATCGAGCGAAAACAAAGGGTTACATCGCGGGCGGCATTTTGCTAAACTAGGCAGGCTGTATCCTGCCCCGGTGAGTGCCTTCACCAGCCCGGGGCCGCAAAGTCCAAAGGAGGTGAGCTGATGAAGGCTTATGAATTGCTGTTTTTTGTCGCTCCTACTATCGACGAAGAGACGCGCGCAGGTGTCATGAAGCGTATCGAGAGCACGATCGCTGCTGACAACGGCGTCATCGACAACGTCGACGCGTGGGGTAAGCGCAAACTCGCTTACGAGATCAATGGTCTGACCGATGGTGACTACACCCTCATCGATTTCCACGCCGATCCCCAAAGCATTGCCGAGCTCGATCGCGTGCTGCGCATCACCGATGCGGTTGTGCGTCATATGATCGTGGCCCGCACGGATCGCGACTAGTGAGAAATCGGGCGGAGTTGATTCGCCCCAGCATGAGAAGAGGAAGAAATGAGCATCAACCGAGTAATCATCAGCGGTAATCTCACGCGCGACCCCGAGGTGCGTCAAACGCAGTCGGGCATGCCGGTTATGAGCATGGGCGTGGCGGTGAACGACCGCCGCAAGAACCCGCAGACGGGCGAGTGGGAAGACTACCCCAACTTCATCGACTGCACCATGTTCGGCACGCGCGCGCAAAGCCTTGCGAACTACCTGTCCAAAGGCACCAAGGTGTCCATCGAGGGCAAGCTTCGTTGGAGCCAATGGGAGCGCGACGGCCAGAAGCGCAGCAAGATCGAGGTTATCGTGGACGAGCTTGAGTTCATGTCGAGCCGCAACAGCAACAACGGCGGTGCTCAGCATTCGAACGACTACGGCGCGTCGAGCTACAACGCGGCTCCTGCCTACAACGCAGCCCCCGCGTACAGCGCCCCGGCTCCCGTCGTCGACACGTCTTCCTCGGTTTATGACGAAGACATCCCGTTTTAGGCGAAAGACAAGAGGTTAAAAATGGCCGATTACGCTAAGCAGCCTCGTCGTAAGTTTTGCCAGTTCTGCAAAGACGACGCTGAGTTTGTCGACTACAAAGACACTCAGATGCTGCGCAAATATGTTACCGATCGTGGCAAGATCAAGCCGCGTCGCGTGACGGGTGCTTGCACCCAGCACCAGCGCGACATCGCGAACGCTGTCAAGCGCGCTCGCGAGATGGCGCTCATGCCTTATGTTGTCCCCGCTGTGAGCGGTCGCGGCGACCGTCGCAAGCGCGACTAAGGAGGACACATGAAGGTTATTCTGCTGAAAGAACTCAAGGGCAAGGGCGGCGAAGGCGACGTCATCAACGTGGCCGACGGCTTTGCCAACAACTACCTGCTCACCCAGGGCTACGCGGTTCGCGCCACGAAGGGCAACCTCAAACAGCTCGAGCAGCGCAGGAACAACATTGCCAAGCGCGAGGAAGTGCGCCTGGCCGACGCCAACGCGCTGGCCGAGAAGCTCAACGCTGCGAAGGTGCACGTTGCGGCTCAGGTCGGCGAAGAGGGCCAGCTGTTCGGCTCGGTGACGTCTACCATGATTGCCGACGCTATCAAGGAAGAGCTCGACGTCGAGATCGACAAGCGCCGTGTTGAGCTGGGCAAGCCGATCAAGGTTGCCGGCGAGCACAAGGTTGTCGTGTCGCTGTACCGCACCATCAAGGCGACGGTTACCGTTTTCGTGGGCGACGAAGCGGCTGCCGAAGAGGCTGAGCCCGAGGTTGAAGCTGAGGAAGCCGTTGAGGCTGCCGAGGTTGCTGAGACCGCTGAGGAAGCCGTTGAGGCTGCTGCCGACGCCGAGTAGCGCAAAGCTGCTCGCATAGGCTGAACGCGCAACGCGTTTGGCTGTGTTCCAGACCAATGCCCCTGTTCCGCTTGCGGAGCAGGGGCATTTTGCGTGGGTGGGGCGGGCGTAGCGGGCGGCGAGCACGGGGCGTCCCCGCGTTCGCCGCCCTGCTGCTCCACCAGCCCCGCCATCGCACCCGTGCGCAAAATGTTTCACGTGAAACATTTTGCGAAGCGGGCGCTGCAGGTGCGTGCATGCGGTCGTTTTTGCGCTACCATAGTCGCAAGCAGTTTCCGCGCCTTGCGCGCTTCTCGATACGACCAAGAAAGACCACGCCCATGCCCGCTCCCTTCAACTCGAACTCCTCCAACTCCGCGCGCGGCGGACACACGACGGCGGCAACGCTCGACCCGGCAAAGCGCGCGCAGCTTCCGCAGAACATCGAGGCGGAGCAGTCGGTGCTCGCGGCGTGTATGCTCAACACCGAGGTGGTGGAGGAGCTTGTGCTAAAGCTCAAGCCCGAGAACTTCTTCCGCCCCGCCCACCGCATCATCTTCGAGTCGATTTACGACCTCACGGTGCGGCGCATCCCCGTCGACCCCATTGCGCTCGTCGACACGCTGCAGGCGAAAGGCCAGCTCGAGGCGGTGGGCGGGCGCGCCTACATCGCCGAGATCGCCGACAACACCTTCGCGCTTACCAATTGGCAACGCCACGCCGACATTGTGAAGCGCACCGCCATCCTGCGCGAGCTGGTGTACGCGGCGGCCGACATCAACGCGCTGGCGTACGACGCGCCCGACGACCTCAACCAGGTGGTCGAGGAGGCGGAGAAAACGCTGTTCAACGTGACCGAGAAGCGCGTGTCGTCGTCGTTCGTGAAGATGGACACGCTGATCACCGACGCGTTCGAGGAAATCTCGAAGCTGGCGGCGCAGGGCGACCACATGGCCGGCGTGCCCACTGGGTTCAGGGACGTCGACAACCTGTTCCACGGCCTGCGCGGCGGCGACCTGGTGATTTTGGCCGCCCGACCTGGCGTGGGCAAAACGTCGTTCGCGCTGAACATGGCGGTGAACGCGGCGAAGTCGGGCACGGCGGTGGCGTTTTTCTCCCTGGAAATGAGCGCGGGGCAGCTGGTGCAGCGCATCTTGTGCGCCGAGGCGCGCGTGAGCCTGTCGAAGATTCGCGGCGGCTTCGTGTCGGAAGGCGACTGGGGCGCCATCGCCGACGCGTCGAACACGCTTTCCAAGCTGGAAATCTACATCGACGACTCGCCGGGCTTGTCGATCCTTGAGGCCCGCGCGAAGGCGCGCCGCGAGCTTCGCCATGCGGTGGGGCAGGGCAAAGGGCTCATCATCGTGGACTACCTGCAGCTCATGCAGCCGCCCGCCGCGCGCAAAGACGGCAACCGCGCCGTCGAGGTTGGCGAAATCTCGCGCGGCCTGAAGGTGCTGGCGAAGGAGATGGACATGCCGGTGATCGCGCTTTCGCAGCTCTCGCGCGCGGTCGAGATGCGCGGCAAGAAGCGCCCGATGCTGTCTGACCTGCGCGAATCGGGCTCGATCGAGCAAGACGCCGACATCGTTATGTTCATCGACCGCTCGATGGACGAGATGGAGGCGGAAAGCGACGACCGCCCCGATTTGGGCACGGCCGAGCTTATCGTGGCGAAGCACCGCAACGGCGCCACGAGAGACATCACGCTGGCGTTCAACCCCGAGTACACTAAGTTCATGGACTTCATCGACGACTCGCGCGCCGGTGGGTTCTAGATGTGACAAAGGGACCGGTCGTTTGTCACATTAGCGTGGTAAAGCGGCTAGGCGGCGGGCGGGGTCAACGGGGTTAACGGGGTCGGCGAACCCCGACGGAAAAGCGCAGGCGGGACGAAAGGAGGCGGCACGGACATGGCGCGCAAACTCACATTCATTCACGCCGCCGATCTTCACATCGGCGCGCCGTTTCGCGGCTTGCGGGCCTTATCGCCCGAGTGGGCCGACCGTTTGTGCGAGGCCATTCCCGAGGCGTACGATCGCCTGATCGACGCGGCGTGCGCCCGCGAGGTCGACTTCGTGGTGATCGCGGGCGACGTTTTCGACGAGGCGCGCGCGTCGTACGCCGACTACCTGCGGTTTTTCCGCGGCATCGAGCGCTTGTCCGACGCGGGCATTCGCGCGTACTTGTGCACGGGCAACCACGACCCGTACACCCAGTGGCAGCAGGACTTCTTCACGCTGCCCGAAACCGCTTTCATGTTCGCCGCCGACCGTCCGAGCTTTGCGCTCTACGAACGCGACGGCGAGCCGCTGTGCGTGCTCGGCGGGCGCGGCTACCCCAACAAGGTGTGGCCCGCTGACCGCAGCATTGCCGAGGGGCTCACCCGCGCGGCGGCCGAGCGCGAGCTGGGGGAACGCGCCGCGCAAGCGCCTTTCGGCGTGGGCGTTCTGCACACGGGGCTCGACCTCGACCCCGTGAAAGCCCCCGTCGACCCGAGCGAGCTGCGGCGCGCGGGCTTCGACTACTGGGCGCTCGGGCACATCCACGCGCGGCGCGTCGACGACGAGCGCAACCCGCAACTTGTGTTCTCGGGGTGCATCCAGGGGCGCGACGTGAAGGAAACGGGACGGCGCGGCGTGACGCTAGTAACGCTTGAGGAAGGTGAGCCGAACAAAGTCGAGTTCATCCCCACGGCAAGCGTGGTTTGGCAGCGCCTCGAGGTGGACGTGGCGGACTGCGCCACGTTGCCGCAGGTGACGGAGAAGGTCATGCGCGTGCAGTTCGCCGAGAACGGCCGCGCCCAGTGCGAGGAGATGATCTCGCGCATCACGCTGACGGGCGCCTCGCTGCTGCACGACGTGCTCGCGCGCCCGGGCGTGCTCGGCGACATGCGCGCGTCGCTCAACGAGGCCCACCCCGACTTCTTCGTGGACGCCCTCATCGACAAAACCACCCGCGTGCTCGACCGCGACGCCCTGCGCACCGAGGGCATGTTCCCCGCTGCGTTGATGGGAGCGGCGCAATCCATGCGCGAGGCGGAAAGCGCGCAGGTCGACTACGTGCAGGAGGAGTTCGTGCGGCGCGGCATCTCGCTTCCGCGCACGCCCGCCGTGAACTTCGACGCCCTCATGGACGAAGCCGAAAACCTTGTGCTCGACTTGCTGGTGAAGGGGGAGGACGCATGACGAACCCCTATCTCAAGCACGTCAAGATCGACAGCTTCGGCGCGATGGGCGGCCGCGTGGTGGGCCCGCTCGACGCGCAGCTCAACGTGGTGTACGGCGAAAACGAGGCGGGCAAAACCACGCTCGCGTCGTTTTTGGGCGGCGTGCTGTTCGGCTG
>JAUNGO010000061.1 GCA_030524475.1 Eggerthellaceae bacterium | reverse complement strand
TGCGGGCGACGCGGCGCTGCGCTCAGAAGCTGCGCAGCCCTCGCTCCGCACCGCGTCGCCCGCAGCCTCAGGGGGTGCGGCGGGTGCTCGCGCAGCGGTCTCGGGGGATGAGGGGGGTGCTTCCGCGGCTTCTGCTCTCGCTGGTAACCGCACTATTGTGCTGGCCACCGTCGAGGGCGACATCCATGACATCGGCAAGAACATCGTGAAGATGCTGCTGGAAAACTACGGCTTCCCCGTGGTCGACCTGGGGCGCGACGTGCCGCCCGCCTGCGTGGTGGAGGCCGCGCGCGAACACGGCGCGCGCCTGGTGGGGCTTTCCGCGCTCATGACCACCACGGTGAAGGCGATGGAGCGCACCATCGCGCTTGTGCGCGAGCAGCTGCCGGGCGTGGCCGTCATGGTGGGGGGCGCGGTGCTCACGCAAGACTACGCCGCGCAGATCGGCGCCGACTTCTACGCCAAGGACGCCGCCGAGTCGGCCCGTATTGCCACGCGGTTTTTCGAGGAGTAGGGGCGCGCCGCGCCGCGTCCCTTCCCCGCCTTGCCCTTCTTCTCCATCTTTTCCAACTTCACGGCGCAACGGGGTGCTGTTATTGGTATGATTGGTGCATCGTAATTCCCGACAGAAAGGGGCCGTTATGGGAGTGAAAGCCGCCGAGGTGCTCGAAGTATCCTATGATGACTTGCAGGTGTACCTCCACGCGAACCATTCGGTTTACATGGAAGTCGATGGCGCCACGTACTACCTCACGGACGTGAACGACCGCTACTGGCGCGCTCAGGACACCTCGCAGCTGAACGAGAAGGGCCACTACGTCGATTGCAGCGAGCTCGTGCCTACCATTTCCGAGTTTCTGGAGCTGCCGTTCGTCGACGGCAAGTCGGTGAAGGACCTCTACGAGAACGCCACGTTCTACGCCTCGGTGAAGCCTGAGTAACGCGCGCGGCGCTGAGGCTTCGCAGGGCGAACGCTTACACAAAAGAATATCCACGGCGGGGCGGCTTTCGGGCCGCCCCGTTTCGCGCAGGGTCAATGTGCTATCATGCGCAACGTAACAAGACGAGAAGGCCGTCGCGCCGCGCGGGCGCAACGCATCATGCGACGCGGCTCGGTTCGCCGCACATGGCGAACGTGCCGCGCGGGCGTTTCCCCGCAACGCGCTGCGGCGGCCGCACAACGAGAGAAGGAATCAACATGGCAGAAGAAGAGTGCACGCACGAGTGCTCCAGCTGTGGCGTCGCCGGGTGCGGCGACCGCACGGCCGATGCGGGCCCGAGCACGCTTGAGACGAACAAGCGCTCCAACATCAAGCACGTCATCGGCGTGGTGTCGGGCAAAGGCGGCGTGGGCAAGTCGCTCGTGACCAGCCTGCTCGCCTCCGAGCTGGCGAAGCGCGGCAACAAGGTGGCCATCCTCGACGCCGACGTCACCGGGCCTTCCATCCCGAAGTCCTTCGGCATCAAGGCGCACCTGGTGGCCGACCAAGACGGCATCTGCCCCGCGCTCACCGAAAGCGGCATCGCCGTGATGTCGGTGAACCTGATGCTCCCGCAAGACGACGTGCCGGTGGCATGGCGCGGCCCGGTGGTCACGGGCGTGCTGCGTCAGTTCTGGTCGGAAGTGAACTGGGGCGAGATCGACTACATGCTCATCGACATGCCTCCGGGAACCTCCGACGTTTTTTTGACCGTGTTCCAAACGCTGCCGGTCGACGGCATCGTTACCGTGTCGGCGCCGCAGGAGCTCGTGGCCATGATCGTGGGCAAGGCCGTGAACCTGGCGCACTCGCTTGAGGTGCCGGTGGTGGGCCTGGTGGAGAACATGGCGTACTTCAAGTGCGACGAGTGCGGCAAGAAGCACTACATCTTCGGCGAGCCCCAGGGCGAGGAAGTGGCGAAGAAGTACGCGATTCCCGCCGTCGCCACGCTGCCGATGGACCCTGCGTTCGCCAAGCTCGTCGACGCGGGCAAGGTGGAGGACTACGCCGTGGACGGCGCGCTCGACGCCATCATCGAGCAGGTGGAGAAGGCTGCGGCGAAAGCTGAGGCGACTGCCGAGTAACGCAGCCTGCAACTAAGGCGGAGGTCGACGCCGAGTAACGCGGCCTGCGACAAGGGTCTGACTACGGTGAACTTGTGGTGAACGTGGGGATGCTCCCGTGTTCACCAGTTTGGGGCGGGGAGCGCGATGGTGGGCGCCCTCGCCCCTTGTTGGATATGCGGGGGAGGACGGCGCCATGCCGCAGGAGAGCACAACTGATTTCCGCGTGAAGCCGCTCGACGAGCAGTGGCCCAACCTGCGCTTTTTGGGGCTCGGCGCCTGGTGGGCGTGGATTTGGTTGTGCTACAGCTCCACGACGGTGGTCGGTCTGTTCCCCTCAGGTGCGCGCTTGGAAAGCGTGCTGGAGATGTATTTGTTCTCCACGCCGGCCATCGCGGTCTCGATGTTGATTGCCGCCGCCGTATATTACAAGGTCGAGAAACACGTCAAGCGCCGCGTGACGGCCGTGGTGTTCGGCGGCCTTGCCACGCTGGCCACGCTGCTGCTCGAGTTCTCGGGCGCGGTGGGCTCGCCGGTGCTGTTCGCCGCCTCGGCCGTGCTCACCGGCGTGGGCACGTCGTATCTGTGCCTGCTCGTGGGGCGCATCTACGGCAGCGTGGGGCTGGGCGAGTCGCTTTCTGCGGCGGCGTTGTCGCTGGTGTTCGCGGCGTTGCTCTACTTCACGGGCGTGTCACTGCCCGGCGTGGCGGGGCCGCTGTTCGCCGCGGTCTTGCCGATGCTCTCGGCGCTCATGCTCTCCATGAAAAGCGACGACACGTTCATGCCGGCGCGCGGCGCCCTTCCGCCGAGCGCCGACGAGGTAGTTGCCAGCAAGCGCGCGTTGCGGCGCGTGGCGGCAGCGGCGGGGGTCATCGCGTTCACGGCGGGCGTGGCGAAAGGCGTCATGTCGCTTTCGTTCGATGGCGCCACGTTTGCGGAGCAGAGCACGGTATCGGTGCTGGTCATCGGCTTGGTGGGCGTCGCCATCCTGTTCGCCATCGGCAAATGCGGCGCGGTACGCGCCATCACGGGCGCGTACACGGCGCTTATGGTGGCGGGCATCGCCATGATGCTCGCGTGCTGCGTCGGCTTCGACATTTCCTATCTGGTCATCGGCAAGGAAACGCTGTGGCTCATACTGTCGGTGCTCATGGCCTACCTGGCGTTTCGCTACAGCATCTCGGCGGTGCGCGTGTTCGGCATCGGTCAGGCGGTGTATTTCCTGTGCTCAAGCGCGGGCTGGCTCGTCGGCATGCTGGTGGCGCCGCTTTACGCCCAGGTGGCGGCGTTTTTCGGCATAACGCTGGGAATGGCGTTTCTGATCGTGCTGACGCTGGTGTACCTGCTGCCCGCAGGCGAGGTAGGCGACATCGTGAAGAGCGCGCACGCCGACTACGCGGAAGGGGAAGCGGTGGCGGCTGCGGATGGCGTGGCGTTACGCTCAGAAGCTTCGCAGCCTTCGCTCCACGCCTCGGTGTCCTCGACCTTGGGGGATGAGGGGGAGATGGCCGGCGCAGCTGGCGCGACGGAAACGGACGGCGCCTCGACACATTCAGCAGGCGTGACGGACACGATCGACGGGGCGAAGGCTTCCGAGACCGACGCTTCGTCGGATGCGGCGCCTAAGCCGCATCCCGGCGTTGCGCCTGCTTGCGACCCGCGCCGTGAGCGCTACGGCCGCGCGGCCGAGCCGCTCTACGGCCTGTCCGACCGCGAGCTTGAGATCATGGAGCTGTTCGCGCAGGGGCGCAGCGCCAACTGGATCGCCGAAAACCGCTGCATCTCGAAGAACACGGTGCGTACCCATTTGCGCTCGGTCTACGCCAAGCTCGACATCCACACCCGCCAAGAGCTGCTCGACTTTTTGGCGAAGTAGCGGTATGTGACAAACGACTTGTTCTATTGTCGCATCTTAAGAATAATTTTCATCAGGTGAAATACAACCGAATAATCACTTTTGTGTGAGCGCCTCGCATGTCGGGGCGCTTGTTTTTTCGTCCTTTTTCGGTCAGGCGGGTGGGTGCGCTCGCGGGCTATGATGCGCTTCGTCAAGCACGGGAAAGCGTGCGACGAGGGGCAGTCGAGCTGCTTGCTGCAGCTTTCACAAGAGGGGGCGATCTTCGTGGCCATCGATTTGGTCGAGCATAATCCCATGATGAAAAAGCCGGTGGCGGCCATGCTTTCGGTGCTGGTTGAGCTTGCGCCGTGCGACCGACGTGCAGCGGAAGACGCCGCGCGTGAAACCTGGGACGCCGCGTTTTCGTACGCGCCCGGCACCATCGTCGACGCGCTTGAGCGCGCGGGTGCCGCCACCGAGCAACTGACGGTGAACGGCGAGCCCTACGCGGGCACGCTTGAAGACATCCAACTCGACGAGAGCGTTCCGCTTGATGCGCAGGTTGAGGCGCGCCTTAACGTGACGCCCGACGGGCGCGCGCTTCTGGCGTCGCTCGACCCCGCCGCAACGCTTGCGGCGCTTCTTGACGACAAGCCCCATTACGCGCCTGTCTTCATGCGGATGCTGTCCGCGTGCGCGGGCGCCGCGGCAAAGGGCGCGGATTCTGCAGACGCCCACGCTGCAAGCGACGCGGGCGCCACGCGCGCGGCCCTCGAAGCTGCCGTCGAAACGGACGGCCCGGTGCATTCTCCGCAGGGAGAGCGCGTCTACCCGCAGTTCTTCATCGACGCATTGGAAACCGCCGGCGGCATCGCTTGGCAAGGAAGTTGGGTCATAACCGAGGCGGGGCGGCGCACCCTTAAGGGGTAGCGGGCCTTTGTGGGACGGCGCGCCCTTAAGGGGCGCTCAGCCTCACGGAGGCGCGCGCTCGCGCGAACCAAAGCGGCTTTGCGGCAAAACGCCCCGAAGCCGTCGCGTTCCCGCAGGCACCGCGCCCCGCCACGGATGACGATAGAGCAAGCAACGCAAGAAGCAAACGAGAAAGGGAGGGACATCTTGGCTGCAACGAACATCAGCAGGCGCGGCTTCGTCAAACTTTCCGCGTTCACCGCCGCTGCGGCGGCGATGGCGGGTTCGGCGACGGCTAACCTGATGGAAGTCGAGCCGGCGCACGCCGCGCAAACAAGCGAGACGCAGAAAATCCGCACCATCTGCCGCGCGTGCCTCAACAACTGCGGCATGGTCGCGCACGTGCGCGACGGCAAGGTGATCAAGCTTGAGGGCGACCCGGACGACCCCATGAACAAGGGCGCGGCGTGCGCGAAGGGCTTGGCCGGCATTCAGGCGCTTTACAACCCGAACCGCATCAAGTACCCCATGAAGCGCGTGGGCGAGCGCGGCTCCAACGAGTGGGAGCGCATCAGCTGGGACCAGGCCATCAACGAGATCGCCGACGTCATGTGGGAGTGGTACCAGAAGGAAGGCCCGAAGTGTCTGGTCACCTCGACGGGCGGCGGCGGAAACCCGCAGTTTTTCAGCCCCGCGCGCTTCCTTTCCGTGTGGGGCGGCGGCAACTTCTTCGAGCCGGGCTGCGCCCAGTGCTACCTGCCGCGCAACCACATGGAGTTCTGCCTGAACGGCACCGCCGACACGTCGCTGGCCGACGGCCCGGTAACCGAGGTGTACCTGCCCGGCATCCTGCCCGACGAGCTGTGCACGCCCACGAAAACCTACGTCATGTGGGGCGTGGGGCCCAGCTACCACGGCATCGGCTCCACGGGCCGCGTGGTCACCGAGCTGCGCAACAACGGTATGAAGACGGTTGTCATCGACCCGCGCCTCACGCCCGACGCCGCGCGCGCCGACGTGTGGCTGCCCATCCGCCCCGGCACCGACGTGGCGCTCATGCTGGCGTGGATGAACTACATCATCGAGAACGACCTGTGGGCCAAGGACTTCTGCCGCGAGTGGACGAACCTGCCCTTCCTCGTGCACGAGGACACGCGCCTGACCTACCGCGCGAGCGAGCTGGGCTTGGGCTCCGACGACGAGTACGTGGTGTGGGACAAGAACGCCAACGCCGCCGTCGCCATGCCCTACCCTTATCCCGCAGACGGCTCCATCGACCCTGAGATGTTCGGCTCCTACACGCTGCCGAACGGCGAGACGGCCCGCACGGCCTTCCAAATCATGAAGGAACACGTGGCCGACTGGACGATCGAGCGCGCCGCCGAGGTGTGTTGGCTCGACGCCGACAAGATCGAGGAGGCCATCAACATCTACGTGGACGGCTGCCCGAACGCCGGCATCTCGCTGGGCGTGGCCACCGACCAGGCGCGCAACTCTGCGCAGGCCGCGCAGGGCGACGCCATCCTGGACATCCTCATGGGCTGCATTCGCCAGCCGGGTTCCATCGTGCAGGACCGCCCGTGCTACGTCGAGCCCTGCAATTACGTGGTGCAGCCGTTCGGCCTGCATCACCCCGACCATCCGCTGCGCATGCCGCAGGAAGAGGCGAACGCGCGCCTGGGCTACACCGAGCACAAGGGCTTGGGGCACTGGCTGGCAAGCCACATCCCCACGGTGCTCAAGGCCATCGAGACCGGCGAGCCGTACCGCCCGCGTATCTGGATCGAGCGCAGCGGCAACAAGCTGGCCATGATCGGCAACGCGCAGCGCTTCTACGACGCCATGATGACCACCGAGCTGAACGTGCATATGTACATGCACTGGACCACCACCAGCGTGTGCCTGGCCGACTACGTGCTGCCCACGGCCGAGTGGCTTGAGACGGCCTACGCGCAGGACCGCCTGAACACCTACGCCATTCGCCGTCCTTGCACGCAGCTGTACGAGGCCGTCGACGAGTGCATGCACTGGTCGTGGCTGGCGGCGGCTTTGGCAAAGCGCGGGCACCAGCGGTGCATCGACTCGTTCAACCCCGACATCGCGGGCAAGTTCTACGGCACCTACTGGCGCACCTATGAGGAGTACAAAGACTACGTGGGCTACTTCGTGGGCAGCTTCTACTACGGCCAGGACGACTGGGACTGGGCCACGTTCGACGCGCAGGCGCCCAGCGAGTACCAGACCATCGAGGAGTACGCGGCGAAGTCCTACAACAGCCACCTGTTCCCCGACGAGGACAACCCGTCTGTGCCCGCCGGCTTCCACACCACGAGCCGCCGCTGCGAGCCGTACTTCGACGGCAACATCCTGCTGGGGCTCACGGGCGCCATCGACGGCACGGGCACGATGGAGCCGGCGACTGACGTGTTCCCCGCCTCCGACAACTACAACCCGCTGCCGTACTACCTGGAGCCCTACGAGTCTCCCGTCGAGGGCGACCCGGGCTACAGCGCCGACTACCCGTTCGTGCTGACGCAGGGCCGCTTGCCGGTGTTCCACCACGGCACGCTGCGCAACACGCCCTACACGCGCGAGATTTTCCCTTATCCCGAAACGTGGATCAACCCGGAAACGGCGCGCGAGATCGGCGTGGAGGACGGCGACTGGCTGTGGCTTGAGAGCCGCCGCGGCAAGACGCAGGGCCGCTGTCGCGTGACCAAGAGCGTGGCGCCGAAGGTGATCTACCAGGAGCGTTTCTGGAACCCCGAGCTTTTGGATTCCGACGACCCGAACCGCGCGTGGCAGGCCATGAACATCAACTTGCTCACGCAGAACAACGACGAGTGCCCGTTCAACGATGTGTACGGAACCTACACGCTGCGCGGCATCTGCATCAACGTGACGAAGGCCGATTCTGCCCCCGAGGGCATCTGGATTGAGCCCACCGACTTCACGCCGTGGCTGCCCGAGGAGTCTGAGAACACTGGAGGAGGTAATGCCGTCTATGGCGCGTAACTGCTTGGTTGTGAACCTTGACCGCTGCATCGGCTGCTACAGCTGCGAAGTGGCGTGCAAGATGGAAAACGACGTGGCGCTCGGCGAGCGGTGGAACAAGGTGCTGCAAGTCGAGCCGTTCGGGGAGTTTCCCGACGTGAAAACCTACTGGCTGCCCACCCACTGCCAGCAATGCGAGGGCTCGCCGTGCGTGCGCGTGTGCCCGACCGGCGCGAGCTACCGCGACGAGGAGACGGGCATGGTGCTGGTGGACAAGTCGAAGTGCATCGGCTGCCGCTACTGCATGATGGCGTGCCCCTACGGCGTGCGCAGCTGGAACGAGGCGCAGCAGGTGGTGGAGAAGTGCACGCTGTGCAACCACCTGACGAGCGCGGGCGAGCTGCCGGCGTGCGTGAAGAACTGCTGCGGCACGGCGCGCTTCTACGGGGACATGGACGACCCGAACTCGGATGTGTCGCGTGAGTTGGCGAAATATCCCGCCGAGGCGATTCACCACTTGCCCGACGTGGGCAACGGCCCGGTTTCTGCCTACATTCTGTCGCCGAAGTTCGGCGAGTGGCGGGCCGACGACCTCACGCAGCAGACGAGCAAGTACGCAACGACCGAAGGGAGCGTGGAGTAAATGGAAGCCCAATGGTCTTTGGTGCTGTTCACGGTGCTGAGCGGCGCGGGCGCGTGGCTGTTCGCCAGCTCGATGATTCAGGCGCTGGCGAAGAAAGGTGCCTTGCCCGGGCGCGTTGAGACGATCGTGTCGGCGGTTTTGCTGGCGGCGGGCGGCTTGGCGTCGATGACGCACTTGAAGCACATCGACCGCATCTTCGAGGCGCTGAACCACCCCACCTCGGGCATCTTCGTCGAGGCTGCCATGATCGGCGTGCTCATCGTGTTGATGGTGGTGTACTTCGCGCTGTTGGTGCGCGGCTCGGGCAAGGGCGCGCTGCGCGCGGTCGGCGCGGCGGGTGCTATTGTGGGCATCGTGTTCGCGTTCGCGTGCGGCTACTCCTACCTGATGGAGGCGCGCCAGGCGTGGATGACCGTGGCGCTGCCGTTGGCGTACTGCGCGACGGCGGGCGCTGCGGGCGCGGGCCTGAACCTGCTGCTGAAGGCGGTGGGGAAGGGCGGCGACGCGGCGGCGGGCGCCGATGCCGAGGCGGCGAGCGCTGCGCCGGCTGCTGAGGCGGCCGACGGCGAGCGCGCGGGCGCGGTGTCGTTCGCGGGCCTGCTCGCCGCGGTGCTGGCCGTGGTGGCCCTGCTGTGCTGCGCGGCGTTTCTCATCTACGCGGCGCCGTGGGTGGCCGAGGCGAAGGACGGCTTCGTGATCTGGGCCGTGGTGACGTTCGCGGCGGTTCTGGTTGCGGCGGGCGCGGGCGCGTGGGCCTGGAAGAAGCCCGAGGCCGCGGGTGCTGCGGCCGGTGGCGTGGCCGCGGCGGCGGGCATCGTGTGTGCCGTGGCGCTGCGCGTGGCGATGTGGCTCGTGGGCACGTCGCTGATGGATTTGTTCTTGATGCCTCTCGATTAAGGAGTGAAAAACGATGGAAAACGCGGAGCAGAGGGCTGCTGACGCCCAGGTGAAGCGCCAGGAGATGCTTGACTTCCTGAACGCCGACGCGCAGACGTACCGGTTCCTGTCGCAGATGTTCTTCAAGGAGCTCAACGACGAGGCGATCGACGCGCTGGCCGCCGAGGAGTGGCCCGAGGACACGGGCAACGCGCACCTCGACCGCGGGTACGAGCTTTTACGCCGCTACTTCGCGTTTTCCGGCAGCGATCGCCGCGGGCAGCTGGCCGTCGAGTACGCGCGCGTGTTTCTGGCGGCGGGCGTGTTCACGCGCGAGGCGCGCACGGCGGTTCCTTACGAGTCGGTGTTCACGAGCGAGGACCGCGGCATGATGGGCGACGCGCGCGACGACGTGGCGGCGCATTTCGCGGAGGACGGCTTTTTGGTGAACCCTGAGCTGCACGAACCCGAGGACCACGTGGCGTTCGAGCTCGAGTACCTGTCGGTTATGAGCGAGCGCGCGGCCAAGCTGTTAGAGGAAGGCGAGCGCGACGCGTTCGCGCGCAACGTGCAGCGCCAGATCGAGTTTATCGAGAAGCATCTGCTCAACTGGATAGGTGCTTTGCACGACGCGGCGAAGGAGTACGCCAAGACGACCTTCTACACCGGCATGCTGCAGGTGGCGTGGGGCGCGTTGGAACAGTCGCTCGACATGCTGCGGGAATGTTCCGCTCGTTGCTGACGCAACAAGCGGAACGGCCCGACGCTGCGAGCTTCCGATGCGCTCCATCTAGCCCCTTGTGCAGCGCTCGGCGCGTACCGAAGTACGCTTGGCGCTGCGGCGGGGCTATATGAAACGCCTCGGAAGCTCTCGCTGACGTTACGAACAACCTGTGACTTTCTTTGCATTCGAGAAAGGTTTTCCCTATGTCCGCATCTAACCCGACGCGTCGCACGTTTTGCATCGGCGCGGCTGCGTTGGCGGTCGGCGCGGTTGCCGGTGCGGCGGCGCGTCCCTTCGTCGCGCAGGCCGACGTGCTGCGCCCGCCCGGCGCCTTGCCCGAGGTCGAGTTCGCCGCGCGCTGCATCCGCTGCGAGCGCTGCATCAGCGTGTGCCCGACCGACGTGCTTTACCCGCTCGGCATCGAGGCGGGCGTGGTGGCGGTGAAAACCCCGGCGCTTAACTACGCGAGCGATCGCTGCACGTTTTGCGACAAGTGCCGCGAGGTGTGCCCCACGCAGGCCATCGGCGCGGTTGACCCCTACAGCCCCGCGTCGGGGCGCATCGGGGGCGCCTGGGTTCACGAGGACCGTTGCCTCGCGTTCGTGCAGCCGGGCGCGTGCGGCGTGTGCGTGGACGCGTGCGAGTACGGCGCGCTCTCGTTTGACGCCGAGCGCCGACCCGTGGTCGACGACGCGCTGTGCAACGGCTGCGGCGAGTGCGTGCGCATCTGCCCCGCCAACGTCTTGAAGTCGTTTGCGGGCGGCAGCGCGCGCGGCATCGAGGTTATGACGGAGCGCCAGCTCGCGGAAAGGGGTGCATAATGGGAAAACCTGACAAGGGGACAGGTCATTTGTCACATTCCGGCGGTCGTGCGCAGGGTGCCCGCATGGTGGCGGCGCGGCGCGTGACGTTGGCGGCGGTGCTGGTTGCCGTGCTGGCGTCGCTTGCGTTCGACACGGGGCTGGGAACGCCCTCGTCGTTCGGCATCGGCGAGTTCTTTCTGTTGTGCCCGTTGGGCGGCTTGGAAGCGATGATCGCCAGCCGCGCTTTCATCCCCGTGGCGGCCATCTCGGCGGGCGTGGTGCTGGTGATGTCCCTCGTGTTTGGCCGTGCGTGGTGCGCCTGGGGCTGCCCCGCGCCCGTGATCAGGCGGTTCTTCAAGCGCGAGCCCAAGCACGAGGAGAAGGCGACTGAAGCGGCGGGCATCGACGAAGCGAGCGGCGTGTCCGACGCGGGCGAAACCGTCGTGCGTGCGAGCGCAAGCGCGTTGACCGAGACCGTAGATGCACCCGCAAAGGTCGACACGGAATGCGTGCCCACCGCCGCTTCCTCGTGCTCCGCGGTGCGCGAGGCGTGGAGCCTTGCCGCAAGCCTGCGCCATATTGGGCGCGACCCGCGCACGTGGACGCTTATCGCCGTGCTGGCGGCGGCGCTCATCGCGGGGCTGCCGCTGTTCTGCCTGGTGTGCCCTATCGGGCTCACGTTCGGCACGGTGGGGTCGCTGTGGCATCTGATCGTCGACAAGCAGATGACGGCCTCGGTGGTGGTGTTTCCGCTGGCGCTCCTCGTCGAGCTGGTGCTGTACCGCAAGTGGTGCATGAATCTGTGTCCCGTGGCGGGATTGCTGAACATCACGGGACAGTTCGCGCGCCTGTTCCGCCCGCGCATCAATAAGGAGACGTGCCTGCGCGCGAACGGCGCGGCGTGCGACGCGTGCAAGGAGGCGTGCGCCGAGCGCATCGACCAGCATGCCGTCGACGCGCCCCAGCAGCTTGGCGAATGCACCCGCTGCGGCGAGTGCGCCAAGCGTTGCCCCACCGCCTCGATCGAGTTTCACCTGCGGTAGGGCGGCACAGCTTGGCGCTGCTTTGCGGAGTGGGCACGTGCAGTTGCCCACTCCGTTTTCTGCTTTAGACACAAAACAGCTCCAAATCTTTCTGATTTAGAAACATTTCCGAGATAAGGAAGGCTCAATCATCTCAATTACAGCACGCCGGAAAGCGCGTCGATGCCTGCCTTGACGCAGTGCGCCGTCACAGCGCCGAGAATGACGCCCGCAAGCACCATGCCCGCCACGCGCAGGGCGCGATGCACGCGGCTTGCGCGGCGCACGTCCTGGCTGCGTTCGGGGTCTTCGCCGTTGCAAAACGCCGTGATCTCCCGGTAGGTAACAAGGTCGTGCTTCTTCTTCAGCCGCTCGAGCGCGACCGACGCCGCCATGGCCGGCACCCAAAGCGCCGCGAACGTCGCAAGCGCCGCCGGCATGTTGTCGAACGCGAGGTCAACCGCCGTCATGCCCACAAGCGCCAGCACCAAAAACGCCACCATCGCGGCGGTAAGCGCGTTCAGCTTCCGCACGTCTTCGTCGAGCACCTTCTCCATAACTTTCACGTCTCCCTTCACCAGGTCGTCGATGGACACGCCGAACAGGTTGCTCAGCAGAAGCAGGCTTTGCACGTCGGGATAGGTCTTGTCGTTTTCCCAGCTGGAGATGGTCTGGCGCGACACGTAGATGGCCGCCGCCAAGTCCTCCTGGGAAAGCCCGTGCTGCGCGCGCTGTCGCTTGATGTTGCTGCCGAGCTCCATGTTGGGCGTGTTCCTCCTTTTCTGGACGCGGAAGGGGAGAGGGCGTTGCGCCCGTCCCTCCTTCGCCTCCGAGACGCGATGGTGCCGCATGACGCGAAACTTTACCATACAAGGTGCTTGACGTTGCGCCCAGGGCAAGCCAATCGTCCCGTCAAAAGTTCTTGACAGGAGGTTGAACAGGGAAAATATGCAATGGTTTCTCCCTGTGCTGCTAAGGTCTTCGTAGACACGGAAGTCTAGATTTCCATCGATTGCCCGAAG
>JAUNGO010000060.1:8305-13564 GCA_030524475.1 Eggerthellaceae bacterium | reverse complement strand
GCATGAATTTCTTCGCCCACACGTTCGTGAGCCCCGCGTGCGTGCACAGATAAGGCCCAACCGCGCAGGCAAGCTGCGCCTGAAGCTTCTCCTCCAGAATCGCCCGAAGCTCCCGCGCGACCGCCATCAGCGACCCCGGCCCGCTCTTTCCGCGGATGTAGCAGAAGTCGTGGTTTCCCAGCAGCACGTCCACCCGCAGCCCGCGCCTGCGCTGCGCCGCCACCCATTGCGCCTGATATTCGAGGGCGTCCAACTCGTCGACCTCGGTTGCCCCCCAGTCGTCGCACGCGTCGCCCAGAAACACCACGCGCCCAATCGCGGCGTCCTCGCGCAAAAGCGCGTCGATATGCGGAAGCACGAACTGCTGCTTGAGGTGCAGATCTCCTACAACGAGCGTTTTCACGAGGGTTCCTTTCGCCGGACGAACACGGTGAACATGG
Organism: Eggerthellaceae bacterium; assembly: GCA_030524475.1. Taxonomy (GTDB): domain Bacteria; phylum Actinomycetota; class Coriobacteriia; order Coriobacteriales; family Eggerthellaceae; genus CAAEEV01. The sequence continues at coordinate 13,124 of JAUNGO010000060.1, read as the reverse complement.
TAACACTCCTCCGCATGACAAGGGGACAGGTCGTTTGTCATATTGCGACATGACAAAGGGACAGGTCATTTGTCACATTGCAAAAGATCACTCGCTCCCTTGCGCTTCACCAATGTGACAAACGACCCGTCCCCTTGTCAATGTGTTCCTCACGCGCCGAGCGTGCGCAGGAGGGCTACGACGTCATTTGCGCCCTGCTCGCTGCATCCGGCGGCCCACCATTTCCGCAGCGCCTGCAGCATGCCGCCGCACACGAACGCGGCCACCACCTCGGGCGGCACCCCCACGCGCGCGCGAGCCTTCGCGTCGCGCTCGATGACGGAAACAAGGTCGCGCATCATCACCTCAGCCAGGGCGTCGAGCAAAACGCCCGCCGATGCGCCCAAAAGCGCGTTGTCCATCAGCCGCTTGTGCTCGTTGAAAAACGCGACGACCTTCTCGAACATGCCGCACACGTACTCGCGAATCGGCAGGTTCCCCGCCTGCGCCTCAAGGCCGCGCTCGAACTCGTCGCGCAGGGTAAGGATGTAAAACGTCAAAAACTCGTCCTTGTCGGCGAAGTGCTTGTAGAAGGTGGTGCGCCTGATGAGCGCCGCCTCGCACAGCTGCGCCACCGTTATCTGCTCGTAGGGTTGGCTTTCCATAAGCGCCGTGAACGCCGTCGTCAGCGCCGCGTAGGTCTTTTGCACCCGCAGATCCATTCCAAGCCTCCCTTTTCCATCAACACATCTTCACAACATCGGAAACACCGCGCCGCGTTCCGTCGCTTATGTGACGAAACGCAACAGCTTGCCCCTTGCGAAATGCGCTTACCTTCCTAGAATAACGCAAATAAATGACACGTGTAACGTAAATATCGCATGACCGTTAGATTGCAGGTGAGCATGAAACATGAAGCAACAAGCAACCAGTAAAGCGTCGGAGCCCTCAATAAAGCCAACGTTTCGCGCGCGCTTCTTCGCCGGCGTCGTGCGCCACCGCAAGCTCGTCATCGCGGTGTTCCTCGTTGCCGCCGTCATCTGCGCCGTGTGCAGCCGCTTCGTCGGCGTGAACTACAACATGAACGACTACCTGCCGCCGAGCGCCGCCTCAACCGTGGCGCTCGACACGATGGGTGACGAGTTCGACGGCGACATCCCCAACGCGCGCGTCATGGTGCGCGACGTCAGCTTCCCCGAGGCGCTCGAGTACAAGCACGCCATCGAGGACGTGGAGGGCGTGGAGGACGTCACGTGGCTCGACGACGCGGTCAGCCTCGCCACGCCGGTTGAGCTCATCGACCAGGACACGCTCGAAACCTATTACAAGGACGGCTGCGCGCTGTTCAGCGTGACCGTCGACGAGAACGCGCGTCTTACGGCCGTGCCCGCCATCCGCGACATCGTGGGCGCCGACAACCACCTGGACGGCGCCGCCGTGACCTACGAGGCGGCCGCCGTGTCAACCGTGAGCGAGATCGCCACCATCGCCGCGTTCGCCGTCGCCTTCATCCTGATCGTGCTCATCCTGACCACCACCACGTGGATCGAGCCCTTCCTAGTGCTCGCGAGCCTGGGCGTGGCCGTGGTGCTCAACAACGGGTCGAACCTCATGTTCGGCACCGTGTCGTTCATCACCAACGCCGCCGGCTCCATCCTGCAAATCGCCATCGCGCTGGACTTCTCAGTGTTCCTTTTGCACCGCTACGCCGAGTGCCGCGGGAAAACGGGCAGCGTCGAGGGCGACATGACGCTCGCGCTGTGCAAGGCCTCGACCGCCATCATATCGAGCGCCGCCACCGTGATGATCGGCTTTCTGGCGCTCACCGTCATGCAGTTCCAAATTGGCCCCGACCTCGGCTATGCGTTGGCGAAGGGCATCCTGATCAGCCTGGTTACCACCTTCACGTTCACGCCGGCGCTGTTCGTGTGCTGCGAGCGCGCCTATGTCAAGACAGCGCACCGCTCGTTCATGCCGAGCATGCGCAAGCTGGGGTCCGTGTCGGCCCACACCTGCGTGCCGCTCGCCCTCGCGTTCATGCTCCTGCCCATACCCGCCTTCCTCGCCTCCACCTCAGACGACATCGAGTATATGTACGGGGCGTCGGAAATCTTCGGGCCCGAGACGCAGGTGGGGGCCGACACACAGGCCATCACGCAGGTGTTCGGGGAAAGCGACACCTACGTGCTTTTGGTGCCGCAGGGAGACATGGCGCGCGAGCGCGCGCTTTCCGACGCGCTGCACGACATCCCGCAGGTGACGAGCGTCATCAGCTACGTCGACGCGGCGGGCACGGCCACGCCCTCCGAGATGGCCGACGCCGACACGCTCTCGCAGCTTCAGTCGGGCACGTACAGCCGCATGGTCGTGAACGTCGACGCAGCCTACGAAGGAGCCGAGACGTTTGCCCTGGTCAACGAAGTGCGCGCGACGGCGCAGGAGATCTACCCCGACGAGTGGCTGCTGGCCGGGGAAGGCGTGTCGACCACCGACCTCATGAACACCGTCGTCGTCGACAAGGAACGCGTCGACATCATAGCCATGGCCGCCGTGCTGTTCGTGCTGCTGCTGGCGACGCGCTCGCTTTCGCTGCCGGTCATCCTCGTGTTCGTCATCGAGACGGCCATCTGGCTGAACTTCTCGATCCCCTACTTCACGGACGCCCGGGTGTTCTACCTGTCGTACCTCATCGTGAGCTCGGTGCAGCTCGGCGTCACCGTGGACTACGCCATCCTGTTCACCGACCGTTACAAGGAGATGCGCCGCACGTGTCCTAAGCCGATCGCCCTGCGCGAGACGGTGGCGGCCACCACCATCCCCGTGCTCACCAGCGGCATCGTGCTTACCGTGGTGGGATTCGTGCTCTCGTTCGTGTCAAGCCACGGCATACTCGCGCAGCTGGGGCACTACCTGGGCGTGGGCGTTCTCATGAGCCTCGCGTTCGTGCTGTTCGTGCTGCCCGGCTTCCTGTACGCGCTCGACGGCTTGATCGCGAAGACGACGCTGCACGCGAAGTTCGTGCCGAACCGGCCCGACTGGCGCGCGGAGGCGGCAGATGACGTGCGCGAAGGCGACGTCACCGGCGAACGCGAAGGCGAGCGCAGCGGCGTCGGCAGGCTCGAAGGCGAGCGCGCGGAAACCGACCCTGCCGACAACCCCAAAAACACCCTTACCCCCCGTCTCGAAAGCAACGCGTGAAGAAAGGACCATACATGGAAAAGCATCTGCAACGAGCCGCGATAGCCGGCAGCTTGGCAGGCGTGCTCGCCGTTTCGACCGTGCCGCTGCAAGCCCTGGCGAGCGACACCGGCTCCTCGACGACCCCCGTCGAGGGCAACGCCGACGGCGAAACCGCGTCCGAGCACGTGCAGGAAAGCACCGCCGTCCAAAGCACCGCCACCAAGGACGAGACGGTTTACGTGAAGGCCGACGCGGAAGGCGCTGTCGAGGGCGCCTACGCCGTCAACCTGTTCGCCGCCGGCTCGGGAGAAGTGACCGACGCGGGCACCTACGCCAGCGTGAAGAATCTCACGACCACGCAGGAGATCGAGCAGGAAAACGGCAAGATCACCTTCGACGCGGCCGACGACGAGCCGTTCTACTACCAGGGAACGCTCGAGGGCGACGTCGAGCTGCCGTGGGACGTGTCGGTTGCCTACTATCTCGACGGCGAGCGCACCTCGCCCGATGAGCTGGCGGGCGCAACGGGGCGCGTGCGCATGGAGGTGTCGGTCGAGGCGCGCACCGACGCCGCGGGCGCGGGCGTGGCCGACTTCGCGAACAGCTACCTCGTGCAACTGCAGGGCACGTTCGACACCGCGCGCCTCAACGTGCAAGCGGCCGAAGGCGCCACCACGGCGTACGTCGGCAACAACACGGTGGTCACGTGCATGGCGCTGCCGGGCGAGGGCGGCTCGTGGACCATCGAGGGCGACGCGACCGACTTCAGCTACGACGGCTGGCAGGTGACCGCCCTTCCGCTGTCGCTTGCCGTTGAGCTGGCCGACGAGGACACCGCGCAGCTCACCGACAAGATAAGCGAGTTGGAAAGCGCGACGGCGAAACTGGCCGACGGCTCGAGCACGCTGGGTGACGGCGCGGGCACGCTCGCCGCAGGCACAAGCGAGGTCGCGAGCGGCGCACGCGACGTGGCCGCGGGTGCGGACGACCTCGCCTCCGGCGCGGGCAACCTTGCTTCCGGCGCGCGCGACGCCGCCTCGGGCGCGGCGGCGGTCGACAGCGGTGCGCAGGAGCTGGCATCGGGCGCGGCGGCGCTCGGCGAGGGCGTTGGCGCGGCGGCGGCGGGCGCGGCGCAGCTGGCAACAAGCGGGACGCAGCTTTTAGGCGGCTGGGATGAGCTGGCGGCAGGCGTGGAGAGCTTGCAGGCGGGTGCCGCGCAAATTGCCGCCGGCAGCGACGCGTTCGCGGCGGCGTTGGCGGCGCAGCAAACGACAGCGAGTGACGCAGACTTGAACTCTGCGATAAGTGCCTACCAGACACAGTTGGCGTTGGTTGGCAATGGAGAGGCTGAGACCAGCACGCTTGCAGCTTACGTGCAAAACATCGTGAACGCCGCCACCGCCTACGGTGGACAGGTCGGCGCGAACCAAGCGCTTTCAAGCGTTTCCGAGCAGTATGCGACGCTTGCGCAAGGTATCGACGGCGTGGCGGCAGGCGTCGACAGCTTGGCGACTGGCGCGCAGAGCTTCGACGCAGGCTTGCGCTCCTACGTGGGGGCGACGTCGGATCTGGCCGACGGACTCGAGAGCGCAAGCGCGGGCGTCGACGCGGCCGTCCAAGGAGCCGCCTCGCTGGCGGAGGGAACGAGCAACCTCGCGGC
>JAUNGO010000060.1:0-8295 GCA_030524475.1 Eggerthellaceae bacterium | reverse complement strand
AAGCGGAGCGGGCGCGCTGGCGGAAGGCTCACAGTCGGCGGCCGACGGCGCGGCCACGCTCGAGTCGGGCGCCGGCGAGCTGACGAGCGGGGCAGCCGAGCTGGCCAACTCCGTGAAGGGCATGGACCAAACCGTCATCGACGAGTTGCAAGACGCCATCGACGAAAAGCTCGGCGGCAACTTCGAGCCCCACTCGTTCGTGGCGCCCGGCAACACCAACGTCGACACCGTCCAGTTCGTCTACGTGCTCGAAGGCATAAGCGAGCCCGACGACGAGAACGACGAGGACGCCGCAGAGGAAGTCGACGCCGCATCGACCGAGGAAGCGGAAGGCGAGCAATCCTTCATCGACCGTCTGCTCGCCCTGTTCGGCAACTAAGCGACACGGTGGGTCGCCTCCCCTGCTCACAAGGCAATTTCTCCAACGCAACCCCCTATACCCCCTGCGCGCCGAAAAACATCGACGCGCAGGGGTTTTGTGCTTGTCAGGGAGGGGAAGCGAGCGCGGGGGGGGCGTCAACAGGGCTGCGTCCCCCGTGTTCGGATCGGAGCGATGCGCAATTTGGAACGTCCCGATTTCACGCGAAAAAAGTTGTTGACATTTCTTTCTTCTTGTTTTTAGAATCTAATTGCTGCATCACGAAGACGCACTTCGGCGTCGGGCGTAGCGGGTATCTGATGTCCTAGTCGCATCAGCGAGGAGCACCTCGGCTCCGGGATTACTCCCGCCTGGTGCAGCTTCCATTCGCGCTTTTGCGCATCACAACTTAAAGAGGAATATATGCCGCTCGGGCCTTACGGCTTTCGTGCGCCCTGAACGCGAGTTCAGCCGCTCACGCAGCCACGGCTCGCCGCGTTGCGGCCGCATGACAAAGGGACAGGTCGTTTGTCACATTGCAAACGACCACTCGTTCCCTTGCGTCTTGCCAATGTGACAAACGACCTGTGTCACAACCCGCACCTTGACAGGCATATATCGACCTTGCGCACCTTTGCGCAAACCTCTTCCGTCCACCTTCAACCCCTTCCCCAACCCTTAACGACCCCTCCCAGAAAGGAGCCCCACCATGTCAGACACCAACACTTTCTCTCCCAGCATCCTGCGCGAGACCAACCTGGGCCTTCAGCGCTTCGACATCCTCGACCATATGCTCGCCAACCGCGAGCTGGAGCTCACCTGCCCCATCACCGCCGACTCGGTGGCCGACACCATCCGATGTCTGCTGTACCTGCAGCGAGAGGACGCAGACACGCCCATCACGCTCTACATCAACAGCCCCGGCGGCGAGGTGCAGTCGGGCCTGGCGCTCTACGACGTCATGCAAGCGCTCACCTGCCCCATCCGCACCGTGTGCCTGGGGCTTGCGGCCAGCATGGGCGCGCTTTTGTTCATCAGCGGAAACACGCGCGAGATGCTGCCGCACAGCCGCGTGATGATCCACGACCCGCTCATCGGCGGCGGCATCGGGGGCAGCGCGCTTTCGGTGAAGGCGCGCGCCGACGACCTCATGCGCATCCGCGACGTCACGGCCGAGGTCATCGCCCGGCACACGGGCATGACGCTCGAGGAGGTGTTCGCGCTCACCGCCACCGACACCTACTTCGAGGCCGAGGCCGCCGTCGAGGCGGGGCTCGCCGACCGCATCATCACCTCGCTTTAACGGGCGCATGGGCAACGGCGAGGGACGGAGAAGCGCCGCGCCGCGCTCCCCGCCCCCGCAACGCCCTTCCGCCCTCACTACCCCTCAGCACATCCAACACGTTCAGCACATCACGCACAGAAAGAGAGCACATCATGAGCACCTTCGCCAATACCACGAGCACCTTCCCCGCTATCGCAAACACCGCCAACGCCTTCCCCACTCGCCCCACTCCCCCCGACACCGCCGCAATCGTCAATCCCCGCGCCGCCTACCAGGGCAAACTCCTGTTCACCGCGCACCGCAGCGCCAGCGCCGACTCCTGGGAAACCGGCTTGAACAACAACGTGCTCGTGCTGGGCTGCTCGGGCGGCGGAAAGACGCGCCACCACGTCAAGCCCAACCTGCTTGAGCGCCAGGGGTCCTACATCGCGCTCGACAGCAAGGGCCAGCTCTACCGCGAGATGGCACCCTACCTGTTTTTGCACGGCTACGAGGTTGACCGCCTGGACTTCACCAGCATGGAAGGCACCGTGGGCTACAACCCGCTTGAGCACGTGCGCATCGAGTGCAACGGGCGCCCCAACCAGGCCGACATCATTGCCATCGCGCGCGCCATCTGCCCTAAGGAAGACCACGAGAGCGACCCCTTCTGGCCGCTGGCGGCGTCGAACTACCTGGCAAGCTACATCGCCTACGTCTTCGAGGCGCTCGACTACAAGGACTGGAACATGGCTTCGGTCATCGGCACCTTCGAGCGGGCGTGCATGGGCAACGAGGACGAGATGTTCATCGACCTCGTCGAGGAAGACCCCGACAGCTACGCGTTCGCGCTCTACCGCCGCGCCCGCTCCACGCGCGACGCCGAGAAGATGCACTCGAGCATCATGGGGATCATCGCCGCGAACCTTTTGCCGCTGTCCTTCGACGCGGCCATGAGCTCTTACCGCAGAAAGGAGCAAGTGAAGTTCTCGTACTTCGGCGAGCAAAAGCGCGCGCTGTTCGTGACGATGGACGACCTCGACCACAGCCTCGCGCCGCTGACCAGCCTTTTCGTGCAGCAAGCGTTCACGCGCCTGTGCAGCAAGGCCGACAACAGCGAGGGCGGGCGGCTGCGCGTGCCCGTGCGCTTCATCCTGGACGACTTCGCCAACCTCAACCTGCCGCACTTCGACGACGCGCTGTCCGTCATCCGCAGCCGTGAGATCAGCTGCACCGTCATCTGCCAGACGGTCAGCCAGCTTGAGGCGCGCTACGGCGAGGCCGCCGCGAACTCCATCATCGGCAACTGCGACCGCCAGCTGGTGACGGCCTTCCAGGACGAGCGCACGGCGAGCTACTTTGCCACGCGGGCGAACAAGCCGGCCTCGGCGCTGCTGGAAACGCCCGCGAACCGCTGGTGGTACTTCGAGCGCGGCCAGCGCGGCGTGTGCGACAAGGCGTATCAGCTGGAGAACCACTCGGCCTACGCGGAGCTGCTCGCCAGCCCCGAGGACGTGGTGTTCCTGCCGGACGGCACGCTGATGGACCAACCCATCGACGAGGGCGATTGGGAGGCCATCACGCGAGACGACAAGGCAGAATCCCTGTCGGCATACCTTGCGGAAGCCGCAGCGTAAGACGCGCGGGCGGCGTGGCGGCGACGCGCTGCGCGGGGTCGCCACCCCACTTTCGCACGGCGCCCCCACCCCCACTTGTGCGCGGCGCAAGCCGCTCGGAGCGGCGCGGACGGAGGGCACCCGGGCGGCGGCGCTTGACGCGCTGACCGCCCGTCCTGCGCCCGCATCAACGCAATAACGCACTTTTCTTTTGCAACAACTGCAACAGATAGTATCCGACGAACGCAAAGAGAAGCATGACGAAAGCATGGTCGACCATGAACGAAACCGGCGATTCCGTGAAATCGAAAAATGCAAACTGCGTTTTCAAAAACATATAATCCGCAAGCCGTCGATGTATAAAAACGTACACGCCATAAGCGGAAATTCCGCCAGCGGCTATCCGAAGAGCCAGCGTCCTATACTTTGATGTTGCGGAAACGCGAAACACCCTTCTTGCCATGCTCAGAATCATCTTCCCGCGAAGCCCGACATGGAAGGACATCAGCGCAAACCCCCAATAGGCTGCCAACAGGTGAATCGTCCGAACATAGAAAGCATTGACGCCCCAATCCAAAAAGGGAAACGCGTAACGCGACATCATTATTCCGCTGATCGGAAGCGCGACCATAACGGCCGCGAGCAGCAGATTCACAACAACTCCCAAAATGCGGACGGCCGTATATCTCCCCTTGACCACGTTTTTCCACCATGCCGTGCCCCGCAGATGATGGCCGACGAAAAGCAGGAGCATCGCTATGCCGAGGTATTCGTGCGCGGTTTCCCCGACCAGGGAATACGCCATCAGCAGAGGAAGCATAATGGCCATCGCCGCATCGAGCGCCATGCGAACCTTTTGTCCCCGCTTCATTCGTTCGCTTCCTCCCAACGCCGGTGATCTCAACATTGTCGAAAACCGATAAATCAAAATCCGAGGCGATATACCCTACACGGGTTGAGTTGCCCTGCGAAGATGCATCCTCGGCATCGCAAGCCGCAAGGGATGTTGCCATCCCCGCAGCCAGCAAAGCCGTAAAAAGCTTCACGTATCCGTTATTCAACGAGACCATCTTCCCTCAGCCATTCCGCAACCTCGCTTCTGGCCGTGTCGCGGTCGTTCTGAGCCGTAGTTCCGGCAATGGCAAAGCCGTCCATCATTGTGCCGCCGGTAATATCCTCGATGGTACGCTCCGTGCCGGACAGCCCGCTGCCGCCATGCGTGCAGAACGGTACAATGGTCTTGTCGGACAGATCATAGCTCTCCAAAAAGTTGTAGACGATCATCGGCATATCGCCCCACCAGTTGGGATAACCGATAAAGATCGTGTCGTAATCGTCCATGTTCTCCACGGTTCTCGCAATTTCCGGGCGGGCATTGCTCGCCATTTCTCGTCGGGACACATCCAACAACTCGCTGTGTGAAGTGGGATACGGGTCAACCGCTTCGATCTCGAACAAATCAGCGCCTGTCTGCTCCGCAATCATGTGCGCGATAATGCTGGTATTGCCTTCTTCTATCACGCCAACGCCATACTGCTCCCCTGCAAGGGAAAAATAGGCTACTAACATGCTGCTGCCTCCTTCTGTTTGCCCAGCTTGCGCGACATCGCCCGTCTGTGAAGCGCCCGACTCCGTGCCGTCAGCAGGAGTTGATGGTTCTGTCTGCGCATTCGAGCCGCTTGATGGCTCGCTCTCGTTTTTCAACGTGGACTCTGTCTGGGCAGCATTTCCGCAGGCCGCAAGAGCCAACACCATAACGACCGCGAGCATCAGTGCAAAAAGCCTTTTCATGGGTTATTTCTCCTCCCAGCACCCCAGCTTTGTCCCGTAAAAATAGAGGCGTTCTTTGAGCCGGTTCTGCTGATAGTAGGGGTGACACTCCACCTGCAGAACAGACGGCTTGATACGGGAGGCTTCCAGTACTTCCTCCAGCCGCTCCGATTCAAAGTTGGAAAGCCCGATGCTTTTTACCTTTCCCATCTCCACAGCCTTTTCCATATCCCGCCATGCGCCGAGGTAATCGCCAAACTGCGGGATTTTATTGCCGTCGTTCAAGGTTACATAGGTCTGCTTCATGGCGATTTCCTCCTTCATTCCAAGATCTCTGCTGCTTCCTGCAAATACTCACGAATCGGTAAATGCTGAGGGCAGAGCGCCTCGCATTTCCCGCACTTCACGCAATCGGAAGGCTTCCCATGCGCCTGCGCCAGATTCCCCAAATAAACCCTGGTCACAAGGGCCGCCGCCGTCCCAAATCGCTTCAAGTTATTGCAAAGCGCGAAGTAGTCGGGAATGGCGATGCCCTTCGGGCAGGTGTCCGTGCAGTACCGGCAAGCAGTGCAGGGGATCCCAGCCGATTTTCGGATGATCTCCACGGCCTGCGCCACGATGCTCTTTTCCTCGTCGCTCAGCGGCTGGAACTCCTTCATATAGCTGATGTTGTCCTCCATCTGCGCCTCATCGCCCATGCCGGACAACACCATCATCACGTGCGAGGGGGAAGCCGCGAAACGAACGGCCCATGACGCGACAGAGAGCTCTGGGCGCGCCGCCTTGTAGAGCCGCTTCGCTTCCTCCGGTATCTGGATCAGACTCCCGCCCTTTATCGGCTCCATGACAATGACCGGCTTCCGGTGCTTGACGGCCACCTCGTAGCACAGGCGGGATTCAATGGTCGGATCATCCCAATCCAGGTAGTTGAGCTGAATCTGCACATACTCCATTTCCGGATGCGCCGTCAGGATTTCATCCAGAAACGCCGCCCGGTCATGGAAGGACAACCCGATGTGCCGGATCTTCCCCTCCGCTTTTTTCTGCCGCACAAATTCGAAGGCGTGCATTTCCTCCGCTTGCCGATAGGTCCGTTCGTTTAGCCCGTGGAGCCAGTAGTAATCCATGTATTCCACGCCCAGCCGCTCAAGCTGACCTTCAAAGAAATCCGGCAGTTCCTCTTCCTCCCGCACCATAAACAGGGACAGCTTGTCCGTGATCGTATAGGCGCCGCGAGGGTATCGCTTCGCAACCGCCTCCCGAAAGGCAACCTCACTGTTGCCTCGATGATAAGGATAAGCCGTATCGAAATAGGTAAAGCCGTTTTTCATGAAGCTGTCGGCCATTCTTTTTACCGCCTCTATGTCAACACTGCTCGGGTCGTTTTTATCCAGAAGCGGCAGTCTCATCAGGCCAAATCCTAGCTTTTTCATATGAACCTCCTTTCTTCTCCTTTGCTCTGTCCTATTTTTACCAAGAGAGGACTTGCTTTGGAAGTTTAAAAAAGTCATCATGGTGTCAAGTTAAAACTTATAACAAAGTAGGGCACCATGCATAACCATCAGTTAGACGCCTTTCTCAAAGTTGCAGACATGGGCAGCTTCAACAAAGCGGCGGGGGCAATGTATGTCTCGTCCCCGGCCATCATCCAGCAGATAAACCTTTTAGAAAGCCGCTGCGGCTTCAAGCTGTTTGTCCATTCCAATCGCGGAGTAAAGTTAACGCCTGCCGGAAAGTCGCTCTATGAGGACGCAAAAACGCTGATCCGATTGTCGGAGGACGCTTTGAATAGGGCGAGGCTTCTCGCGGAATCCTCGGAGACAACGGTGCGCGTTGGAACCTCCCTGCTGTACAAATGCCGCCTCCTGACGGAAATATGGGCACAAATCAGCGAGCAAAGCCCCGAACTGAAGATAGAGATTCTCCCAATGGCGGAGTATCAGAACAAAGGGGAAACCTTTTCCATGCTCGGCGTAAAGTACGATCTATGGGAGGGGATATACGGTTCCGCCGGCTGGAAAGGACTATGCCAGTTTTTAGAATTGAGCCGCACGCCAATCTGCTGCGCGGTATCCCCAAGCCACCGCCTGGCAGGCGCGAAAAAACTCACCATGCAAGATTTGAACGGCGAGTACATCGTGATGCCCATCGAAGGCGTGGCAACAGAAATGGACGCCTTCCGCAAGGAGGTAAAGGAGCAGTATCCGACCATTCAGATCGTGGATTCCTCCTACTATGGAGTTGACACCTTCACCATGTGCGAAGTAAACCAATACGTCCTGATCACACAGCCAGTTTACTCGGACATACACACGAATCTGGTTACCATTCCCTTAGAAACAGACTTTACGTTGCCGTATGGGTTGATCTACGCAAACGAGCCAACGGCGGCAACGAAAAAGTTTATCGCAGCGGCAAAAAAGATCGGGAAGGGCAAACGCGCTCAAAGGACGGGACACTGATGGACCAGCCCATAGACGAGAGCAATTGGGAGGCCATCACGCGCTTGCCGTAGCCTCTCCAGGCGCGCGAAGGTGGTACAATATCCGCCGTTTGGTCGGCGCGAGAGGGGTTTGCATGGCTTCCGATTTCTTCAACTTGCTTTACCACGGCTACACGGGCGAATACCAGCTGATGAGCGCGCTGTACCGCCACGGACTCGACGCCTTGCGCCCGCCCGCCGACATGGGCATCGACGTGGTTTCGCTCAACTTAAAGGAGCGGCTCGAAAACCCCGAGGTCGCGCCCGAGACGTTTTACTTTCAGGTGAAGACCGCGGTCACCGACGTGCGCGAGGCCGAAGACGCCCCCGGTGCCATCACCACGGTGTACTTCAAGCTCACCGACGCGGAGATCGACCTTCTGTGCAAAGGGCGCGACCGGGCGCTCGTGTGCTACGTCTACAACAGCGAAGTTGACGCGCTAACCGACGCCTACGAGGCTCCCTTCATGTGCTTCTGGCTCGACGGCACGCGCCTTGCCGCCATTCGCGACGCCGGCGCGCTGTTCCGCCTGAAGGGCGAGACCAAGCAGACGCTGGCGTTCCAGCTGCGCAAGCCTACCCACGAGTACGGCCACTGGTACGCCGTGGCGGTGGACGTGTACGGAAACCAAGCGCCCGAGGGCTACCTGGGAACGGTGGACACGGGCAGCGCCGGCGCGTCGGACGGCGCTTACCACTACAGCATCAAAGGCTACCTCGACTTCGCCCGCGGCAAGTAGCAGGGGGCCTTCGTTCGACAGTTTGTCAGGTGAACATGGGACGTAGCCCTGTTCGCTGAACCGGT
>JAUNGO010000059.1:2826-14099 GCA_030524475.1 Eggerthellaceae bacterium | reverse complement strand
GACGTAGCCCTGTTCACCGGTTCAGTGAACAGGGCTACGTCCCCGTGTTCACCCCCCCGGCTCACCAATCTCCGCCTTTATTTCCCCATGCGCTTGTCAAGCTCGTCGGAAAGCACGAAGCGCTTCACTTTGCCTGTGGGCGTTTTGGGGATGCGCTCGATGTACTCGATGCGCTCGGGCCACAGGCGCTTCGCCACGTGTTTGCCGGCCAGGTACGCCGTCACCTCGCCAAGGGAGGGGCGCGCGTCTCCCGTCGGCACGGCGAAGGTGCAGATGCGCTCGCCGAGGCGCTCGTCGGGCATGCCGATGGTGGCCGTCTCGGCTATGCCGGGGCAGCCGATCAAATCGTCGTCAATCTCGCGCGCGCAGATGTTCTCGCCGCCGCGGATGATGATCTCCTTCTTGCGCCCGTTGATGCGCAGGCGGCCTTCCTCGTCCATATAGCCCAAGTCGCCGCTGTGAAACCAGCCCTCGTCGTCGAGCACGCGGTCGGTGCGCTCGCGCTCGTTCAGGTACCCCACGAACTGGTGCGGCCCGCGTGAGATTTCCTCGCCCTGCTCGCCGCGCGGAACCTCGTTGCCGCACGCGTCGACGATTTTAATCTCGATGCCCTCGTACGGAATGCCCGACCAGGCGCCGTTCCACTCCAGGCAATCGCGCGGCGGCACGTACACGTGCGGGCAGCTCTCGGTCGAGCCGTAGATCTCGCACAAGTTCACGCCGTGGGCGTGCGCGCACTTCACCAGGCGGCTCGGCACGGGCGCGCCGCCGCACAAAAACAGCTCCAGCGTCTCGATGGCGGGCCCGCCCTCGTGCTCGATGCATTTCAGCATGTCGTAGATAAACGGCGTCGCGCCCATCGACCACGTGCACTTCTCGGCGTTCATCAGGCGAATGGCGGCATCGGGCTTGAAGTCTTGCATGAGCACCGAGCGCCCGCCGAGGATCATCGGCGACACAAGGCCGTGCCAAAAGCCCACCGCGTGGTTCAAAGGCGACGCCATGAACATCACGTCGTCTTGCGTGCGCTCGGCGGCGCGGCAGAAGGAGCGCTCCGAGAACAGCATGTTGTTGTGCGTGAGAAGCACGGCCTTTTGCTTGCCCGTGGTGCCCGACGTCGACAGGATGCACGCCACGTCGTCCGAGGACACCTCGGGCGTGCGGGCAAACGGCTCGTAGCTTGAGCAGATCTCGGAGAGCGCCGGCAGCCCCGCGTGCGCGGGCTCGAACTTGTCGACCACCGCGATGGCCGACAAGCTGGGAATGTCGTCGCGCACGGAAAGCGCCTGCTGCTCGTAGTCGACGTTGCGAAAACGCGTGGGGCACACGAACGCCTTCGTCTCGACGAGGTTCATGATGTAGGTGAGGTCGGCGTCGTTGAAGTTGCGCGGCAGCGGGTGCATGACGGCGCCCACCTTCAGGCACGCCACGTACACGACGCAAAACTCCGCCCACGTGGGGAACTGAAACGATACCACGTCGCCTGCGCGCACGCCCGCCTCGTCAAGCCACGAGGCGAAACGCGCGGCCGCCTGGTCGATCTGCCCGTAGGTGAAGCGGCTCCCTTGGTCGTCGGCCACGTACTCGCGCTCGGCAAAGCGGGTAAGCCGCGCGTTCCACACGTCGAGCAGGGTGTCAGTTCCCCAAAAGCCCTGCTCGTAATAGTAACGTTTGCGCTCTTCGTTGATCTTGAGGTCGGTGATCATGCGTGGTCGTCCTTTCTGGCGAAGCCGTTAAAAGAGCATGACGTACCTGGCCGCGCGCAGCGCAGCTTTCAAGCGGTATAAACGGGTTTATATAAAAAGCGGGAAGGGGAGGCTCTCTTGGCTGGGCTTGCCGACCTTGTTCGGCTCAGCTGCCTTGCGTCGCCCTTCCCGCGACGAGCCGATCGCTAATCGAGGTATTCCAAACGGCCGCCGTGCTTCTGGCATTCGCGCGCGATGGTGATGCGCTGCACGGTGGGCGCTCCTTCCTCAAGCCACAGCGCCCGACAGTCTCGGTAGAGGCGCTCGGTGGGACCGTAAGGCGAATCTTCGAAGTAGCCGTCGCCGCCGAATATCTCAAGCATCTCGTCGGAGACGAGCTTCACGGCGTTGATCGAGTTCAGCTTGCAAATGGCGGCTTTCTCGTCGATGTAGGGGTTGTGCGGGTCTTGGTCGAAGTCGCGCGCGAAGTCGTACACCAGGCAGCGCAGCGTGTGCGTGGCGGCAGCCATGTCGGCGATCTTCATCTTGATGGCCTGGCGGCTTGCAATGGGCTTGCCGAAGGTGACGCGGTCGTTGGCGCGCGCGAGGCTCATCTCGAGCATGCGCTGGCACATGCCCAAATTCGACGCGGCGATGTGCACGCGCGAGATGGAGAGCGAGTGGATGGCAACCTCCATGCCCTGGCCTTCGCGTCCGAGCAGGTACTTCGGCTCAACGCGCACGTCGGTGAACTTCAGCCCCGCGTGCCCGGCGCCGCGGCAGCCCATCATGTGGGGCATTTCCACGATCTCGAACCCCGGCGCGTCCATCGGCACGATAAACGCCGACAGGCGCGAGTCCTTGTCGTCGTCGGGGTCGGTGGCGGCGACGACGTAGGCGTACTGGGAGCAGTCGGTGTGCGAGATCAGCCACTTCTCGCCGTTCAAGAGATAGGAGCCGTCGGGCTGGCGCGTGGCGGTGGAGTGGATGTCGGCGCCGGTGCCGCCCGTTTGCTCGGTAAGCGCGAAGCAGGTGAACACCGACTTGTCTTGGAACCGGTGCATGAGCTCGGACTTGACCTCGGGCGTGCCGTACTCGTCGAGAATGCGCCAGTTGAGGTCGGCCGCGTAGTGCAGATGCATGCGCATACCGCCCGGCCCTCGGCTGAACTCCTCCTGCACTTTGAGGATCTCAAGCTCGTTTAGGTCCCATCCGCCGTATTCCGAAGGCAGGGCGAAGCGGTACAGGTCGTTTTCGCGCGCAAGGTCGTAGAACGCTTGCGGGAACACGTTGGTGCGCTCAACCTCCTTCTGCATCTCCTCGAAAGGCCCTTCCGCCAAGGCGCGGACCTTTGCCAGAAAGTCGGCGAACTGCTCGTCGGTGATCTTTGCGTTTGGGTTCATCGCATGTCCTATCAAGCGTTTCCCAGTGCGCTCCCGCGTGCTCTCGCTCGACGCGGCGCTTGCCGCCGCTCGTCGCAGGTGCGCTACCTTTGACGGCACTATCATACCGAGTGAAAGCACCGTTGCGCCCCTCGATTTTCGCCTGCTCGATTGGAACCTTTTGCCGTTCGATAGATGCCGCCTATCGAACAAGCCAAAGCATTCACCAAAACAGTCAAAATGTGAGGTAGAGGGAACAAAACACTGTTTTTGTCCGTGGAAAGTAGCAACGAAAAACCGCATTCTAATATCAGTCCAAAAAGGCATCTGCCGAGTATCGGACAAATAGTTAAAACTTGAGTAAATCAAGAAAGGGGTCGCCATGAGCGTCTACCAGGAGAGCTATCATCTGCCCGAGTTTACCTACGATTACGAGAAGATCAAGATCGACCAGCGCGGTCCAGTGTACGTCTGCTCCTTCAACGACGAGCAGAACCTGAACGCCATGTCTTACCAGCAGATGGCCGAGTTCAACGACTTTCTGATCAAGGTGCGCATGGACAAGGACTGCCGCGTGATCGTGCTCACCGGCGAGGGCCGCTCCTTCTGCGCCGGCTTCAACCTGAACGACCTGGCGCTTGAGCCGCCCGAGGACATGGGCCGCATCCAGCGCGACTTCTACATCATGCAGCGTATGTGCTCCGATCAGATCGTGAACATGCGCCGTTGCGAGCAGCCGATCATCGGCGCGCTCAAGGGCTACGCCGTCGGCGGCGGCCTGTCGATCTCGTGCGCGTGCGACATGCGCGTGCTCGGCGAGTCGTTCAAGATGAACGCGGGCTACCTGTCCATCGGCTACACCGGCACCGACATGGGCGGTGCGTTCTTCCTGCCCAAGATCGTGGGCTACGCCCGCGCCTGCGAGATTCTCATGAACCCCGCGCGCTTCGACGCCGCCAAGCTCTACGAGTGGGGCTTCGCGAACCGCGTCGTGGCGGACGAGGACGTCGTCGAGACGGCCGTCAAGATGGCGGAGGAGATGTGCGCCGCCACCGCGCCGTTCGGCCTGCGCCTCACCAAGGAGTGCCTGCAAACCTCGCTCGACGGCACCAGCTTCGAGAACGTCATCAAGATGGAGAACCGCAACCAGGTGCTCGCGTCCAACACGCACGACGGCATCATGGGCACGCTCAAGATGAACCCGAAGAACCGCGCCGACGTGAAGGAAAACCCGGAGAAGTACGCCTTCCACAACATGTAGGCTTACGTCCGATACGCGTTATCAAGGTAAGCGCTCCCAGCTCGTCCCGGCGGGTTGGGAGCGCTTTTTGGCATTGAGAGGAGAATCCCATGTACATTCTCGGCATCAACGGAAGCCATCGCGCGGGCAAGGGCACCTCGCTGCTTCTGCGCGCGGCGCTCGACGCCGCGGTCGGGGCCGGCGCGCAAACCGAGCTCGTGGAACTCTCGGCGCTTGACATCGGCTATTGCGCGGGTTGTAACGCCTGCCTTGCCCGCACGACGTGCGCCCTGTCCGACGACATGGACGCCCTCGTCGAGAAGATGCGCTCCGCAGACGGCATCCTTTTGGGGTCGCCGGTGTATTTCGGCAACGTCACTGCGCGCATGAAGACGTTCATCGATCGCACGCGTCCGCTGCACATGGCGGAAAACGCCCTGGCGGGCAAAGTCGGCGGGGCCGTTGTTACCGCGGGGCTTCCCGACTGCGGGGCCGAGGGCACGCTTGCCGTGCTCGACGCGTTTTTCGCCACGCACGAGATGATTGCGGTTCACCCGCGCCCGGCGGGCCCGGTGCTTCGCGGGGGAGTCATCGCCACGCAGCTCGCCGGCTTCTCGGAGGGCGGGCGGCCGTGCTGGCAGAGCACGAAAGACGATCAGGTGGCGCTGAAGTTCGCCGCGCAGCTGGGCCGCGACGTGGCAAGGCTGATCGTGCGCGCATAAGGCGCCACCTGCCGCCTCTCGGCTTTTGCAACAGTAGTCGGGCGAACGCGGGGACGTAGCCCTTTTCGCTGAGCCGGCGAACAGGGCTACGTCCCCGCGTTCGCCCCCTGTTTACCCCTCCCACAAACGCCGACGCCCCGCACGGTAAATCGTGCGGGGCGTCGGCGTAAAAGAGAGAGAAGAAAAGTATGCATACGGTTTGCCGAGGGGCGAAAACACGGCTGCTCTAGGGAAAAGCAACCGCGCGAGAGGAGGGAGAGAGAAACGCTTCCTCGACAAACGCGCATGGCATCAAAAGAGGAGGGACCCCAGGCGGGCGAGAAGGAGGGGGTGTTAAGCCCGCCCGGGGCGAAAAAGGAGGGATCCGCAGGGCATGTGTTGAGGGGATGATGTGCCCTGGGTCTCGAAATAACGTCAAAGTGCTGTCTTTGCGGGCGTCTGAGGAGCCGCGTGCGCTTTACGCGCCGCGCCCGGCGCCCGCAAAGGTTAAAGGTCAAACGAACAAACTACCAGTTGCAGGGCGCGACGCCTTCGGCTTGGCGCTGCGACACGAAGATGGTGTCGGGCACTTCCTCGCCGTGGTAGCACTTCACGGCGCCCTTTTCCTCCAGCGCGGCGATCTCGTCGGCGGAGTAGCCGTACTTCTGCAGGTACTCGGCAGTGTGGTAGCCGATGGGTTTGGACAGGATCATCGGCGGATCACCGAAGGAGTCGTAGCGAATCGGCGTGGTGGGAACCGCGTGCTCGCCGAAGGCGTCGTACTTCACCTTGCGGATGGCGTCGTTGACGTAGGCTTCCTCGTCTTTAAGGATGTCAGTGAAGCGGAACACCTTCTGGCTGGGCACTTGCCACTCCGCCAGGATGCCGAGCCACTCGTCGAGGTCCTTCTTGGCGAAGCCGTCTTCCAGAATCTCGATGAGCTCGGGCTGGAGGTGGTGCTCCTTGACGTTCTCGATGGTGAGGTAGCGCGGGTCGTCCACCAAGTCGTCGCGGCCGATGATCTTCATCATGTCGTTGTAGTAGCGGTTGTGCTGCGGCTGGCAGATGTAGATCCACTTGTCGTCGGCGGTCTTGTAGGTGTTGTTGAACGGGTTCGGCACGTCCTTGCGGGTCTTCGGGTAGTCGGCGCCGAACTGCTGGGCGCACAGGCCGATCGAGCCGCCCCAGATGGCGGAGTGGTACAGGTTCACGACCACCTTGTCGCCCTTGCCCGTGCGCAGCTTGTTCACGAGCGCGCCCAAGATGCCGGCCGACATCATGATGGCGGTGTTGTAGTCACCGAATGCTTGCGGGGGAATGGAAGGCGAGGTGCCCTTCTCGGGGAAGGTGCCGGCAACGCCGCCGCGGGCCGCCCAGCACACCGCGTCGTAGCCGGGGGCGTTGGCAAACTCGCCGTACTCGCCGTAGCCGCGCATCTGCGCCCAGATGAGCCCCGGGTTCTCCGCGTGCAGCGTCTCATAGTCGAGCCCGAGCTTCTTCAGCGCGCTGGTGCGCATGTTGTTCATGAACACGTCGGCGTCGGCGATCATCTTCTTGGCGATGGCGAGGCCCTCTTCCGACTTGAGGTTCAGCGAGATCCAGTTCTTGTTCGTGTTGTTGAGGTCGATCGTGGGGTCCTCGGTATCAGTCAGCTCGCAGCCGAAGCCGGGGCCCTGCGTGCGCTGGGTGTCGCCTTCGAACGACTCGATCTTCATGACCTCGGCACCCATCTCGGACAAGACGCGGACGGTAGCGGGTGCTGCCACGTAGGTGCACATCTCCACGACCTTGATGCCAGCAAGCGGACCGTATCCGTTCAGTTTATCTGTCACCGACATTGTGCGGCGCTCCTTTCTTGCGTTAATTGGGTGGTTCGTTTGTTTGCGACTCTATATTTACAGGTTGTGAAGCGCTATACTACGGACAATATTTCAAATATGATGGAATATGTGAAGAATTCAAACCTATCATAGTTGAAATTTATAATGCAATAGAGGGAACAAATAGGACAAACTACATTAGATGTTCCCACAGAGAAGCCTTTCGCCGCCCGATGCGTGCCGTTGGGGCGGAAAATCCCTCTTCGGCTGGGCTTTCTCCAACGGGTCGAAACTTCCATATTGCCCAGACGCAGGGGACAGGTGTGCTGGTATAGTGTTTGGACGCACAAGAGCGTCGACCAACCTATGTTCGACCAACCTATATATAAGTGAAGCGATAAGAGTAGATAGGGGATTGACCGTGGACTTCAACCTGACGGCGGAGCAAAGAAAACTTGTCGCCTCGTTTCGCGCGTTCGGAACCGACACGTTCACGCCCGAGGCCACGAGCCGGTGGTGCAAAGACCAGGGGCTGCCCGACGCGGTGGTGAAGCGCTTCGTCGACCTGTATTTCGGCTCGCACCGCGTCTCCCAAGGATCGGCCGTCGCGCACAGCCTGTTCGAGCAGGTGCTCATCGTGGAGGAGCTCTCGCGCTGCGCGGGCGCCACGCTGCCGTTCCAGAACGACCTGTTCAACCTGCACATCATCGACGGGCTCGCCACCGACGGCAGCACCGACGCGGTGCTTTCCGACTACCGCGAGACGGGGCGCCTCATGTTCGCGCTCGCCATCTCCGAGCCCGACGGCGGCTCCGACGTCATGAGCATGAAGACCTCCACGCAAACCGTCGACGGCAAGATCATCCTGAACGGCCGCAAATCCTACGTGAACAACGGCGAGTACGCGCCCTCCATCCTGGTGGCGGCGATCGACCGCGACGCGCAGACCTCCGACAAGTACCCCGCGCTCGCGCTTTGGCTCGTGCCGAGGCACGCGAAGGGCATCGCGGCGGTGCCCGTGAACAAGATCGGCCAGTCCATGCTGCCGTTCGCCTCGCTGTCCTTCCAAGACGTCGAGCTTTTGCCCGAATGGCGCGTCTCGGGCGAGGAGGGCGACTTCCGCCGCCTGTTCCAGCTGCTCGAGTACGGGCGCGTGCTTCTGTGCGCCTCGTCGCTCGGCATGGCGCAGGCCGCCATGGAAGACGCCGTGGCGCACGCGCGCTCGCGCAAGGCGTTCGGCGTGCAGGTGAGCCGCTTCCAGCAGATCGAGACGATGCTCACCGACATGGAGGTGCGCCTGCAGAACATGCGCGCGATGCTGTATCGGGCGGCGTGCGCCGTCGACGACAACGCCGACGACAAGCGCCTCTCGGTGTCGCTCATGAAGCGCTACGTGCCGCAGGCGGCGGTCGAGGTTGCCACCGACGCCATGCAGATCCTCGGCGGCCTCGGCTACACGGAAAGCTCGCGCGTGAGCCGCATCTGGCGCGACTGCCGCGGCAACCAAATCGCCGAGGGCACCGACCAGATCATGGTGTATATTTCTGCGCCGCTCATCATGGAGAAGTACCGCGAATTCTAATATTTGACCGTTTCGAATTCTCGATACAGCGACAGATATGGGTGATAGATACCGCTTATCGGTTTTCTATCACCCATAATTCTTGCCAATACTTACTCATAAATTAATATTTGCCCACTTTATCTTTCAAAATACGGCTAAAAACGGCGATTCTGCCCGTTTTCGCGACCTTGACCGTAGGGTACAACATAAGCGGGCAGGGTTTTACGAGCAACCTTGTCCGGTTGGCTTAATCAGGGGTTCTAAGTTTGCGCTTAATGATTGACCTTGCGACAAGGAGGTAAGTTTTGGCTTCGACGACTAAAGAGAAGATGAGCGTTCGCCACCTTCTCGTGGTGCTCACGGGCATCATGATCACGTTCGGCTGCTCGGCTTTGTGCTTTTCCACGTGGGGCCTGTTTCAGCCGGTGGTAGCCGAGGGGCTCGGCGTCGAGACGACGGCGTTCGCCATGTACGTCACGGTGATGTACCTCACGATGACCGTTGCTTCCCCGTTTGCGGGCAAGCTGCTGCAAACGATGGATATTCGC
Source organism: Eggerthellaceae bacterium (assembly GCA_030524475.1). Taxonomy (GTDB): domain Bacteria; phylum Actinomycetota; class Coriobacteriia; order Coriobacteriales; family Eggerthellaceae; genus CAAEEV01. Next base: position 5,159 of record JAUNGO010000059.1, on the reverse strand, counting down.
ATCCTGCTGTCCGGCTCCGCCCTTCTCGTGGGCGCGGCGTTTGTGCTCATGAGCTTCTCGAACACCATCGTGCTGTTCTACGTGGCGGCCGTCATGCTGGGCTTGGGCGAGATCACCCTTTTGTGGCTCGCGGTTCCCACGCTCATCAACCGCTGGTTCGCCGATCGCGCCGGCTTCTTCATCGGCTTGTGCATGGCGTTTACCGGCATCGGCGGCGCGCTGTGGTCGGCGGTGTTCACCGCGCTGCGCACGAGCGGCATGGACTTCCATACCATCTATCTCATCTGGGCGGTCATCGCGCTCGTCACCTCGCTGCCGTTCACGCTGTTCTGCGTGCGCAACAGCCCCGAGGACTGCGGCTTGGCTCCCTACGGCGCCGCCGCCGCTGCCGCCAACGCGGGCAAGGCCGTGAAGCCCACGGGCCTGTCCGCCAAGCGCGCCATGAAGACGCCCGCGTTTTACGCCGTGTGCGTGTTCGCCGGCATCATCAACATCGCCATCCTCATCGCCATGCAGTTCCCCACCTACACCAAGTCGCTCACCGACGTGGCGTTCGACGTGGTGGTGGTCGGCGGCATCATGACCACGGTCATGATGGTGGGCCAGGCCATCTTCAAGGTGACGCTGGGCGCGGTGGCCGACAAGAGCGCGAAGGGCGCGCTTGTCTTCGCCTTCGCGGCGGGCGTCGCGGGCATCCTGCTGTGCTGGTTCGGTGTGTTCTCCGAGTACGTGCTCTACGTGGGCGCGTTCATCTTCGGCGGCTGCTACGCCACGGCCGTGGTGCTCGTGCCGGTGGTCGTGCGCCAGTCGTTCGGCACGCGCGAGTACTCGCTCATCTACTCGCGCGTTTCCACCGTGTTCAACCTGATCGCGGCCTTCGCCTCGATGATCTGGGCTTGGATCGGCTCGAGCTTCGGCTTCGACGCGGTGTTCATCGTGGGCCTGGTCATGCTGGTGGTCATTTTGCTGCTCGGGCTGTTCGTGTTCGCCGACGCGAAGAAGTACAAGTCCGAGTGGACCGAGTAACGCTCAAGCGTTCTTGATGCGGGACGGGGCGGCCTTGGCGGGCCGTCCCTTTCCCGTTCTCCGGCTTGATGCAGATGCGAAGAGCCATCGGAACTGCTTATATAGTTTCTTTCTATGGATGCATTGGAATGTTGTGAATTAGAATCAAAATAAATCGCGTCCGAGCTTGCAAGCGAATTCACTAAAAAGCCCGAGCACATAACGCTAAGCCTGCCCTTTCGGGGACGATCATCCTCGGGGGGAGGTGGGAGGTACCCATGAATCTTTCACAGCTGCACTACTTTAAGAAGCTTGCCGAGGTGCTCCATTACACGCGCGCCGCGCAGGAGCTCTTCATCACGCAGCCCACGCTCTCGGGTGCCATCTCGTCGCTCGAAAGCGAGCTTGAGGTGCCGCTGTTCGAGCGGAGCGGCCGCTCGGTGAAGCTGACGTCGCAAGGCGAGATCTTCTACGAGCACGTGTGCCTGGCGCTGCGCGCGCTCGACGACGGTGTGGCGGCGGTGCGCGATCGCGAACATTCCGCCGTGGGCTCGGTGAACATGGGCACCACCTTCACCATCCAAGACGACTACCTGCCGTCGCTGGTGAACGACTACATCAAGGTGTCGAACAACGCCGTGCTCATGAAAACCTTCCAAGGGTTTACCAACTACCTGCTCGACCAGCTGCGCAAAGGCTCGCTCGACGTGGCGTTTTGCGGCAAGCGCGAGAACGAGGGCGACCTGGTGTTCTATCCTGTTACCTCGCGCGAGTTGAAGCTGTGCGTGCGCGAGGACCACCCGCTTGCCCGGCGCGAGAGCGTGAGCTTCTCCGAGCTGCGCAACCTCGACTTGTACAGCTACCGTCGCGGCGCGCCCATTGGGGAAATGGTGTTCAAGCTCTTCCAGGACAACGGGGTCGACAACGTCAAGCAGGTTTACGACGACGACGTGTCGATGGGCTCGTTCATCTCCTTCAGCTCGCCGGTGGTCGGCTCGATCATGCTCGACTCGTTGGCGCTGCGCCTGTTCTCGAACGTGCGGCTCGTCAAGATCGACGAGGTTCCCGAGCGGTTCTACCACATTTACATGGTGTACAACAAAAAGCACGCCCACTCGCGCGCCGTGAAGGACTTCATCCAGTTCGTCATGACCTACCAGGGAAACGACGTTTTCGAGGACGAGGAAACGGAGGCGGAGTAGGGCGAAGGCGCGAAGGGACGGGACGCAAGCGCGGGGTGGGGCGAACGCGGGGACGTAGCCCTGTTCGCCGGTTCAGTGAACAGGGGGAAGTACCCCCGTTTGCGGGGGGTTTGCTCCCTGGTGGGC
>JAUNGO010000059.1:0-2816 GCA_030524475.1 Eggerthellaceae bacterium | reverse complement strand
CGTTTTCGCGGTTTCTGTGAAATGGGCTACGTCCCCGCGTTCGCTGGGCTATGCCTCCGTGTTCGCCCGATTGCGGCAGTTCTCCCGTGTTCTGCGCCGCGCGAAAAACTTGCCCGATGCCCCTATCTTTTCTTTCCACTTCGTGCTACTATACGTTCACTGATGCGCTGCGGCGCTCTACAACTTTTCGACGTTTGAGGAAAGTGGGCTTGTCCCGCTTTCTTTTGTTGTTAGGGCCAAGGCGCAGGCAAGGGCAAGACGGGCGAGTGTCAAGGAGGTGGCCGTGCTCACACGCAAAGAGGAATCGCTGCTTGCGGCGCTTGAACCGCGCGCGGCGCAAGAGGGCGTCGAGATCGTCACCGTCGAGGTGGTAGGGGCGAAGAAGTCCCCGACCATCCGCGTGTACGTCGACGCGGAAGGCGGCGTGAGCTTCGACGTGTTGGCGGCAACCCAGAAATGGATGGGCGACATCCTCGACGAGATCGACCCGTTCCCCGGCGCTTACGTGCTCGAGGTGTCTTCCCCGGGCATCGACCGGCCGCTGCGCACGCTTGAGCACTTCGCGCGCTTTTCGGGCGAGGCGGCGGTGGTGAAAACCACGCAGCCGGTTGCGGGGCGCAGCTCGTTTGCGGGAAAACTTGCCGGCATCGAGGGCGAAAACGTCCTTGTCGACGTCGACGGCGAGCGCGTGTCGCTGCCGATCGACCTTATCAAACGCGCCCGAACCAAGGGCGAGATCGACTTCAACCCAAAGAAGGCATAGAGGAAGGAAAGCGAGCAGAATGGCAACTTCGGAATTGATCGAGGCTTTGCAGGCGCTGGCCCATGAGCGCAAGATCGACGAGTTCTACCTGATCGAGCGTTTGGAGCAGTCGCTCGCCAAGAGCTACGAGCGCATCTTGGACCTCGAGTGGGACGCGCGCGTGACCATCGACCGCCAAACGGGCAAGATCTACGTCTACGAGATGGTGCCGGTGGGCGAGCCCGACGAGGAAACGGGCGAGTACTCCGAGTTCGAGGAGCGCGACGTCACCCCGGCCGACGTGAGCCGCATCGCCGCGCAAAACGCCAAGAGCGTGATCTCCTCGATCGTGCGCGACGCGGGTCGCCAGTCCATCTACGAGGAGTTCTCCGACCGCGTGGGCGACCTGGTCACCGGCACGGTTTTGCAGGGAACGCCCGAGTTCACCATCATCAAGATCCGCGACGGCGTTGAGGCGGAGCTTCCGCACTACGACGTGAAGCGCTCGCCCGACGAGCGCAACGAGCGCCCGGCCAACGAGCACTATCGCCACAACCAGCGCCTGAAGGTGCTGATCATCGACGTGCGCGACCCGAACGCCGACGCCCCGCGCACGCGCGGCGAGCAGGCCAAGCCCGCCATCGTGGTGTCGCGCACCCATCCCGACCTCATTCGCCGCCTGTTCGAGATCGAGGTTCCCGAGATCTATGACGGCGTGGTCGAGATCAAGTCGATCGCCCGCGAGCCCGGCGCGCGCAGCAAGGTTGCGGTGGCGAGCCGCGAGGCGAACCTCGACCCGGTGGGCGCCTGCGTGGGGCCGAAGGGCAGCCGCGTGCGCATGGTGGTCGAGGAGCTGCGCAACGAGCGCGTAGACGTCATCCAGTGGAACGACGACCCGGCGATCTACGTCGCCAACGCGCTGTCGCCCGCGAAGGTGTCGCACGTGAGCATCGACGAGTCCAACCACTACGCCACCGTCGTGGTTCCCGACGACCAGCTTTCGCTCGCCATCGGCAAGGAGGGCCAAAACGCGCGCTTGGCCGCGCGCCTGACCGGCTGGCACATCGACATCAAGTCCGCCAGCTTCGCGCTTGCCCCCGTTGAGGCGGAAACGCTGATCGACGAGGAGGACGAGGCCGACGACTTCTGCATCTACGAGGACGAGAACGGCGTCCGCTGCCGCAACCATGCGCGCCCGAACAGCCGCTACTGCGGCATTCACGCCGATCTCGAAGAAGCGTAAAGCGCTGACGCGGGCACGGAGGCGTTAAGATGCAGGAGACGAAGAAGCGGCAGCGCAGCTGCATCGGTTGCGGAGCGCAGGCGGGCAAGACCAGCCTGCATCGCGTCGTGCGCGACTCGTCGGGCGTCGTCGCCTTCGACCCGACGGGCCGCGCGCCCGGGCGCGGCGCCTACGTGTGCTCGGCCGCGTGCTTCGAGCGCGCGCGTGCGGCGCACAAGTTCGACCGTGCGTTCCGCACCAAGCTGACGGAGCAAGACTACGAGAAGATCGCGCGCGAGTTCGCGTGCGCAGGCGGCAGCGACGGCGTGGCCGACAAAAGCGTTGCCGACAAGACGGAGGAGTGATATATGGCCAGCATGCGTGTACATGAGTTGGCGAAGGAGTTCGACATGACGAGCAAGGAATTGCTCGATCGCCTTCACGAGATGAAGATCCCGGCGAAGTCGCATGCCAGCATGCTCGCCGATGCCTACGTCGACAAGATCCGCAAGAACCTCGCGCCCGAGATCAAGCAGCGCGCGGGTCAGCTTGCGGCCGAGGAGGAGGCGGCGCTCAAAAAGGAGCAGGAAGAGGCCGCCCGCAAGAAGGCCGAGGAAGAGGCCGCCCGCCGCGCGGCGGTGGAAAAGGAGCTCGCCGAGCGCGAGGCGGCGCGCGTCAAGCGTGCCGAGGGCGCGCGCGACGCGGCGAACGACGCCTCGGCGTCGAAAAAGCCGCTCAAGAAGGCGCCCGTGAGCTCGGCGTTTGAATCGCTTTCCGCGCAGATCGAGTCTGAGAAGGAGCGCGTCGAGCGCGAGAAGGCGGAAGCCCGCGCCCGCGCCCGCGCGGCGAAGG
>JAUNGO010000058.1 GCA_030524475.1 Eggerthellaceae bacterium | reverse complement strand
GGGCCGTGGGCCGCTGCCCGCTCCGGGGCGTTGCATTTAGATTGAAGATTCAAGCAACTATTAACCCCCCTCCGTCATTTTTGGCGGCGAGGGGCTGTGCGGGATGAAGTGAGGTGCGGGGTGGAGGGGCGAGCACAGGGGCGGCGAACACGCGCGCTCGCTCCCGCGCTCGCCCGCTGTGTTCACCGCCCGCCCCCGCTCCCACAACCAAAAAGGGGTTGCAAGCCAGCACGGCTTGCAACCCCCACAAATTCGAGCGTTCCAGCGGAAGTGTTACTCCGCCTTCTTCTCCTCGGCGGCTTCGTCAGCAGCCTCAGCCTCGGCAACCTCGGCGGTTTCCTCAGCGGCAGCCTCGACGGCCTCAGCCTCGGGCGTCTCCTCGGCGGCAACTTCCGCCTCGACGACTTCCTCGGCAGTCTCTTCGGCAGCCTCGGCCTTAGCCTCGACGGCCTCGACCTTCTTCGGAGCAGCCTTTTTCTTCGCCGGCTTCTCCTCGGCCTTCTCGGCGTCCTTCTTGAAGCGCACCGGCTCGGTCACAAGCTCCATGATGACCATGGGAGCGCCGTCGCCCTTGCGCGGACCGAGCTTCATGATGCGGGTGTAGCCGCCCGGACGATCCTTGAACATGCCCTGCTCGACCTTCTCGAAGATCTCGCGCACGAGCTCCTTGTCGTTCAGGTAGGCAATGGCAAGACGGCGGGAATGCAGGTCGCCTTTCTTCGCCCAGGTGATGATCTTGTCGACGTCAGGGCGAATCTCCTTGGCGCGCGACTCGATCGTCTTAATGCGATCGTTCAGGAACAGGGCTTGGACCAGGCTGCGCTTCATGGCCTTGGTGTGGCTCCAGTCGGTGCCCAGCTTGCGCCCTTTCACATTGTGTCTCATAGTTTCCAGTCTCCTAAAGCTTCAAATTGAGGTCCATAGAGATAAGCTTGTCCTTCACTTCCTCGATGGACTTCGCACCAAAGTTTCTGATGTTGAGCAGGTCGTTCTCGGAGAACTCGACCAGCTGGCGCACCGAGTGGATGCCCGCGCGCTTCAAGCAGTTGTAGGAGCGAACCGACAGGTCCAAGTCCTCGATCTGCTTGTCAAGCTCGGCGTTGGACTCCTGGCCCTCCGGCGCGAAGATGGAGGGAACCTCGCCCTCTTCCTCGCTCGACGCCTCGGACAGGCTCAGGAACGCACCCATGTACTGATTGATGATGTTCGCGGCGCGGCACACAGCCTCAGTCGGAGTAACGGAGCCGTCGGTTTCCACCTCGAGAACCAGCTTGTCGTAGTCGGTGCGCTGGCCCACGCGGGTGTCGGTCACGTTCATGGTGCAACGGCGCACGGGCGAGAACAGCGAGTCGACGTGGATGACGCCGATCGGATCCTCGGTGCGCTTGTTGCGCTCAGCGGAAACGTAGCCGCGGCCCACACCGATGCGGATGGTCATGTCGAGCGTGCCGCCGTCGGCGACCGTGGCGATCACGTGCTCGGGGTTGACCAGCGAGAACTCGGTGGGCACCTCGAGGTCGGCACCGGTAACGGTGCACGGGCCCTCGGCGAGCACGTGCGCGGTGGCCTCTTCGATGTCCTCGGTGAGGGCGGCGAACACCAAGCCCTTCACGTTCAGCACGATGTCGGTGATGTCCTCGATGACGCCCTCGGCGGTCGTGAACTCATGCTGCACGCCTTCGATCTGGATGGCGGTTGCCTTCGCGCCATCCAGCGAGGACAGCAGCACGCGACGCATGGAGTTGCCCAGCGTGTTGCCGTAGCCGCGCTCGAGGGGTTCCACGATGTAACGAGCTACCGTGTCGTTTACTTCTTCCGTTGTAACAGTCGGCCTCATGAACTCTGTCATGTGTGAGTAGCCTCCTTACTTCGCTACGATTATTTCGAGTAAAGTTCGACGATGAGCTGTTCGCGAATGTCGGAATCGATCTGATCGCGCTGCGGAAGAGCCAGCACGCTGCCTTGCAGCTTCTCGATGTCAACCTCGAGCCAAGCCGGAACCTGAGTGCGCTCGTTGGAGATCAGAGCGCTCTTGATCACGAGCATGTCCTTGGCCTTCGGAGCCACCGACACGAGGTCGCCCGGACGCACGCGGAACGACGGGATGTCGACGCGGCGGCCGTTCACCTGAATGTGACCGTGACGAACCTGCTGACGAGCCTCGGCGCGCGACTTCGCGAAGCCGAGACGATACACCACGTTGTCGAGACGGGACTCGAGCAGACGCAGGAGGTTCTCGCCGGTGATGCCCTGCTGGCCGTTGGCGAGGTGATAGTAATGACGGAACTGCTTCTCGAGGACGCCGTAGATGCGCTTGGTCTTCTGCTTCTCACGCAGCTGCATGCGGTACTCAGATTCCTTCACGCGCTTCTTGCCGGCCTCGCCCGGCGCGTAGTTGCGGCGCTCCATTGCGCACTTCTCGCTGTAGCAGCGGTCGCCCTTCAGAAAGAGCTTCGCGCCTTCGCGACGGCACAGACGGCAGTCCGCTCCAGTATAACGAGCCATAAATATCGATCCTTTCGTTACACGCGACGACGCTTGCGCGGACGGCAACCGTTGTGCGGGATGGGAGTGCAATCCTGAATGCTGGCAATCTCCAGACCGGCGGCCTGCAGCGAGCGGATAGCCGTCTCGCGGCCGGAGCCCGGGCCCTTCACGAACACGGACACCTTGCGCAGGCCGTGCTCCATTGCCGTTTTGGCAGCAGCTTCCGCAGCCATCTGCGCCGCGAACGGCGTGGACTTGCGGGAGCCCTTGAAGCCGACGGTGCCGGCGGACTGCCAAGAGATCACATTACCCTGGGGATCGGTGATGCTGACGATGGTATTGTTGAACGTAGACTTGATGTGAGCAGCGCCCACGGCAATGTTCTTACGCTCGGAACGCTTGATGCGCGTCGTACGCACTTGTTTCTTAGCCACTTCGCTACCTCACTACTTCTTCTTGCCGCCGATTTGCTTGCGCGGACCCTTGCGGGTGCGGGCATTCGTATGCGTGCGCTGACCGCGGACGGGCAGACCCTTGCGGTGGCGCAGGCCACGGTAGCAGCCGATCTCCATGAGGCGCTTGACGTTCTGGGAAACTTCGCGGTGCAGGTCGCCCTCGACGTGGAGGTTGGCCTGGATGTAGTCGCGCAGCTTGCCAAGGTCCTCCTCGGAGAGGTCCTTCACGCGCGTGTCGGGGTTGACGCCCGTCTCAGCGAGAACCTTCTTCGAGGTGGTCAGGCCAATGCCGTAGATGTAGGTCAAGGCGATCTCAATGCGCTTGTCGCGAGGAAGATCGACACCAACAAGACGTGCCATGTTCTTAGTTTCCTTTCTTCCTAGCCCTGACGCTGCTTATGGCGCGGGTTCTCGCAGATGACGAGCACCTTGCCGTGGCGTCGGATGATCTTGCACTTGTCGCACATTTTCTTGACCGAAGGACGTACCTTCATGTTGCTTTCCTTTCGGTTATGCGGTTTGCTCTATACTTAAACGCCCAGCCGCAGACGATAGTTTTCAGCTGGATTACTTGAATCGGTAGGTGATGCGCCCGCGATTCAGGTCGTAAACAGACAACTCGACGGTTACTTTGTCGCCCGGCAAAATCTTGATGTAGTGCATGCGCATCTTGCCGGAAATGTGGGCCAGAATTTTGTGCCCATTCTCAAGTTCGACGTTGAACATGGCGTTGGGCAATGCCTCAAGCACCGTGCCTTCGAGCTCGATAACGTCTTCTTTAGCCAAAGCCGCCCTCTCTTTGCGAGTAGTCAGTAAACAGCGACCGTAAATGCTATCAGAATGTTTGGGGAATGTGAAGAAAAATTTGCTAAGAGCGCACAAAACCAACAAACCACGTGTTTGGCTCTCGAATGACCTGCTTGTCAGGCCTGCGGTACTGAAGCCGCGCAGCCCTCGCCCGCGCATGGGTTTCGCGCGTCGGCGGAGCCGCCAGGTACTTGCGCTTGGATGCGACCAGGACTTGCGTTTGCCGCCGCCCGCTTGCCGCCGCGTGCCCCGTCGGGCACACCAAGCGCCACCGCCTTGTCGGTGTCGATTCGAGTATGTTAGCAGAAGGGGTGCAGGCGCACAAGGGGGAATTTACGCGCACCCCGGAAGGGCGGTGTCGTTATCTGCTTTCTTTTTTCGAAGGCGACGACCAGCCCGGCTGGCAGTTGTTCTCACGTCGCAAGAAAGACCGCCCGAAGGCGGTCTTTCTTCATGTAAGTGGAATGGGCATGTCCTCAACGCTGATTCAGCAATGCTTGACGACGCGTTGCGCCGCAGCCTTCATAAACGCCGCGAGAAGGTCAGCGGTCTCTCGGTAGAACGAGACACGCGCGGTGGCGCGAACCTTCTCGGCAAAGCGCGGCGCCCATGTGAGCACGTGCTCCGCAAGAAAACGCTCATATACCGCCGCCCAGCTGTCGCCTTCCGCAAGGCGCGCGCCCTCGGGCGGTTCGGTCATACCGCTTTCGAACATGCAAACAAGCTGGAGAAACTCAAGCTCGGTCCACAGGGCGTCGAGCGGCTCGTTGGTGCCTTCAGGCCGACCAAGGCCGCACTCCTTCATGAACCGCTCGACCGCCATCGAGTGCGGGTTCACGAACAAAAGCGCCTGCACGCCGTCGTCGGCTGCCCGCCATACGCCCTCGTAGGGCGAGACCTCGGGGTCGGGCGCGCCCACGAACAGCCGCGTTGCCTCCGCGCGCAGGGTCGTGCGCAGCGAGGAGACATCAGCAAGATCGGAAGCAGAGGGGGGCTCAATGGCAGCACCGTCGCTACCGAGACCACCAACGCCGCAGGCATCGGCGTCACCAACGCCATCAGTAAGCAGCTCGGAAGGCACCCAGTCCAATCCCAACGCCTCAGCAATCTCGCGCGCCGCGTCGATCCACTCCCCCGAGGCCACCGCCTGCGTAAGATCGTCGCCCTCGGGGTAGCGAAAGCCCAAAGCCAGCAACTCGCACAAAGCCGCCCGTGTCTGCCACACATCCGCAGAAACCGTCATACCGAAACCTCCTTGCCAGAAGGATTGTCAACATCAACGCCGCGCGCCCGCACCTCATCCTGAGAAGCGCCACGCACTCTCACCTCGGCCGCATCGACGGCACGCCCGCGCGCATCGAACTTCTCCGCGCCGCGCCTCCGCAGCCGCGAGAACACGGCGGGTGCGTGTATCACGCAGTGAACCAATATTGCGGCCAGCAGCACCTTCGCGCTTACGGCATGAAGCGGATTCCAAAAGAAATACCCCGTCGCGTATATGCCGAGCAGCGGAAGCAGCATCCCCGACACCATGACGCCCGACACGACGCACGCGCAAAGCGACACGAGCAACACCGCGTTCACCACCGCGCGAACGCCGTTGTGGCGACCAGCCAGACCGTCGCACCCCGCGACAAGGTGAGCAGCCATAACCAAAAATGCACCGACACCGACGAACTCATGTGCTGAGACGCCCGTAAGAAAGGGTGCCGCCGCCACAGCGTAGGTCACCAGCGCAGCAACGTCGAGAACAAGCTTACTTCTTTTCACGACGCACCCCCTTCCTCGATGCTGCAGCAAGCGCGTACACAGCTGCCATAAGCGCTGCGGGCATCAACAGCCACAGGTTCAGGCTCGCGTCGGATGCCTGGTGATAGCGCCCGACGAGCGACTCCCACGCGTGGCACTCCACGCTGGCGCAACCCGCCTCGGGGCAAGTCATCTCGTGCACACCGTCGGGTTGGGGCACGTCAGCAAAGCCGTGGCACGCGCCCGATGCGCAGGCGGTCGCAGGACACGGTGACGAAGGCTCGATGGCACGCACGCCGCTTTCGGGTTCGACGGCGAACCCAACGCCGAGCACAACCGCGCAGGCCGCCGCAAGCACGGCCACCGTCAAGGCAACCTTTCTCATGCCTTTCATGCGGAGAGTCCTTTCTGAAGGGGCGTCCCGACCGCAGAGGGGACGAGCAGCCGGGACGCAAACGGAAGAAGACGCAAGGGTCGTGAGAAACCTATTTCTCGCTCTCCACCGGCTTCAGCGGCAGGAACTTCAGGCCCAAAAGGAAGATGAGGGCCGCGAGCGCCACCACGCCGAGCGCCACGCCGAACTCGATGGGCTGCGGCCAGTAGACCATGCCCTCGTAGGCGCCGGCGAGCCCCGCCTCCCAGTTGGTCACCGTCATGGGGGTCACCACGCCCGCCATGTCGATGTTCGCAACCTGGAAGCCGCCCACGAGCAGCTGCACGCGCTTGCAGAAGATGCCGACGATCGCCAGCAGCGAGGCGACCACCAGAAGCGGCGTCGTGCGCAGCTTGGGCGCGAAGCAGATCGCGGCGCACACCGCGCAGCCGACGACCTCAACCCAGAAGAACGGCGCGAGCTGCCCGGACACGAGCATCTGCACGACCTCCATGCCGCTTCCCTGCGGGAACGCCTCGGTCAAGAGGTCGCACCCGAAGAAGTACAAATCGACGCACACGAACGCGCCCAGAAGCTTCGCCAGCTTCACCTCGTTCTCGCGCGCGAACCCCAGATAGCCCGCGCGGCGCAGCGCCACGCACGCCACCAGCACCAGCGCCGTGCCGCACACGAGCGCCGAGGACACGAACCATGGGCCCAAAAGCGCCGTGTGCCACATCTCGCGGCCTTGCTGCAGGCCGAAGATCCACGCCGTCACGGAGTGCACGAGCACGGCAACGACCAGCGCCACCACGCTGATCACGCGCAGGGCAACGTGGGACATCACACCCCGCTCGGCACGCAACTGCGCCCACAGGTACACGCACGACAGGATCAGATACGTACCCAGAACCAGAATGTCCCACATCAGCGGCGACCCCAGGTTCGAGTACGCGAACAGCTCCCACAGGCGCAGGGGCTGCCCCAGGTCCACCACCACGAAGCCGATGGCCGCCACCGTGCAGGCGATGGACGTCATCACGGCCACCTTGGAGATGCCGCCGAAGCCCGGGAGCCCGAACGCCTTGGGCACCGAGCTGATGATGAGGCCGCCCGCGCTCAGGCCCACGAAGAACATAAAGCACGTGATGTAGAGGCCCCAGGAGTCCAGGTTGCGCATGCCCGTCTGCACCATGCCGCCCGCGAGCTGCGCCATCCACAGAGCCACGCCCGCAGCCACAAGCACCGCGCACACCGCAATGGCAACTGTCAGCTTTCCGCCCCCGAATTTGGCAGCAGGAGCCTTGACCGCAGAAGCGGCCGAAACGTTTTCAGTCATTTTTTAGTCCTTTCCGCCTAGACGAGATAGTAGACAGACGGCTTCGTGCCCTCTTCAGGCAGAAGTTGCTCGCACGAACGCTCGCGAATTAACTGAGAAACCTCGGAATCAGGATCGTCCAAGTCGCCCCAGAAGCGAGCCCGCACAGGACACACTCCGATACAAGCAGGCTGCTCTCCGCGAGCAATGCGATGCCAGCACATCGTGCATTTCTCAACCGTGTGCTTTTGGTGCTTCGGAACGTCAGGGTCGCCCAACGTCACATCGTAATAATACGCGGGCTCCTCCCAGTTAAATGACCGAACGCCCGTATAAGGACAAGCCGCCATGCACATGCGACAGCCGATGCACTTGTCGTAATCCTGGCGCACAGCGCCTGTTCCTTCATCCTTGTAAGTGGCGCCCACTGGACATACCTTCACGCACGCCGGGTTCTCACAATGCTGGCATGCAACCGGAACATAGCTAATCGTCGTGTTGGGATATTCACCAGCAGGCGTGTCCATTTCGTCACCGCCATTCGTTAGCGTTCTGTTCCACCAGACATTGTTCGGAAGTCCATTCTCTCCCTTACAAGCCACAGCGCAGGTGTGACAACCGATGCACAACTTTTTATCGATGGCAAAACCGTAGCGACTCATTGGGCATCACACCCTTCCCACTTCCTCACTTCGACCAATGTGTCCGTCCACGACCCTCCCACTGTGATAGGGTCGAACACTGCGCTGGTTAATTCCTGGTAGCCTCCAGCGATAAATTGATGACGTTGCCAACCTTTGGGAATCCAGACCAGCCCTTCTGCCAAACCGTTATGGATCGACGCCTTGCAAACAGCGTGACCTCGATCGTTGTAGACTTCAACAATATCCCCTGCTTTTATGCCTCGCTTCTCTGCCTCAGCGGCGCACATACGGCAAAGCGGCTCGGGGTCAAGCTCCTTAAGAATAGGAGTATCGGGGAATTGAGTATGGGTACGCCACCTGTCAGGATTCGAGAGAAAGACCAGCGGGTATTTCTCGTGAAGAGGGTTTGTATCCCAAGCTTCAGTGGGCTCCTCGAAAAATGGCAAACGGTTCTTCCTTAGGAGTTCTTCGGATACTTTTTGCCCATAGTCAACGCGCGGCTTCGGGTCCTCCCAATAGAGCATTACGCGATCGTGCGCGGTATCGTAAGGGAAGAATTTCCGCCCTTTTATAATTGGCTCATCATTCGCATCGCCGATAGCACGGACAATCTTTTCTTCTTGCAACCGCTCTAACGTGATGCCTTTTTCCTTAAGATTCTTTGCCTCCATAGCGATCTTCACCCAGTCTTCTTCCTTGTATTCCGCAGGGAAGCGATCTTCGTATCCCATGGCGCGTCCAATCAGGGATATGATTTCCGAGTCGGGCTTAGCCTCGCCAACAGGCTCGATGGCCCTCTCTTGTATCTGAAGAAACGGCATGTTGTGCACGTTGGATCTCACGTCGTAGTTCTCCCACCACCAGGCAGAAGGCAAAACATAATCCGCATAACGAGCCGTGTCGCTCATCTCCAAATCGAGAGACACAAACAACTCCATGTTGGGATAAACATCGGTGAACCATCTACCTTGCTCGGCATAGTTGCTCACGGGATTAGCGGAAGAGACGAGAAACGCTTTCAAAGGATAAGGCTCCCCTTTGTACTCTTGGTCGCGCCATACGTCGTAAATATGGAAAGCCGGAATGGATGTCGACTTAACCGCACCCTCAAACGTATTGATTCCCGCAAGATTCGTAGGATTAGGCATGCTCAAAAGGCCCGACACCCCGGCGCCCCTCTTAGCCAAATTGCCCGTCAAAGCCTGCATAACGGCAAGCGCCTGATAATCATGAGCTTTGTTGTTGTAGTGATCCATGCCGTACATAAGCTCAATGTCAACAGGCCCCGTCGTCACGTATAGATCGATAAGCTTCTCTATCGTCTCTACGGGAACCTTCGTCACCTCTTCCGCATATTCAAACGTATAGGAAGACAGGTGCTCCTTCAGAAGCGTGTACACCGTATCAAGTTGAACTCCTTCATGGTCGACGCCGCTCGCCTCGAGCGCAACGCTTGAGGCTTCTCCGAACAGGCAGACGCGACCAGTCGCTTCGTCGTATACGTAGTAGTTTTCCGCAGGGCTCGTTTTCGTTTCGTCGACGTTTTTGTACATCTTCCCGTTATCGCGACGAACAAGGAAAGGCGCATTAGTGCGATTCATCACGAAGTCCTGGTCGATGAGACCCCGCTGCACGATCTGGTTCGCCATAGCCAGAACCAAGGCAGCATCACTACCAGGCTTGATAGGAATATGCCAATCGCATTTTTGAGCGGTAGCCGACACATTCGGGTCAATCGAAACAAGCTTGGCTCCATTTTCACGGCGAGCCCATTCGATAAAACGCCATCTTTGCGGACCGCAGAAAACAGGGTTTGTTCCCCACATGATAATAAGTTTTGAATCTAAGAGGGCGAGCGGCTCGTTCCCGTACTGATGGTCGCCGCATTGGAAAACACGATACATTCCATGAGCGCTTCCGCGATCATACATATTAGCGATTGACGTTCCGCCAAAGCAGGCCGCAAGACGCTTCATCATCGTTCCTTGCCCATTGACGCTCGCGGAATTTCCGTTCTGCGAATCGAACATAATCGCTTTTCCGCCGTACGTGTCACGTATCTCGCACAGCTTGCTACCGATTTCATCAATAGCTTGATCCCAGCTGATACGCTCCCATTCGCCAGCGCCTCGTTCTCCAACTCGCTTCAACGGATAGCGAACACGATGGGGGCTATATATTCTGCTCGGATGGCTGAAGCCCTTGAGACACGACCCCGTGTAGCGTTCTTCGGGAAATTCAGAAGGCCTCACTTTACACAAGTACCCGTTGCGAACATACCCCCAGAATGCGCAGCCAAAATTGCATGTTCCGCGACATGATCCATGATAAATCTTCACCTCGTCGCTAGCTGCGTCCTGATCGTCGCCGGTTGCCGCCAGCGCTGTCAAGCTTGTTCCTCCTGCGACAGCCGCCGTGCCTGCTACTGCCGCCGTGGTTTTCAGAAAGCTGCGACGTGTGAGCGTATGATGCCTAGGTTGGGCAGCATCAAGATGAGTGACGTGCAACTGGTCGAATTGCGGCCGATCAGTTTGACACTGGCCTTCTTGCACGCTTTTCGCTTCTGACATAACTCCTCCTCCATTCCTCGTTGAGAATGCTTGGGCGCGGGAGGTGTCACGCCGAACGCCGCAATGCCACGCAGCAAAGCTTCACGCAACGAGTGTTTCCCGAACCCCTCTATGTCAGAACCGGCCGATTCTTTGTGTCATAGTTTGTCATACTCTGTCATAGCTTGTCAAGAAAAATATATGACAAAGTATGACAGCTTTTGCGTGCCTCACCAGTCGTTCCCTGACGTGCGTTTTCTCGGAAGCTCCACTACGCTACTTCATTTTGGGCACATTCCCGACTGCTGCGCCTGCGATAGCATCCGCGCTCGAACCGTCGCCAGCACCAGCGCCCATGCCCGTGAATCCTTCGCTGAAGGCGCTGGGAATCACCAATGTGCCGCCCGATTGCTTCACGCTCTCGTACGCAAGGTGCATGGTGCGCAGGCGCATGGCCTCGACGTCGTCGGCGTAATTGCCGCTGGCGTCTTTCAGCATATCGGAGATGTCGGCTTCCGCCTCAGCCATGATAAGACGCGCGTTTCTCTCACGCGTGGCGATGGCTTCGGCCGCCATCGCCTGCTGCAGTTCATGCGGCACCACGATGTCGCGCACCTCCACGCCGATGACGTCAATACCCCATTCGGAAAGACGCTCCTCAAGCATGTCTTTGAGCTCGGCATCGAGTTGGTCGCGTCGACACGCCACCTCCGACAGGCTCGCCCGGCCGATGGCCTTGCGCAATGAGGCCTGTGCCATCCACGACACTGCAGCACCGTAGTCCTCCACCTCAACAGCTGCTTTCTTCGCCGAGAACACCATCCAGAACACCACGGCGTCCACGTTCACCGGCACAAGGTCGGACGTGAGCGTTTCCTCCGCGCCGAAGTAGGTAGCAATCACACGCTGATCGATGCGCACGGTGTAGAACTCAACGAGCGGCCACGTAAACACAAGCCCCGGCCCCGCCACGCGGTTGAACTTGCCGAAACGCATGACCACAGCTTTTTCCCATTCCATCACCACATGGATAGACGAGGCCGCCAGCGCACCCACGATCACCGCCACGACAAGCGCCGCCAGCCCAATGCCACCCGTGAGCAGCTGCGTGCACGCCAACGTCAGCCCCGCGCCTAGCGCGAAGATAACCAGCGTAAACGCCACCGCGCCGTTGCGCGAGGTACGGCTACGCCCCGTTTCCGGCCGCACGTTCTGCTGCGAAGCCTTCGGGCTGGTCATTGTCGTTGTCGGCGCACCCGCCGATGCCCCCGCTTGCGCCCCCGCGTTCGGGGAATACGACCACACGCCCGCGCCTTGGCGTTTCCTGCGCACCATGCGTTGCTCCTTTATCTTCGTTAGTCCTGTCGCGCTTGGCCTTCGCCGCAACCAAACTGGCGGTAAACTGCGCGTCGATGTCCTCAAGCGACATGCCCAGCTCCTGGCAGCGCTTGAGGTACTCGACGGTAATGATTTCGGCGGTCACAGCCGCCGATACGCCCGGCTTGTCGGACACGTCAGCCACAAAAGCTCCCTGCCGGCGCTTCGACACGATGTAGCCGTCCTCTTCAAGGCTTTGGTACACCTTGCTCACCGTGTTGTAGTTAACCTCGACCTCGGCGGCAAGCCCGCGCACCGTAGGTAGCTGATCGCCCGGCAGATAGAACCCCGACACAATGAGGTATATGAAGCGATTTTTCAACTGCAGCCAAATAGGGATGGATGAGGCTTCGTCGAGCTCGAACAGGTCTCCCGCAGGTATGGTTTTTCCAAGCTCTACCACGGCAAAAGCCCCTTTCCATCGACAGGCATAAGCGCGCTCTCTTCAACCGCCCGCAACTCGAGCGCGCGGTGCTCCCCCGCTTCAACGACCGACCAACGCAAATTCACGCTGCCCACCAGCACAAACGCTGCAACAATCGCAAGAGCGGCAGCGGGGATTGCACTTGGGCCTTCCCGATCGCTACGCCGCCGTGCCCATAAGGCGCACTCGCAGACAAGCGGGGCAACCACACCGCACAACACAAAGCCGACCCACCACCCAAGCGCCGCGTTACCGTGCAGAAGACTTTCCGCCGATGCCTGCACGCCAGGATGCGCACTCGACGCGGCAAAACCGACGAACAATGCCGCCATGACAGCTTCTGCCAGCAGAACGACCGAATCGACCACAATAACCACGTGTACTATAGCGTTTGCCGCCTCGTCACTCCCCGCAAAAAGCGCCGCACCGCACATAAGCGCACACCCGCACGATGCCGCCGACAACACAAACAACACCGGCACGCACGGCGACTCCCACAGCCGAACGCCTGGAAGCGTTTGCAACAACAGACCCGCGTAAACCGCCACCACGAAAGAAAGCACCACAGCAGCAATCTCAAGCACCGTCATCACCGTGCGCCCAATGGCAGGCAGATACATAAAACGCACCAATGCGAGCGCTAACCCGACCATCAGCAACACCGCAAGCGACCATGCGCCCACGTTCATAATCGTGAGCCGCGTCGTAAGGAAAAGCTCTGCCGCGCGCTCGATGTGTCCGAGATCAGCTAACAAGCACGCCACGCCGAACGCCAGAGCGCCCACCGACGCCGCAAGCACAAAAGCCACCAAACGCTCGGCAGGCGGCGCCTCGGCAACGGAAGGCGAAGCTGCTTCTCCAAACGGCGCGCGCACAAAAGCCAGATCGGCGAGCGAGGCCGCAGCCATCCCGCCAGCGCCTACGCCGGCCAGAAACAAATACGCCACTACCAACTCGCCGAACAACGTCTTTGCCTTTCACACGTACGCTCGTCTTCGCCTACGCCCACGTCGCGCGCCATGCCGCACACGCCACATTTCCCCACACATAAGAGTATGGCACAAAATACCGCGAAAGTATATGACAGCATGAGACAGAGACGGCGTAAAGTTGATGGGGGCTCAGATTCCCCTATCCAGGATCGCCATGCCCCTGTACAGGGCGTAGGCCTTGCCGGCGTCCATCCCCCGCGTGTCCGCCTGGTGCGGCGGGAGGTAGCCCGACCCGACCGATTCTACCACCTTCCCGGCGCTCGCGCCCCGGGACTCGAGGAGGGAAAGCTCCCTCTCCTCGCGCCTTTTGCGGCGCCGCGCGCCCATGGAGCCCTCGCGCGTCGCCCTGGGGACGGGCGTCCCGGACTCGCGCCTCGATATGATCCGCGCCATGTCCGAGGCCCCGCGCGGCGACCACGCGCAGGGGACGGAGTCCATGCGCGCGCCGTAGAGGTGCTGGTTCTCCGACTCCATGGTGCCGAGCGACGGCCCCTCGACGGCTATGGCGCCGGCGTTGCCCTCCAGGTACCCGGCGACGCGCTCCGCCTGCCCTCTCCGGGCCAGCCCGAGCCCCGCGGCCGCCCTGATCAGCGCCACCGCCTCGCGCTTGTCCCCGCCGTTCAGGACCTCGACCACGCCCCAGCCCAGCTTGGCGTCGGGGAAGCAGGACAGGACGGCGCGGTTGACGTGGAAGGGGTCGAGGTGAGCCGTCACCTCGGCGCGGGGCAGCCAGCGCTGCGCGTCGGAGCACCACCTCTCGCCGTCGGCGCCGAGGTGCACGCGCTCGACCTTGGACAGGTCGTACCTTTTGCCCACGGCCGCCACGCCCTCGGCCCACAGCTCCGAGGGCGCGCCGACCAGCGCGTGGCGCACGCAGCCGCGCCTGCGGACCTTGCCGCCGCGCAGCTCCTTGCCCTCGTAGGCGACGAGCGCCTTGACCTCGAGCCTCGCGGGCGAGCCCTCGGGCAGCCCCTGCGCGCGGAACCACGTCCCGTCGGCCTCCATGCACAGCTCGGCGGCCTCGCCCGCGGCCTCCGGCACCACCCCGTCGCGGTAGAGCGACTCGGCCGCCGCCCCGTCCTCCCCGGCGCACAGCGCGCCGGCCTC
>JAUNGO010000057.1 GCA_030524475.1 Eggerthellaceae bacterium | reverse complement strand
AGGGCGCGCTTTTCGTCCGAGGCTCAAAACCAAGCAGCAGAATCGAGAGCACAAAAAGGAGAGCCCGCAACGGCTTTTGCCGCAGCGAAACTCTCCTTCAATTCACAAGCTATGCGCGAGCGCGCGGGCGCTACTCGGTCTCGAGAACCTCGCGGTCCTTGTAGTAGCCGCAGTTACCGCACACGTGATGCGGACGCTTCACTTCGCCGCACTGAGGGCACACGGAGCGGCTGGGGGCGGAAATGCGGTCGTTGGTGGTGCGACGAGCATGGGTGCGAGCGCGACCCATCTTACGCTTAGGTACTGCCATGATCTAACTCCTTCTATTGCACGGGCGACGAGCGTCACTCGTTACTCGTTTCGATAAACGCACGAAACGGTATGATACCAAACAAGCCCCGCAACGGCAAGTGTTCGCAGGGATATTTTTCGGGCAACATGGAGGGTCGAAGACGGAAACAAGCGGGGCGGACGGAGGCATAAGCGCCCGCGTCCCTCCCAACCCTGCGTCCGACGACCCTAAGCCAGATAGCTCTCGTTCAGAGCGAGACCGAGGCTTTTTGCTATGGCGCGCAGCTCGCCGTCGGTGACGTTGCTGGCGAAGGAGCTGCTGACGCCGTTGACCGCAAGCGCGGTGTTGTGGATGTCGGCAGCCTTTACGATGGCGTGCATACGCCCGAACGCGTCGTCGAAGCTCGTCCCTGCGCACAAAAGGCCGTGGTGCGCCCACACGACGGCGCGCTTGCCGCACGCCGCCTGTTCCGCCGAAGCGCGCGCCAGCTCCATGCTGCCCGGCACCTCGAAGCCCACCACGCCCACACCCTCGGGAAACACCATGACGCACTCGGTCATCGCCCGCCACAGCGCGCGCGACCATGCGGCGGCATCGGGAGAGAGCAGCTTGGAAAGCGCGATCACGGGCACGGGATGGGCGTGGTAGACCACGCGCGGCGGGGGTGTAACGAGCGAAGACGGGGACGCAGCCCTGCTCGCGGGGTCGGTGAACAGGGCTGCGTCCCCGCGCTCGCCGTCACTTCCCTGTTCGCCCTCCCCTGCCGCGTACGCGGCGTGGATGAGCATATGCCCCGAGAACTCGCTTGTCGGGCGCCCGTCGCCGTCGAAGCCGCACACCCGGCGATACGCCGCGCCCACGTTGTCGATCTCGACGATGCCGCAGGTACGCGCCGGCTCTTCCGCGGCATAGCGCATGAACGAGCCCGTCACCGTCACGAGGAAGTGCGCGCCCGCCAGCTGAGGCGCGCGCACGTCAAGCGGCGTCCACGCGTCTGCCTCGCTCATCAGCGGGCGCGACTCTGCCACGTCGGCGGCCGTCATGCGATACGACGCGTTGCCGCCGTTGCGCTCGTGCCAGCCCTGCCGCCAGCCGTCGTCGCACATACGCACGAACCCGCGCACAAACGCGAGGTCGGCAAACGGCGAAGGCGAACACGGGGGCGCCATGACGCTCACAGCTAGTTCCCGAAGTCGTAGTCTTTAAGAGCGGCGAAGGGGTTTTTCGCCAGCTCGAAGTCGGGATCTTCCTCGTGGGTGCAGCCGCAAGCGCCCTCGTTGAGGTTCGCACCGCACGTCGGACAAATGCCCTTACAGTCGTCGTCGCACAGCGGCACGAGCGGCACCTCAAGCAAGAGCGCCGCCGTCACGAGCGCGCCCACGTCGATGGTGTTGTCCTCAGGCAGAAGCTCGAACTCGTCGTCGTCCATGTCCTCAGGCGCCTGCGCCTCGTCGCCGCCGATCAGGAAGTAGCCCTCGATCTCTCCCATCAGCGGAAAGCGCACGTCCTCCAAACAACGCGCGCACGACGTGGCGGCGTCGCCCTCAACCGTGCCCGTCACCAAAAACGCGTCGCCTGTGTTGGTGACGTCGATCTGCCATGCAAGCGGCGCGGAAAACGAATACAGGTCAGGGCCCGCCTTCAGCACGGGTACTTCGATCGTTCCCTCAAAATGAGAGCTCTCCGCAGGCGCGAAGAGCTCGTGAGGGAGGTGTATGCGAACAGATTCCATAGCTACCTCCAATTCAATGCGATTGACGAACGCGGCACGTGGCAAGCGCGAACGGCGAACACGGGGCGCAGCCCCGTTCACCTTGCCTGCGCCCTAGCGGACGTTGATCGAGTTGGCGTTCAGGCGGTCGCGGCAGCGGCGCACGTTGTTGAGCAGCGTGTCGAGGCTTTGCTCCACGTGACCGAACACCTCGTCGGCGTAGTCTTCCGCGCCTGCGCGCGTTTGGCGCTCAAGCTCGCGCGCGTCGGCCAAGATGGTGTCGGCCTGCTGCTGGGAGATGCGCACGATCTCCTGCTCGCTCGCGATGGTGATAGCCTGGCTGCGCGCGTCCTCGATCAGGCGGTTTGCCTCGGCCTCGGCGTCGTCGAGCAAGCTTTGGCGCTCGCGCACGATCTGGCGGGACTGAGAGAACTCGCTCGGGAACGTGTCGCGAATCTCGTCCATGATCTCAAACGCCGCCGTGATGTCAACCTGACGAAGGTTGTTCTTTCCAAAGACCGGCTTGGAGTCCTCAAGAAGGATAGAAAGCTCCTCGAGCAAGCCCAAAACTCCGGTTTCGTCCATGATGTTCCTTCCGCCTTGGCAAGCGCCTAAGCGTTTACCCTGATAGTTCATACGTTGCAAGCGCATCGTAATATGCGCACGAGCTTTTGTATTCTACCATGTACAGGAAAAATGCGCGAAACGTCGCACAAATGCCGCATATTTTCCCTCGCGCGGCATATGACAAGGCGAACGCGGGGACATAGCCTCGCGTTCGCCCTCCCTGCTCGCCCGCCGCCTTAGGCGAACTTCGCCTCGAGCGCTTTTCTCACGCAGGGAGGCACGAAGTCGCCCAGGTCGCCGTGCAGGCTCGCGATCTCCTTCACGATGGAGCTCGACAAGTACATATACTGCGGCGGCGACATGATGAACATCGTCTCCAAGTTGCGGTCGAGCTGGTAGTTGAGCGCCGTCATCTGGAACTCGTACTCGAAGTCGGTGATGGCGCGCAGACCCTTGATTACCACTTCCGCCTCCACTTTGCGCGCGAAGTCGACGAGCAGCTCGTCGAAGGGCTCCACGCGCACGTTGGGCAAGTGCGCCGTGGCTTCCTCAACCAGCGCCACGCGCTCGTCGAGGGTGAACAGAGGGCCGCGCGGGCCTTTCTTCTGCGAGGCGGCAACCGCCACCACCACCTCGTCGACCAGCTGCGCGGCGCGCGTGATCACATCGAGGTGTCCGCTCGTGATCGGGTCGAACGTGCCGGGCGTCAATGCTCGCTTCATGTGTGCTACTCCCCGCTTTCCCACTCGTCGGCAGAGCGTCCCCGCGCCTCGCGCTCAAGGCGGCGCTCCAAAAAGTCGATCGTCGTCTCGCCGTAGGCGCGCCGCGCGGCAATCCGAAAGCAGCTCCCCCGCAGCGCCTCGTCGACCGCTTGGTCGTCGGCGGCGTCGTGCTCGTAGACCGCCATCACGTCGGCCGAAAGCGCCGACTGCTTATCCAAGCGCGCAAGCAGCGCGAGCACCTCCGACGCGGCGGTTGCGTAGGGCGGGTCGAGAAAAACCACGCTGTACGGCTTGCCCAGGCGCGGCACCGTGCCCGCAAGCACGTCGACGCGCCTGACGAGCGCACGCTGCGACGGATAGCCCAACGTGCTCGCGTTCTCCTTGATCGCCTTAAGCGCCGCGCCGTCGCGCTCGCACAAACACGCCCTTTCGGCGCCGCGCGAAAGCGCCTCGAACGCCAACGCGCCCGAGCCGGCGAAGGCGTCGAGCACCACGGCGTCGGCAAGCCCGCCGCGCCTGGACTCCAGCGCGCTCATGAGCGACTCGCGCACGCGGTCGGTCGTCGGGCGCGTGTTCTGCCCCTTCGGCGCAGCAAGGCGGCGTCCCTTGTTTTCTCCGGCTATGATGCGCATGCGTTGTCCTTACCTTTAAACAGCAGCCGCACCTCGCGGCCTAAGGCTACATGATCGGGCTCTTCCAGCAGCGGGTCAACCTCCATGATGGCGCGCGCGTCGGCGTGCGCCGCCTCGATGATGCGCCCGTCGCGCACCACGTTCACCAATTTCAGCGCCGACGCGCCCGATTGGCAGTTTCCCAGGATATCGCCCTCGCGGCGCAGCGACAAGTCGAACGCCGCCAGCTCGTAGCCGTCGTCGGTCTTCTCCATCGCCGACAGGCGCGCAAGCGCCGAGTCCTGCTTCGACGCCGACACGAGGTAGACCTGCGCCTCCTTTTCTCCGCGCCCCACGCGCCCGCGCAGCTGGTGGAGCTGCGAGAGCCCAAAGCGGTCGGCGTCCTCGATGATCATGACGGTGGCGTTGGGAACGTCGACGCCCACCTCAATGACGGTGGTTGCCACGAGCACCCCGATCTCGCCCGCGCGAAAGCGCTCCATCACGTCGCGCTTCTCGGACGCGGGCATGCTACCGTGCAAAAGCGCCACCTCGTAGTCGCAAAACACCTTTGCCTGAAGAAACGCCGCCTCCTTCGCGGCGGCCGCCACGTCGTCGTCGGCGAAGTCGTCTTCGCCCTCGATCGCCACCGCGGGGTGGAACTGCTCTTCCTCCTCGTCGAACGCGCGGTCGCGGGCTGCGCCCGACGACGCGGCGCGGGCCTGAGCGTCGCGCTCCTCGGCGCTCTTCCCGATGAGCGGGCACACCACGTACACCTGCTCGCCGCGCGCGAGCGCCGCCGACGCCGCGTCGTAGGCGCGCCCGCGATCGCCCTTCGACACCACGTGCGTGGTGCGGCGCACATTGTCGTGCGGGCGGTGCTTGATGTAAGAAAGCGTCAGGCTCCCGAAAATAGACAGCGCAAGCGTGCGCGGAATGGGCGTGGCAGTGAGGTAGAGCGCATCGGGCGCGTGCCCCTTGGCGAGCAAGCGGCGGCGCTGCTCGACACCGAAGCGCTGCTGCTCGTCGATGACGGCGAGCGTGAGGTTCGGCACCGTGACGTCGTCTTCAAGCAGCGCGTGCGTGCCGATGAGCACGTCGATCACTCCCGCCGCGGCGCGTTCGACGATCGCCTCGCGGTCTGCGGCGCTCGTCGACCCCGTGAGCAGCTCGCAGGTGACGCCCGCCGCGTCGAAAAGCGGCGCGAGGCTTTCTGAGTGTTGGCGCGCGAGCACCTCGGTCGGCGCCATGAGGAACGCCTGACCACCCGTGTCGGACGCCGCGGCGAGCGCATGCGCCGCCACCACCGTCTTTCCGGTGCCCACGTCTCCCAAAAGCATATGGTTCATCACGCGCGGCGCGCGCATGAGGTCGAGGATCTCGTCGCGGGCGCGCGCCTGCTCGTCGGTCAAGTCGAAGGGAAGCGACGCCGCCAACGCGCGCAGGCGTGCGCCGTCCGTCGTATGCTCAACCGGCGTGCGCCCGCGGCTGCGCTCGGCGTCTTGCTGCATGAGGAAGATCTCGAGCATGAGAAGCTCCTCGTAGGCAAGGCGGCGACGCGCCTCGCGCGCCTCGTCCATGGCTTGGGGGAAGTGGATGCACGAGAGCGCGCACCCGCGGCTCATCAGGCGATACTTCGCACGCAAGTCGAGCGGCAGCGGGTCGAGCACGCCGCGTGTGGCGTCAAGCGCGTTGCCGATGAGCCGCCGCATCCACGCGGGCGTGATTTTCTCGCATGAGGGATGGACGGGAATGATCACGCCCTCGGCGGGCGCGTCGCCGAGCACCTCAAGATAGGGATTCGTCATGCGCTTGAACCCGTAGTTGAACTCAACCTTGCCGGCGACCGCCACGTGCGCGCCCGCCTCGACCGTGTCCATGAGCCACGGCTGGCGAAACGCCGTCACCATGAGCAGGCCCGTTTGGTCTACCAGCGCAATTTCGACGAGGACGAGCTTGGGGCGCGGGCGCTTGAGCTTGATCTCGTGGACCGTGCCCGATATCGTGCACGACTCGCCGATGCGCGCCGACGCCACCGTGCGCACGTCGGACCAGTCGACGTAGCGGCGCGGGTAGTGGTTCACGAGGTCGCGCACCGTGGCGATGCCAAGCGCGTCGAGCGCGCGGGCGCGCGCGGGGCTCACGCCGCGCACCCGCGACACCGGCTCGTCAAGCGCAAGCGTAGCCGCAACGCGGTCGATGGAAGACAGACGACGTTCTTCTTTGGTACGAGTGCTATTGCCTTGAAAACTCAAATAAATCTTCTCTCGCAGGTCGTTCGTAACGACAGCGAGGACTTCTGAGGCGTTTCAGATAGCCCCGCCTTTGGGCCAAGCGGCCTTATGTGCCGCGCCGAGCCCAAAACAAGGGGCTAGGTGAAATGCATCAGAAGGCCGCAGCGGCAAGGTCCGTTGAGTAATAAATCAAATTTATTACTCAACGGACAAAACAACAGGATACAAAGGCTGCTCGCCGCGGTGCGCGTCGATCTCCAAGTCCTCGTAGGCGTCTTCGATCCGCTCGACGAGCGCGTCGAAGTCGTCGTCGGTCATGTCCTCGCCCGCAAGCAGCGTAAGCGTGTCGGCGTCGTCGGCCTCCATGGCCGCGAGCAAGTCCATCACCACGTCCGCAACCGACGATCCCACCGCCTCGATAACGCCGTCGGCGATGCCGATCACGTCGCCCTCGTGGATGGGGTTGTCGTGCGCGTCCTTCGAGTCCTTGATGGCGGTGGTCACCTCGCCCGTGCGCACCTCGCCGAACGCCTCGGTCATCTCCGCCACGTTGTCTTCAAGCGAGGCGTCCGCGTCGACCGCGAACATCGCCGCGAACGCCGCCGGCACACTTTTCGTGGGCACCACGCCGCAGGGAACTTCCGCCAACTCGCAGGCGCTTTGCGCCGCCATGATGATGTTGGAGTTGTTCGGCAAGATGACGACCGCGTCGGCGTTGACCTTCTCCACGGCGTCGAGCAGATCCTTCGTCGAGGGGTTCATGGTTTGCCCGCCGGAAACCACCACGTCAACGCCGAGGCTCTTCAAGATCTCGGCGTTGCCGGCGCCCGCCGCCACCGCCACGAACCCGAGCGGCTTTCGCTCGGCGGCCTGCTCAGCGGCGAGCTTTTCGGTGCGCTCGGCCGATTGCAGCTGCATATTGTGGATGAAAACCTCGGAAATTTGGCCGCGCTCCAAGAAGTACGCGAGCACCTGGTCGGGGTGGTTCGAGTGCACGTGCACCTTGAACTTCGGGACCGACCCCACGCACAACTCGCAGTCGCCCATCGTGGCGAGGAACTCCAGCGCCTCGTCGGGCACGAGCACCTCGGAGTCGACCAGAAACTCGTTGCAGTAGCGGTACGCCGAGCCCTCCCAATCGTTGATCTGCTCGATCTCGACCTTCGGGGCCGCCGTGCGCGCGAACGCCAGCTCGTCGCCCATCGTGCCGTCTTTGCCCAGAAGCGCCGACACGAACGAGTCGAACAGAATGGCCAGGCCGAAGCCGCCCGCGTCGACCACGCCGTTCTCCTTCAGAACGGGAAGCAGGTCGGGCGTGCGCTGAACCGACGCGTACGCCTCCGCCACAACGGCCTCAAGCGCCTCCTCGACGGGAAGCTTCGCCTTGCGCGCCTTCGTCGCGGCGTGCGCCGTGTCGCGCAGCACCGTGAGAATGGTGCCCTCGACCGGCTTGCGCACCGCCTGGAAGGCCACTTCGACGGCCTTCTCGAACGCAACGGCCACCGTTTCGGTGGAAAGCTCCTCGGCGTCGGCGCTGCCCTCGCACAGACCGCGCAGGATCTGCGAGGTGATGACGCCCGAGTTGCCGCGCGCGCCCATGAGCGCGCCGGTGGTAATGGCGCGGCGAACCTCAGACCCGCTCGCGCCGATGGGCAACCGCGCAAGGTTGCCGACGACGCTCTCGATGGTGAGCGACATATTGGTGCCGGTGTCGCCGTCGGGCACGGGGAACACGTTCAGTCGGTTGACTTCCTCTTTGCGAAAGGAAAGGGTCTTGCTCGCCGCCGCGATGGCGTTCAGAACGTCGTTCATGGAATAGGGGGTTGGCATGTCTGTGTATCTTTCTCCTTA
The DNA here is from genome assembly GCA_030524475.1 of Eggerthellaceae bacterium. Taxonomy (GTDB): domain Bacteria; phylum Actinomycetota; class Coriobacteriia; order Coriobacteriales; family Eggerthellaceae; genus CAAEEV01. Next base: position 6,647 of record JAUNGO010000057.1, on the reverse strand, counting down.
AGCGTGGCGCGCAGCCGCCGCGCACCTTGACGGTTGCACCGGCTCGTAAAAGCCCTAGCGGCGCACCTTGACGTCTTGCACGTGCACCTCGACGTCCTCAACGGGAACGCGCGCATACTCCGTCAGGGCGAAGGTCACCTGGTCGATGAGGTTCTGCGAGACGGTGGTGATATTGGTTCCGTATTCAATGACAACATAGAGCTCGACGCGTACGCCCGCCTCGGTGCTGTTGACCACCACGCCGCGGCGCAGGCGCGACGCGGGAAGGATCTTGGCGATGCCGTCGGCAGCGTTCGGGGCGGTCATGCCCACCACGCCGTAGCACTCCATAGCGGCGTTTCCAACGATATCCGCCAGCACGTCGTTGGCAACATGGAGGTTGCCGGGAATGCTCTTGGTCATGGATGCTCCTTTCATAGACGGCAGCCTGGGCAACGTCGCAAAAGGGCGACCCCGACTGTCGTTAAGCCCATCTTGTGCAGTATAGCGCATAGGGCTTGGGCAAGACGGCAGGGCCGCCTGAACAGCTTGTCATATTCCATAAATTATTCTTGTAAGGCGGGTTCGTTGTGTGATATAGTATTAGGGCTTTTTTGTCCTAATACGGTTTAGGCCGAGAAAAATTACTATTGGAGTTGATTCGAATGTCTAAAGTTTGCGAAGTTTGCGGTAAGAAGCCTGTTGCCGGTCGTAGCATCAGCCACTCTCATCGTGTGACGAACCGCTGGTTCAAGCCCAACATCCAGAAGGTCACCATCAAAGACGCGAAGGGCCACGTTCGCAAGGCCAACGTGTGCACCTCCTGCATGAAGGCCGGTAAGGTCGAGCGCGCCTAGCACATTTCGCCGTTGCGATGCAACGGCGAACTTCTCGACGCTGCGAAGAGCCCTCGTCGCCCAGCTGCTCGTTCCAAGCTTTGTTCGCGTACCGAAGTACGCTTCGCAAAGCTTTCACGGCATCTGAACGACGAGGGCTCTTCTCGCTGACTTTGCCTGTTATGCGGCAAACCGAAAATCAAAAGCCCGCACGAGCGGGCTTTTTTGCGTTTCGGTGGGTGGTGAGAGCACGGGGGGCGTTCCGTCAGAACGGGCAGAACGAAGCTACTCGATCACCAGCAAGCGTTTGCACGCGGGGCACACGCCCAAAGGCGCCTGCGACTTCAACTCGATCAAGCGGCCGCCCTCGATGCTCGCGCGGCACACGCCGCACTGCGACCCGTTGAGCACGCCGATGGCCACGCCGCCTGCGCGCGCCGCCACCTTCTCGTAGACCGCCATCGCCTCAGGCGAAACCTCGGCCGCCGCCTGCGCGCGCTGCGCCTCCAGGCGCGCGAGCGTCGCCTTGATCGCGCCGCCCTCCTTCTGGAACGACTCGACTGCTCGTGCCTCAGCCGTCTCAAGGTCGGAAAGCGCGCGGAGCACCTGGTCTTCCAGCTGCCCGATCTTCGAAATCTCGGCGTCGACCTTCGCGAGGTCGCCCTCCAGCGTCGCGCGCCGCTTCGCGATGCCCGCCAGTTCCTTCGTGCGCGCCTCGACGTTGCGGTAATTCCCCGACGCGGCCTCGATGGCGGCCTGCACGCCCGCCTCCTTCTTCGCAAGCGAGGCGTCCTCGTCGACGATGCGGGTGCGGCGGCGCTGGGCGTCTTTCCTGAGCGCCTCCACCTTCTCCTGCTTCTCGCCGACAACCCCGCGCTTTTTGCGCGCCTCAAGGATCACGGTCCTTTGCGGAAGCTCGTCGAGCTGCTTTTTCTGCTGTCGAATGTCAAGGTCGATCTGCTGGATGCGCAGCAGACCGGCAATGTCGTCGTGTTGAACTTGCACGTTGCCTCCCTCGGTTGCTGAAGCGTCAGGTTGCTCCCTCAAACTATACGCCATGTTGCGCGCGGCGAAGCGCTCGATTGCGTGCCGCTACACGCGGACGGCCTCGGGCGTCGTCCAGTTGCTCGACTGGTCGAGCGCCACGATGTCCTCACGCGCGACGCCCACGCGCGCAATCGCGTCGGCGAGCACCGCCACCAGCGGCAGCTCGCTCACGTCGTGCCCCAGTTCGATGACCGCAAGCCCCGCGCTCGACACATCAAGCGCCTCGTGGTACTTGATCTCGCCGCAGATGAGGCAGTCGACCCCTTGCGCAAGGCAGGCGCGCCCCAGCGTTCCCGCCGAGCCCGTGGCGGTGACCGCCGTGCGAACGGGCGCGTCGAAGTTGCCCCACACGCGCGGCGTGCGGCCGAACACCGCCAAGCAACGCGCCGCCAAACGACCCAGCGTCTCGGGGCGCGCGCCTTCCGCGGAAACCGCGCAAATCTGCCCGTAGCCCTTCGGGGCGCCGCTCGCCGCAGGCTCGACCACGCGCCCCGTGAACTCGATCCCCAACATACCCGGCAGCACGCGCGCCGCGCGGGGGCTCACGTCGAGCGCGGTGTGGAAGTCCATGAGCGCCACGCGGTTTTGGATGGCCGCCCACACAACCGCGCCGGGGCTTACGGCCGCAGACGGCTCGGGAGAGAAGCTCTCGGGGGCGGAAAGGAACGCCGGGTGGTGCGTCACGAGCACGTTCGCCCCGCTCGCCGCCGCCTCGCGAACGGCCGCCACCGTGGGGTCGAGCGCCACGGCGACCCGCTCGACCGCGCACGCGCGCTCGCCCACGACAAGCCCCGTGCGGTCCCAGCTTTCCGCGTCTTGGGCCGGGAACTCGGCCAAAAGCGCTGCCTCGAGCGCCCCCACCGTAAACCTGCGCGAGGGCTTTGCGATGGAGCCTTTCTCGCGACAGGCGAGCTCCCCCGTTTCTGCGGCCTCCCCCGTCGCTTGCGCCGCCTCGCTCGTCTCGTCGAATCCTGTCATGATGCGCGCTCCTTCCTTTATATGATGTGCGTTGTGCGTTTCCTTTTACTCGATGGCGATGGTGCGTCGGTCGCCCGTAGCGGTCGGCACGGTGACCTCGCGGTAGCCCGCCTCGTACATGAGCCGGTAGGCGCGCTCGATGTCGCGCGCGACGTTTGCCGGGTCGTGCGCGTCGGTGCCGACGGTGCACGGAATGCCCGCGCGGCAAAACTGGCGCAGCAGATCGGGCGCGGGGAACATCTCGGCGCAGGCGTAGTACGAGCCCGACGTGTTCACCTCGACCATGCGCTCGCCGGCGCGCGCCGCCTTCGCCGCTTGGGCGTAAAGCGGGGCGACGTCGTAGCGCGGGTAGTAGCCGAACTTCTTGGCGAGGTCGGGGTGCGACATCACGTGGAAAGGCTGGCGGGTGTCGGCGGCCGCCGCGCACCACAGCTCGAAATAGCGCCGCCAGATGGCGTCGGGCGCGCCGGGTTCTTCCCAACGCCCGCGCTGCGCCGGGTCGTCGAACGCCCAGCCGTCGATGAAGTGCACCGAGCCGAGAATGAGCGCAAAGGGCTCAAGGTCGGAGGATGTGATCGAGCGGTCCTCGGTGTCGCCGAGGTAGTCCATCTCAACGCCGCAGACGATTTCCAGCTTCGGATGGTCGCGGCGCGCCTGGTCAACGGCGTCGAGGTAGCGCGGCAGGTTCGCCGGCGTGACCGAGAGGTATTCGTCGGGGTCGAACGCGGGCGAGAGCGGATAGTGCTCGGTGAAGGCCAGCGTGGTAATGCCCGCCGCCTCGGCCGCCGCCGCGTACTCCTCAACCTCGCCTGCCCCATGCCCGCAATACTTCGAGTGGCAATGAGTGTTTATGAGCTCCATAGCGTCCTCTCCCAACCATCAAAATCTTCCCGTATCGTTCGTAACGTCAGCGAGGGCTTCTGAGGCGTTTCAGATAGCCCCGCCTTTGCACCAAGTGGCCTTAGGGCCACGCCGCGTGCAAAACAGTAAACAGTCCAGTGGACTGTTTAGGACACACTATGCGCCCGAGAGGGCGCGTGCTGAACAGCGAAGCTGCTCAGCACGAAATGCATCAGAAGCCCGCAGCGTCGAGCAGTTCCGCCCGTTCCGTCAGGACGGGCGGAACGGAAAGTTACCAATCAAACGCTTTCGGCACTGCCGCTAAAAACGCTTCGACGTCCTCGGCGGTGGTGTAGCGCCCCATCGAGACGCGCAGCGCGCCGTAGGCCCTATCGCCCGAGATGCCCATCGCCTTGAGCACGTGGCTCGGCTCGAGCGAATGCGACGAACAGGCGCTGCCGCCCGACACGCCGAAGCCGAGCATGTCGAAGCGCAGAATGAGCGTCTCGCTCTCGTAGTCCTTTGCGATCACGTGCACGATGTTCGGCAAGAAGTCGAGCGAGCCGGCCTCAACCGCAACCGTGGGCTCGATGCCGCCCGCGCGCGCAAGCTCCGCGTAGAGCCTGTCGCGCAGCGCCCCTAAGCGGGCGCGCTCGCCCTCCACGCGTTCCGCCGCCGCGACGCATGCGGCCGCGAAGCCTGCGATGCCGCACACGTTTTGCGTGCTGCTGCGCCGACCGCCCTCTTGGCCGCCGCCGAGCATCTGGGGCGCAAACGGCGTGCGCGCGCGCAGATACAGCGCGCCGACCCCCTTCGGGCCGCCGATCTTGTGCGCCGAGAACGACGCCGCGTCCACGCCAAGCTCCTGCACGTCGATCGGCACCTTCCCCAGCGCCTGCACCGCGTCGGTGTGCATGAGGGCGCCCGCGTCGTGGGCGACGCGGGCAAGCTCGGCTATCGGCTGGATCGAGCCGACCTCCGAGTTCGCCGTCTGCACCGACACGAGCACCGTGTCGCCGTCGAGCGCGGCGGCAAGCGCGTCGGCGTGCACGAAGCCCTGTGCGTCGGGGGCAAGCCTCGTGACGCGAAAGCCCTGCGCCTCCAGGCGCTTCGCGGGCACGAGCACCGCGTCGTGCTCGATGGCGCTCACGATCACGTGCGGCGCCGAGGACGGCTTGCCGGCGCGACGGCGCGCGTCGACGGCCGCCTGCGCGATGCCGACGAGCGCGGCGTTGTCGGCCTCGGTCGCGCCCGAGGTGAACGTCACCTCGTCGGGGCGCGCCGCGCCGAGCGCACAGGCGACCTGCTTGCGCGCCCGCTCCATCGCCTCGAACGCCGCGCGCCCGGGAGCGTGCAGCGAGTTCGCGTTGCCGCCGCAGACAAGGTTCGCGCGCCCCGGCACCTGGTACGGCTCCATGGCGCGCGCCGCCTCCTCGCACAGAGGGGCGGTGGCGGCATAGTCGAGATACACGTAATCGGGAACGACCTTCGCCGGCATCGAGCGCCTCCTAACGCGCAAGCGCGCCCGTGCGCGCCGCCTCGGCCGCCTGCTGTATCGAGGCGAGCGCCGCCGCGGGGTCGTCCGCCCCGAACACAGCGTTTCCGCACACGAGCACGTCGGCGCCCGCCGCAGCCACAAGCGGCGCCGTGGCAAGCCCGATGCCGCCGTCCACCTCGATGAGCGGGCTTGCGCCCGCCTCGCGCGCGAGGGAGACCACCTCCGCCACCTTCGCGTCGGAACCGGCGATGTAGCTTTGCCCCGAGAAGCCAGGCTCGACGCTCATGACGAGAACCATGTCGAGGTCGGCTATCACGTCGCGCAGGGTGGCGACAGGCGTGCGCGGCTTGAGCGCCACCGCCGCCTTCGCCCCCGCGCCCTTGATCATCTCGACCGCGCGCGCGAGGTCGTCGCCGTAAAGCGCCTCGGCGTGCACCGTGATCGAGTCGGCGCCCGCGTCGGCGAACCACGGAATCTGCTCGAGCGGGTTCGTGATCATGAGGTGCACGTCGACCGGAATACTCGCCGCGCGCGCGAGCTGCTTGAGCACGGGAACGCCCACCGTCAGGTTCGGCGCGAAGTGGCCGTCGATCACGTCGAAATGGACGAACCCTGCGCCCGCGCGCTCGATGCGCTCGATGTCGGCGCGGAAGTCCATGAAGTTTGCCGACAGGATTGACGGGGCGATTTTCACCGGTTGAAACATAGGCGCTCCTCGATAGCCGCGGTCGTTTCGGTTTTCTTGCAGCCCCATTCTAGCACCGCGCTCCCCAGGTGCTTCTACGCGTTTTATAATGGACGCAACCAACACGCGAAGGACGGCGAAGGACGGCACATGGATCTTTCCGGCTCGACCTACTACAGCTACCGCACCCCTTTTGGCGCCGTCACCGTCGGCGTGTGCGCGGGCGCCGTGACGCACGTGGCGCTCGGAGAGACGACGCTTCCGGGCGAGCGCCGCCCGAGCCCTCTGTCGAACCGGTGCGCCAACGAGCTGCTGGAATACTTCGTGGGGAAACGCACGGCGTTCAACGTGGCGCTCGCGCCCGAGGGAACGGCGTTTCAGCGCGCGGTGTGGCGCGCCGTCGCGAACGTGCCCTACGGGCAAACACGCTCGTGCGCCGAGATCGCGCGCTCAATCGGCCGTCCCGAGTCGTTTCGCATGGTGGGCACGGCGGTGCGGAAAAACCCCATCGCCGTGATCATACCCGCCCACCGCGTCGTGGGAGCGAACGGGCGCCCCACAGGAGCAGGAAAAAACGCCCAACTCAGGGCCGCGTTCCTCGAGCTCGAGCGAAGAAACTCGTAGAGTGTCGGTGAAATCGCCAACGCTCACTGTTCGCCGCAACGTCAGCGAGAAGCGCTCCGGCGCCCCAGGTTGCCCCGTCGCCGCGCCAAGCGTACAACGGGTACGCGCCGAGCGCTGCACAAGGGGCAAGATGGGGCGCCCGAGCGCTTCGCAGCGTCGA
>JAUNGO010000056.1 GCA_030524475.1 Eggerthellaceae bacterium | reverse complement strand
ATCCATAAGCATTCGATAAAAGGCTTAAAAATGCAACCACTTAAAGATAGGAGGAGACATGAGCAAGGAACTACTCGGGAAGTACGGCATCAAGCAGATCGGCTACTACGTGGAGAGCATCGAGGAGACGGCGCAGGCCATGCGCGACCGCCTGGGCGCGGGCCCGTTCGTCGACTTGGGCGTGTCGGAGCCGGCGTCGCTTCTCTACCGCGGCAAGCCGGCGGGCACGCGCACGCGGTGCGCCCTCGGCAACCTCGGCGCCATGCAGCTTGAGCTCATCGAGGTCAAGACCGATGAACCCGACGTGTACAAGGAGCTCGGCGGCTTCGGCATGCACCACCTGTGCATCTGGGCCGACGACGTCGACGCTGTGGCCGCGGAGTTCAAGGAGGCGGGCATCGAGCCTGCCATGGAGATGGTGTCGGGGCAAGGCCTCAAGGTGGTGTACTTCGACGCGCGTGAGCAGCTCGGCAGCTTTATCGAGGTGAACGCGCCGATCGAGCAGCTGGCCGGCGCGGTCGCGGCGGTGCACGCGAACGCCACGCCCGAAACCCCGACCCTGCTCACCATGCAGGACCTCATGGCGATGATGGGCCGCTAGCGTGTCGAGCAGCGCCGCCGCGCCGACGTCTCGCCTCGGCGCGGCGGCCCGACCAAGGAGGTTGCCATGGGAACCGGAGGTTTAGGGGCTTTCCTTTTTGAAGAGAGCCTCAAGAAGGCATTGCGGGAGACGGAAGAACAAAGAGAGGAGAGGGCTATGGCAGGAAAGGATCCGTACGACCTGACAGGGCGCGTCGCGCTCGTCACGGGCGCGAGCACGCGCGGCATCGGCACCGAGTCGGCGAAGGTGCTCGCGCAGCACGGCGCGAAGGTGTTCCTCACCGCGCGCCGCGAGGAGCGCCTGAGGGAGGCCGTCGCGGAAATCGAGGCGCTCGGCGGCACCGCCGCCTACAAGGCAACCGACGTGTCGCGCGAGGAGGACTGCAAAGCGGCCGTGGAAGCGTGCGTTGCCGCGTTCGGGCGCCTTGACGTCATGGTGCTTGCCGCCGGCATGTCGGGCCGCTCGGTGCGCCCAGGCGACTTCGAGGCCATGTTCGACACCGAGAACTGGAAGAAGCTGCAGGGTATCAACCTCGACGGCATCTTCTATATGGTGAAGCACGGCTACGCCGAGTGCGCGAAGAACGGCGTGGGTGCCATCGTGCCCATCGGCTCGCTCGCGTCGTGGCACGCGGCGGGATCTGCCGCCTACACGGCGGCGAAAGGCGCGCTGCGCTCGCTGACGCAGTACTTCGGCAAGCAGTTCGCGCCCATCGGCGTGCGTGTGAACGCCCTGTACCCGGGCTACATCGAGACCGAGATGACGCATCCGCAGGGCATGGACGAGGCGTTCGCGAAGGTGAAGGAGGGCATGGTCAAGCGCATCCCTCTCGGGCGCTGCGGCACGGTGGAGGACTGCGCGAACGCGGTGCTCTACCTGGCGTCCGACGCCTCGAGCTTCATGACGGGGCAGCACCTCATCGTCGACGGCGGCGAGCTCGCGTAGCGACAGCCGACGCGGCTGGGATTCAAGGGATATCGGGAAGGCGCGTGAACCTGGCGGGTGCGCGCCTTCCCGCAGACCATCAAACAACGGTCCGTTGCCAAGTGTAAACCTTGTCGCCCTGGAGGGGAAGCGCCATGCGCGCACGTTTCAAGGCGGTTTGCCGCGGCAACACATTCTGAGGGGATATTATGACTGATTCAACAACGACGGATGCGGCGAAGCCCGTCAATCCGTTCCAGGCGGCACCGAACTCAAAAAAGATGATGGCCGTCGTCGCCGTGTACTTGGGTGTCATGGCCAACCTGTTGGTGTCGACCACCAACTCCATGTGCCTGCCCGCGGCCGCGGGCGAGATCGGCGGCATGGAGATCTACGGGCTCGCCCAGGGCATCTCGGGCGTGCTCTCCGTGTGCGTCATGCCGATCTTCGGCTTCATCTCGGCGCGCAGCCCGCACCTGAAGCGCCCGTTGGCGGCAGGCTCGCTGCTCGTCGGCGCGGTCGTGCTTTTGGTTCGCACCATCGCGGCCAATATGTGGATGATCCTCGTCGCCAACATCTTCTGGGGTTTCGTCTCCGGCGCCGTGTTCGCCGTGGGCTTCACCATCATTCGCGACGTGTACGACCGCAAGCAGGCAGGCGTCTACCTCGGCTTGGTTAGCACGTTCATGGCCATTGCCCAGCTTGCCGGTCCCGCGCTCGGTGGCGCGGTCATCGACAACATCGGCTGGCGCGTGTGGTCGGGCATCCTGTGCGCGTTCCTCGTCGCGGCGGCCGTCGCCATGTGGACGAGCGTGAAGGTCACCAAGGAGGAGGCCGCGCCGTTCGCCTCCAAGGGCGGCAAGTTCGACTTCGTGGGCGCCGTCATCATCGTGGTGTTCCTGGGCGCGCTCATCGTGGTGCTCTCGCTCGGCTCGAGCTTCGTGAAGTTCGGCTCCACGCTGTCCAACACGCTGTTGATCGTCGCGGCGGTTGCGCTCGTGGCGTTTGTCGCTTGGATCGCCAAGAAGAAGGACGACTGCATCATCCCGCTCAACGCCTTGAAGGATCGCAACGTGCTGGTGCTCTCCGCGTCGTATTTCTTCCATAACTTCGGAACGATGTCCATCACGTTTTTCCTGGCCGGCTTCATCATGACCAACTGCGCCAACGACCCGATCTGCCTGGCCATAGGCCCCGCCCTCACCGCCGGCATCGCAAGCGCGCTCATGGCCGTGCTCGGCCTGTTCATGGGCCCGATCTTCGGCAAGATGATCGCCAAGGCGGGAACCGCCAAAAACGTCATGATCATCGGCAACGTGGCGCGCGTGCTCGTCATGGCGGCCTTCGTGCTCGTGCTCGTGCCGGGCGTGCCGGTGTGGCTCATCTGGGTTCTCATGTTCGTCGCCGGCGTGTTCAACTGCCAGCAAACCGCCACCCAGTCGGCTGGTCCGCAGCTGTGTCTGCGCGAGCAGATTCGCGCCACGGGCAACTCCACCGCCCAAATGTTCTCCAACCTGGGCGCCGGTATCGGCATGGCCGTGTTCACGCTGCTCACCGCCATGGACCCGGTCAACGGCATGCGCAACTGCTTCATGGTCACGCTCGTCGTGTGGGCCGTCAACTTCGTCGTGCCGTTCTTCATGAAGAAGCTCAACCCCGAGGAGGAGAACTAACATGGCGCGCAGGGTTCAAGTCGTCACGGGCGGCACGTCGGGCATGGGGCTGGCCACCGCCAAGGCGCTCGCGCAGTACGGCCCGGTGATCATCGGCGGGCGCAACGAGAGGCGCCTGGCCGACGCCGTGCAGGCCCTCAAGGACTCCGGCGTCGACGCCCACGGCGCGCGCCTCGACGTTGCCGACCTCGACTCGGTGCGCGCATTCGCCGCCGAGGCGGAAAAGATCGGCCCTGTCGGCAACGTGGTGCATGCGGCGGCCGTCGACATGGACAACGCCGACACCGACACGATCATCCGCATCAACGTGATCGGCACGATCAACGTGGCGGAGACGTTCTACCCGCTGCTCGAGGAGGGCGGCTCGCTTGCCAACTACTCGTCGGTCACGGGCTACTACTACCGCCCGAGCCGCGAGGAGATGGGGCGGTGGGCCAACCCGACCAGTCCCGACTTCTTCTCGATCTTCAAGGAGGGCATGGAGGGCTTCGACGCCGCGGCCGCGGGGCAGCCCGAGGAGGCTACGGCGTACTTCGGCTCGAAGAGCTTCGTCATGTTCTACACGCGCGCCAACACCGCGCGCTTCGGGGCGAAGGGATGCCGCGTCTTCTCGGTTGCCCCCGGCTCGTTCATGACGCCCATGCTGGAGCACCAGGCGGCGAACTTCGCGTCCATCAAGGAGGGCACGGCTTTCAAGCGGTTCGGCGACCCCGACGAGATGGCGCGGCTGTTCGCCTACCTGCTCGACCCGAAGGTCGCCTACCTCACCGGTTGCGACGTGCTCATGGACGGCGGCAAGTTCGCGCTTTCGACCACGCCGCAGCTCGCGTAGCGGCTTCACGGAATCGCCGGCGCGGTGCCTTTTTGTGGCGTCGCGTCGGCAGACCAAGACAAGGGAGGAAACTGCCATGAAAGACTACACCGATTACTTCAAGGGCCGCGACTGGGTGCACCAGCTCGGCTTCTGCGCGCCCGATTGGAAGGCGTTCGCGACGCGGCACCACGAGCTGTTCGGCTCCGGCCCCTTCTTCTACACGACCAACACCTTCGGCAAACTCTACTACCGCGGCGAGGAAGTCGACTGCAAGGGCCTTGAGTTCCATGCCTGCTACGGCGCTTGGGGCTCGCACTCCATCGAGGTCGTGCAGCCCGAGCCCTTCGACGTGCCGCCGACGATGTTCTCGGAGGCCAACGAGCCCGACATGCCGGGCTTCAACCACGTTCACGTCTTCGTGGACGACCTCGTCGAGGCGCAGGACGCCTGCGAGTTTTTGAAGGTTCCCGTCGTCACCGTGGGCTACGGCGACGTCGAGAACGCCCTCAAGAAGGCCGCCCAGACGGGCATGTCCGTCGAGGAGATAAGGAAAAAGGCGGAGCGCCCGAGCTTCATGGTCGTCGACATGCGCAAGGACCTCGGCTTCATGGTGCAACTCATCGAGCCAAGCGCAAAGCGCCTCCACGACGTGATGCTCAACGCAGCGAAGGATTGGGACGGCCACACCGACCTGTTCCGCAAGCTGGGTTAACTTGTTGGTTTACACGCCGCTCGGCGCGACGTTTCCCTTGTCGGCCGGGCGGCGGGATCGAAGGAGGGTCGAAGCATGCCGTCGGTAGGCGAGGAAGTACGCATCCATTGCAAGGGGATGCTGAGCGACGGGCGCGTGTTTTGCGACACGCGCGCTGCGGGGGAGCCGATTTCGTTTAGGGTGGGCTCGCGCACACTGTTGCCCGAGGTCGAGCACGCCGTGGTGGGCATGGGACCAGGGGAGCGCCTTCGCCTGACCGTGCCCGCCGCGCAGGCCTACGGCGAGTACGACGAGGCGCTTGTCGAGGAGGTTCCGTGCAGCACCGTCCCGCACGCCGAGAGGTTGCCGGACGACGGCTACATCGTCGTCGACGCCGGGGGAGAGGTCGTGCGCGTGCGCGTCACGAAGACGAGGGCCGGCATGGTTCGCTTTGACCACAACCACGAGCTTGCGGGCGAGGACCTCGCGTTCGACCTCGAGTACCTCGGTGTTGCGCCCGAGACGGCGGTCGAGCACGAGGGGCATGCGCCGGGTTGCGCCTGCGGGTGCGACAAACTCAAGGAATCGCTCGCGCGCTGATCGCGCCGCGAGGTGAGGGGGAGGAGGCTTGCATGGACGTTGCAGCCGAGGGCGCCCCGCGCGCGCCGCGGGAGCGTGTCGCGCCCGTTGCCGTGGTCGACATGGATCGGGAGCGCAACCAGCTTATCGGAGAGGACGGTCGGCGCTACGCCGAGGTCGAGCCCAACACCTGGACGTGCGTGGAGGACCGAAGCGTGGTGTACCTCGGCACGGGGCGCCACGGCGGCGGGATCGTGTTGCGCGCGCTCTACGTGCGCACCGAGCGCGGCTGGGTGAACGCCACTGTGGGGCGGCCCGCTCCCGCTTGCGTTCGGGTTCCTTGAGCGACGGGCCGCATGTCTGCGCGCCCCTTTGTTATACTGGGATAAAACACCCGCCCTTTCGAAAGGTGCACGCATGTCCCAGCAGCCGCGCGAACCGCGCAACTTAGGCCCGCTCTACCTTGCCATTACGGTGGCGCTCCCCATGACGCTCATCGCGGTGCTCGGCGCCGCCACGAACCAGCAAATCTGGACAACACCGTGGGGCTGGGTGGCCACCATCGCGGTGGTCGTGGTGCTTGCGGTGGTCATGTCGCGCCTGTTTAAGCGGCGTGCCGCCGAGATGGAGGGCGCAAGCCCCGAGGCGGCTGTGAGATCCTACGACGAGGACTGCGACCCCGAGCCTTTGACCGAGTTCGCGCAGGCGTACGTCGTGGCGCGCGAGGGGTTCGACGACGAGTCCGACCTGTGGCTTGCCGGCTATTGCGCGCAGGCGCTGCTCGACCTCGGGCGCGTCGATGCGGCGCGCTCCATCGAGCAGAACATGGTGCGCGGCGTGTCGGGCATGGAGGACGCGGCCGAGCGCGCAATCGTGACGGTGAACCTCGTGCCGCTTGAGGAGAAGCTCAACGGCCACGCGCGCACGTTGCCGGTGATCGAGCAGGCGCTCCAAGCGCTTGACGGCGTGCGCGGCGTCGCGGCGGCGCAGGCGCGCGCCTACCTTGAAACGCAGCGCCACCTGGCGCAAGCTCACGCAAGCGCCGATGTCGACGTGCTCATGGACTTCTACGCCCAGGCGCGCGCCAACGACGCGTTGCCGATGCGCCTGCGCGTCGAGTGCGCCTGGGAGGAGGCGCAAATCCACTTCAAGCGCGACGATGCGCCCGCCGAGCGCGCCGCACTCGAGTTCGTCGCCGAAAACGGCGGCGCGCTCGCGCTCGCCGCCCGCGCGCAGGCACGCCTCGCCGGCATGGCGCAGGCTGACGGCGGCGTGCAGGAAAGATAGCCCGCCCGCGTCGCGCCCGCCTTCGCGCGCGACCCACGCTTTCCGCCGAAAAACTTCGCGCATAAGGGTTACGCGCCTTCTCCTTCCGCGCTATACTAGCCCCGTCCTTTAAATGCGGTACAGAGAGACCGACAAGGTACAAACCAAAAGCGCCAACAGGAAAAGGCGCGCGGCGGTGAGAGCCTTTGTCAGTCGCAGGGGCTTTTTTCATGCCCTTACGACGGCAAAACGGGTCTGCGCGGCGCTAAGCGCAACGTGCGGGCAACACGGTTTCGTCTGTACGCACTCGACTTGGAAGGGAGTGTGTATGAACGAGAAAAACCTGGTCAAGTCCGTTTGCATGGATGCAAACGAGATCGAGCGGTCGTTGACGCGCATGGCGCATCAGATCCTCGAGGCCAACAAGGGGGCGGCGCGCATAGCGCTTGTGGGCATCGTGACCCGCGGCGACCTTCTGGCGAAAGCCCTCGCACGCAAGATCGAGGAGATCGAAGGGGTGAGCGTTCCCCTCGGCAAGCTCGACATCAGCTTTTACCGCGACGACTTCATGACGCATTTCGCCCCTGAGGTCCACTCCACTGACATCCCCTTCGACATCGACGGTATGACGGTCGTCCTCGTCGACGACGTGCTCTACACGGGGCGCACCATCCGCGCCGCGCTCGACGCCCTTATGGACATCGGCCGTCCTTCGGCGGTGCAGCTGGCGGTGCTGGTCGACCGCGGTCACCGCGAGCTGCCCATCCGCGCCGACTACGTGGGCAAAAACGTCCCCTCGGCGTCGGACGAGAACGTGCGCCTCTTCCTTGAGGAGGTCGACGGCACCTCAGCCGTGGAAATTCTTGCAATCGAGCCGGGGTCGCGCGCGGGCTCGGCGCCTTTGGGAGGTGAATAGGGGTCATGGCTTTCAACCACAAGCACCTGATCGACATCACGGAGTATTCCGCCGACGACATCATGACCGTCTTGGAGACGGCGGTGCGCTTCAAGGAGGTCAACGAGCGCCGCATCAAGCAAGTGCCCACGCTCAAGGGCTTCACCATCGTGAATATGTTCAACGAGCCCTCCACCCGCACGCGCTCGTCGTTCGAGATCGCCGAGAAGCGGCTTTCCGCCAACAGCCTGAACTTCGGCGGGTCGTCCACCTCCACGGTAAAGGGCGAGAGCCTCGTCGACACGGTGGAAACGCTGTGCGCCTACAAGATCGACATGATCATTGTGCGCGACAAGCACGCGGGCGTGCCGCGCAAGATCGCCGACGTGTCGGGCGTGCGCGTGATCGACGCCGGCGACGGCAAGCACCAGCATCCCACCCAGGCGCTGCTCGACCTGTTCAGCATCTGGCAGACGAAGGGCACGCTTGAGGGGCTGCACGTGGGCATCGTGGGCGACATCGGGCACTCGCGCGTGTGCGGGAGCCTCATCCCCGCGCTCAAGATCATGGGTTGCGAGGTGACGGTCATCGCGCCGCCCACGCTTTTGCCCGCGCGCCCCGACGTGCTCGGCGCCGACCACGTGACGAGCAACATCGACGAGGCGCTGCCCGAGCTTGACGTGGTGTACATGCTGCGCATCCAGCGCGAGCGGCTCGAGGGCGCGCCGTACCCGAGCCTGCGCGAGTACAACATGCTGTTCGGCCTGACCGAGAAGCGCGACAAGCTGATGCGCCCCGACGCCATCGTGTGCCACCCGGGACCCATCAACCGCGGCGTCGAGCTTGACTCCTATATGGCCGACCACCCGGAGCGCTCGGTCATTCTCGACCAGGTTTACGCGGGCATTCTCACCCGCATGGCCGCCCTGTACCTGCTGCTTGGAGGGAGCGAAGATGGCATTGCTGCTTAAGAACGCCCATGTGGTCGACCCTCAGGTCGGCCTGAACGAGACGCTCGACATTCTCGTGCGCGACGGGCGTGTGGTCGAGGTCGGGCACGACCTGGACATGCCGAAGGGCGTCGAGCGCGACCTTGCCGGCAAGATCTTGGTGCCCGGCTTGGTCGACATGCACGTCCACTTGCGCGAGCCCGGCTTCGAGCAGAAGGAAGACATCGCCAGCGGAACGCGCGCGGCGGCGAAGGGCGGCTTCACGGCGGTGTGCTGCATGCCCAACACAAGCCCCGTGATCGACAACGCGCTCGGCGTGGAGTACGTGCACGCGCGCGCGACGGCGGTCGGCAAGTGCCGCGTCCACGTGGCGGGCGCGTGCACGCAGGGGCTTAAGGGCGAGACGCTCTCCGAGATGGGCGACATGGTGGCGCACGGCGCGGTGGCGTTTACCGACGACGGGCGCGGCGTGCAGGGCGCGGGCATGATGCGGCGCGTGATGGACTACGCAAGCCAGTTCGGCCGCCCGGTCATGAGCCACTGCCAAGACGAGGACTTGGTGGGCGAGGGCCAGGTGAACGAGGGCGTGGCGTCGACCCGGCTCGGAATGCTCGGTTGGCCGGCGGAAGGCGAGGAGCTCCAGATCATGCGCGACATAGCGCTCTGCCGCCTGACGGGCTGCCCGCTGCACATACAGCACATCTCCACCGCGCGCGGCCTTGAGGCGGTGCGCGCGGCGAAGGCCGAGGGGCTGCCCGTGACGTGCGAGGTCACGCCGCACCACCTCTTCCTCACCGAGGACGACATTCGCGACGACTACAACACCTCGCTCAAGGTGAACCCCCCGCTGCGCACATCTGCCGACGCCGCGGCGCTCGTGCAAGGCGTCGTCGACGGCACGATCGACGCCGTCGTGACCGACCACGCGCCCCATACGGCTTGGGAGAAAGACCGCGAGTTCGAGCTTTCGCCTTTCGGCATGGTGGGGCTGGAAACCTCGCTCGGGCTTATGGTCACAAACCTGGTGAAAACCGGCAAGATCACGTGGGAGCGCCTCGTTGAGCTTATGGCCGTGAGCCCGCGCGCCATCTTGCGCTTGGAGCGCGTGGCGGTCGAGGCGGGCAGCGTTGCCGACTTCACGGTGATCGACCCCGACGCGGCGTGGACGGTCGACCCGGCGCAGTTCGCCTCGAAGGGGAAAAACTCCGGCTTTGCGGGCGCGCAGCTGGTCGGTCGCGCCACCGACGTGTACGTGGGCGGCTACGCCACGATGGAGGAAGGTAGGATCTGTGAGTAAAGTAAGCGAAAAACTGCTGGCGAATACGTCGAAGCCCGCAGGCGTGCCGGCGCTTCTGGTGCTTGAGGACGGCGCGGCGTTCTCGGGCACGGCGTGCGCGGCGCGAGGCGAGGTGTTCGGCGAGATCTGCTTCAACACGTCGCTCGAGGGCTACCTCGAGGTGATCACCGACCCGTCGTACGCGGGCCAGATCGTCACCATGACCTACCCCCAGATCGGCAACTACGGCGTGAACCTCGACGACTGCCAGTCCGACGCGCCCGCGCTGCGGGGCCTTGTGGTGCGCGATATGTGCACCACCCCGTCGAACTGGCGCAGCCAAATGTCGCTGCCCGACTTTTTGGTCGAGCACAACGTGGTGGCCGCAGAGGGCATCGACACGCGCGCGCTCGTGCGCCACGTGCGCGACCACGGCGCCCAGCGCGCGGTGCTCTCCACCGAGGACTCAAGCGTGGAAAGCCTGCTTGCGAAGGTGCGCGCCAGCGAGTCGATCGTGGGCGTGAACCTGGCGGCCACGGTGTCGTGTAAGGCGGCGCACCCCTTCCCGGCGGACGCGCTGCCGCAAAGCCACGCGTTCGCGGTCGAGCCGCCCGCGCCGCAGAAATACCGTGTGGTCGCCTATGACTGCGGGGCGAAGCGCTCCATTTTGGAGAACCTCGTGCGCGTGGGCTGCGACGTGACCGTGGTGCCGTGGGACACGCCCGCCGAAGAGGTGCTCGCCGCAAAGCCCGACGGGGTGTTCCTCTCGAACGGCCCGGGCGACCCGGAGGCGGTGTCTGCCACGTACGCCCAGGTGGAAAAGCTCTTGGGCAAGGTTCCCGTGTTCGGCATTTGTCTGGGGCACCAGATGATCTCGAAGGCCGCGGGTGCTGCCATCGAAAAGCTCAAGTTCGGGCATCGCGGCGGCAACCAGCCGGTCATGAACCTGCGCACGGGGCGTGTTGAGATCACGGCGCAAAACCACGGCTTCGGTTTAGTGTTCCCCAGCCTCGGCAAGCTTGTGCCGGAGCTTTCGGGGGGGTGCCGCGAGCACGTGAGCAACCTCAATATGTGGGCGCGCGAGCGAATCGCCCCCGTGGTGCAAAACGAGAAGTTCGGGCGTATCCAGCTCACGCACGTGAACCTCAACGACGGCACGGCGGAAGGCATCGCGTTTCTCGACATCCCGGCGTTCTCGGTGCAGTACCACCCCGAGGCGGCACCCGGCCCCACCGACGCGCACTACCTGTTCACCGCCTTCACGCGGCTGATGGACGGGCGAGCCGACTACCTCGACATCGACATCGCGGCCGACCGCCTTGCCGGCTGGAAATTCGCGGACAACACGGAGGTGAGCGCATAATGCCGAAGCGCGAAGACATCAAGTCGATCCTGGTCATTGGATCCGGCCCCATCGTCATCGGGCAGGCGTGCGAGTTCGACTACTCGGGCGCGCAGGCGTGCAAGGTGCTGAAAGCAGACGGCTACCGCGTGGTGCTCGTGAACTCGAACCCCGCCACCATCATGACCGACCCGGAGCTGGCCGACCGCACCTACGTCGAGCCCATCACGCCGGAGTTCGTGGAGAAGGTTATCGCGAAGGAGAAGGTCGACGCGCTGCTGCCCACGCTCGGCGGGCAAACGGGCCTCAACACCGCGGTGGAGCTCGCGCAGAAGGGTGTGCTCGACAAGTACGGCGTCGAGATGATCGGGTGCGACCTGGCCGCCATCGAGCGCGGCGAGGACCGCAAGCTCTTCAACGAGTGCATGGAGGAGCTCGGCATCGAGACGGCGCGCTCGGGCTACGCCTACTCGGTGGCCGATGCCGAGTCCATTGTGGAGAAGCTCGGCTTTCCCGTGGTGCTGCGTCCGTCTTACACGCTCGGCGGCGCGGGCGGCGGCATCGCGCACGACATCGATGAGCTGCGCCTGATTGTTTCCCAGGGCATCGAGCTCTCGCCTGCGGGCGAGGTGCTCGTGGAGGAGTCCATCGAGGGCTGGAAAGAGTTCGAGATGGAGGTCATGCGCGATCGGGCCGGCAACGGCATCATCGTGTGCTCCATCGAGAACTTCGACCCCATGGGCGTGCACACGGGCGACTCCATCACCGTGGCGCCCGCGCAGACGCTCTCCGACGTGGAGTACCAGCGCATGCGCGTGGCCTCCCTTGCGGTGCTCGAGAAGATCGGCGTGGAAACCGGCGGCTCCAATGTGCAGTTCGCCGTCAACCCCAAAAACGGGCGCATGGTCATAATCGAGATGAACCCGCGTGTCAGCCGCTCCTCCGCGCTGGCGTCGAAGGCCACGGGCTTTCCCATCGCCAAGGCGGCGGCGAAGCTGGCCGTGGGCTATACGCTCGACGAGATCGTGAACGACATCACGAAGGCGACGCCCGCGTGCTTTGAGCCGTCCATCGACTACTGCGTGGTGAAGGTGCCGCGCTTCGCGTTCGAGAAGTTCCAGGGCACCGACGACACGCTGTCCACCCGCATGAAGGCGGTCGGCGAGATCATGGCCATCGGGCGCACCTTCGAGGAGGCGCTCGGCAAGGCGATGCGCTCGATGGAAAACGGGCGCGCGGGCCTCGGCGCCGACGGCAAGGGCGTGGAGGGCAAAGCGCTCGACGACTTCGAGGGCAAGGTGTCCCGCCCCACCTCCGAGCGCGTGTTCTTCGCCGCCGAGGCGCTGCGCCGCGGGTGGGAGGTCGACCGCGTGGCCGAGGCCACCCGCATCGATCGCTTCTTCATAGCGCGCATGGCCGACATCGTGGCGGTGCAGGAGGCCATGCGCGGCATGCGCCTCGAGGACCTCGACGCCGACGCCTTCCGCGTGGCGAAGCGCTACGGGCTTTCCGACGCGCAGATCGCCTACCTTACGGGCTCCGACGAGCTCACGGTGCGCACGTGCCGCAAGATGCTCGGCGTGCGCCCGGCGTTCAAGACGGTCGACACCTGCGCGGCGGAGTTCGAAAGCTCCACCGCCTACCACTACAAGACCTACGACGCGTGCGAGTCGGAGGTGGCGCCGAAGACGCGCAAGCGCGCGATGATCTTGGGTGCCGGCCCCAACCGCATAGGCCAGGGCATCGAGTTCGACTACTGCTGCGTGCACGCGTCCTACGCGCTGGCCGAGGCGGGCTTCGAGACGATCATGGTGAACTGCAACCCCGAGACGGTGTCCACCGACTACGACACCTCCGACAAGCTCTACTTCGAGCCGCTCACGTTCGAGGACGTCATGGACATCGTCGATGTGGAGCAGCCCGACGGCGTGGTGGTCACCCTCGGCGGCCAAACGCCGCTGAAGCTGGCACGGGCCCTGCAGGACGCGGGCGTGCACATCATGGGAACCTCGCCTGAGGCCATCGACTTGGCGGAGGACCGCGACCGCTTCGCCGCCGTGCTCGACGAGCTTTCCATCACCTACCCGGCGGCGGGCATGGCGTCGACCTTCGAGGAGGCGTGCGCCGTGGCCGACCAGATCGGGTTCCCGCTGCTCGTGCGCCCCTCCTACGTGTTGGGCGGGCGCGGCATGGCGATCGTCTACGACGGCGCACAGCTGGAGAAGTACATGGGCGAGGCGGCGAAGATCTCGCCCGACCACCCGGTGTACCTCGACCGCTTCCTCGAGGGCGCGGTCGAGCTCGACCTCGACGCGCTGTGCGACGGCGAAGAGGTGTACGTGGGCGGCATCCTGGAGCACATCGAGATGGCGGGCATCCACTCGGGCGACTCGGCGTGCTGCACGCCTCCGTTCGCGCTGTCCGAGGCGGTGCAGGCGCGTCTGCGCTCGATCGCGCGGCAGCTGGCGCTGCGCCTCGGCGTGGTGGGGCTCATCAACATCCAGTTCGCCATCAAGGACACGGTGATCTACGTGATCGAGGCGAACCCGCGCGCGAGCCGCACGGTGCCGTTCGCGTCGAAGGCCACGGGCGTGCCGCTCGCGAAGATGGCGGCGCGCATCATGGCGGGGGAGAAGCTGGCCGACTTGAACCTGCCGCCTGACGACCGGCGTCTCGACCACTTCAGCGTGAAGGAAGCCGTTATGCCGTTTGGGCGTTTCCCCGGGGCCGACGTGGTGCTGGGCCCCGAGATGAAGTCGACCGGCGAGGTCATGGGCATCGCGCGCAACTTCCCGGCGGCCTACACGAAAACGCAGCTCGCCATCAGCTACGAACTGCCGCAAGACGGCGTGGCGTTCATCTCGGTGAACGACCGCGACAAGCGCGGCGTGGTGCCCATCGCGCGCGACATCGAGCGCTTGGGATTTAAGATCGTGGCAACGGCGGGCACGGCGCGCGCCCTGCGGGCCGTGGGCATCGAGTGCGAGGAAGTGGGCAAAGTCCACGAGGGCGGCGAGTCGATCGTCGACCGCATGGCGGCGGGCGAGGTGTCGCTTTTGATCAACACGCCGTTCGGCAGCGCCACGCGCGGCGACGGCTACGAGATTCGCGCGGCGGCGGTGCGCCACGGCATCACGTACGTGACCACGCTCGCCGGCGCCCAGGCCATGGTGGCGGGCATGGAAGTGGTGCGTCACCAGGGCTTGGACGTCATCGCCTTGCAGGATCTGTAGGTTTTCGTTCGCCCGAGCAGGGCGGATGCTTGACTTGAGCCGGCCGCGTGCTTTTTGCAGGCGGCCGGCGTCGAAAGGACGCTTGTGGGAAATCTTGTGAACGAGAAGGCGCGCGTCGAGGCAAACGTTGCCGCAGGGCCGCGCCTGCACTTGATGACGCTTCGCGCTCCCCAGGTTGCGCGCGCGATCGAGCCGGGGCAGTTTGTGCACATGCAGGTGCCGCAGATGCCCGACCATATCTTGCGCCGCCCGTTCTCGATCTACGCGCGCGACGCGCAGGCGGGCACGGTCGAGGTGCTCTATCAAGTGGTGGGCTTCGGCACCGAGCACATGACGACGCTTGGGACGGGCGCGGAATGCGAGATCATAGGGCCGGTCGGCCACGGCTGGCAGCCGCCTCAAGGCGCGCGTCGCGCGCTGGTGGTGGGCGGCGGCGTGGGGGCCGCGCCCCTGTTCATGCTGTGCGAGCAGCTGGTTGAGAGTGGCGTGCGCACCGACGTGGTGCTCGGCGCCCAAACGGAGGGCGCGCTGGTGTGCCGCGAGCGCTACGAGAGGCTTTTGGCGCGCGGCGCGGCGTGCGGCTGCGAGGCCGCGCCGCGCTGCGCCACCGACGACGGCTCGTTCGGCCGCGCGGGCTTTTGCACGTCGCTGGTCGAGGAGGCGCTTGCCGACGCGGCGGCGGAAGGCGCGCCGTACGATTACGTGGCGGTGTGCGGCCCCGAGCCTTTGATGAAGATCGTGGCCGCCCAGGCGGCGTCGGCCGGCGTGCCGTGCCAGGTTTCGATGGAAAAGCGCATGGCGTGCGGGATCGGCGCATGCCTGTCATGCGTGGTGGATACGGTCACCGGCAAGAAGCGGTCTTGCGTCGA
>JAUNGO010000055.1 GCA_030524475.1 Eggerthellaceae bacterium | reverse complement strand
GAGAAATACTTGGGAGCATAACGCTTCGCGTGACAAACGACCTGTCCCCTTGTCACTCGACCGCGTGGAGCTGCGCCACTTCGAGTACAACCGCACGTCGCGCGCGCTCGGGCGCATGCACGAGGCGGGCGAGGCGTTCGTCATTCGCCCCGCAAAGCCCGTGGAGATATCGAACATGGAGCAGAACCAGGCGAAGCTGCTCGACCTGTACGAGCAAGGCGTCGAGGCAGCCGTGCGCGCCTGGGACGCGCTGGAGAAATACTTGGGAGCATAACGCTTCGCGTGACAAACGACCTGTCCCCTTGTCAGCAGCGGCGAAAGCCGCCGGGGCGCTAAGCGAAGGCTGCGAAGCTTCTGAGCGTGCACGCCGGCGGCTTTCGCCGCAGACGGCGGCGTCAAACTCGCAGATCATACGCCGTGCAAGTTCCCTGTTGCTCCAATAATGAAAGAGCCGCTATGCGCGGCTCTTTCATTTCGTCCTACAGAGCGGCGTCCTTGATGATGCCGGTCAGCTTCTCCACCGGCCAGGCGCCTTGATCGCCCTCGTGGCGGTCGCGCACGCTCACCGTGCCGTTCTCCACTTCCTTGTCGCCGAGCACCGCCATGTAGGGAATCTTCTGGCTTTGCGCCTTGGCGATCTTCACCTTCATGGGCTCGTTCTGGTCGTAGAGCTCCACGCGCCCGCCTGCGACCTTAAGCTCCGCCACCAGCTTCTCCGCCGCCTCCTTGTGGCGATCGGCGATGGGAATGACCGCCACCTGCACCGGAGACAGCCACAGCGGCAACGCACCCGCGTAGTGCTCGATCAAGATACCCAAGAAGCGCTCGATCGAGCCGAAAATGGCGCGGTGGAGCATCCAGGGGCGCTCCTCGGTGTTGTCCTCGGTGCGGTAGGTCAGCCCGAAGCGCTCGGGCAGGTTGAAGTCGACCTGCACCGTGGAGCACTGCCAGGTGCGCCCGATGGCGTCCTTCACCTTGATGTCAATCTTCGGCCCGTAGAACGCGCCGTCGCCCGCGTTGATCTCGTAAGGCAGGTTGTGACGCGCGCACGCCTCCATGAGCACGTTGGTGGCGTGCTCCCACATATCGTCGGTGCCGATGGACTTCTCGGGGCGCGTCGAGATTTCCGCCTCGTAGACAAACCCGAACGTCGACATGATGTGGTCGACCAAATCGAGAATAGCGACAACCTCGTCGACCAGCTGGTCGCGCGTGCAGAACACGTGCGCGTCGTCCTGCGTGAACCCGCGGGCGCGAAGCAGACCGTGCACCACGCCCGACATCTCGTGGCGGTACACCGTGCCGAACTCGAAGTAACGCAGCGGTAGGTCGCGGTAGGAGTGAAGCTCGTTCTTGTAGAGCATCACGTGCCCCGGGCAGTTCATCGGCTTCACGCCGTACTCGGAGTAGCGCGGCTCCTCTTCGGTGCCTTCATTGATGTTGAAGAAGTACATATTGTCGTGGTAGTAGCCATAGTGGCCGCTTGTCTTCCACACGTCGGCGTTGTAGATGTGCGGCGTGATGACTTCCTCGTAGCCGCGCTCGTACAGATCGCGGCGCAGCCACTCCTGCAGCGTGCGGATGATGCGCGCGCCCTTGGGAAGGTAGAGCGGCAAACCAACGCCCGCCATCGGATCCATCGTATAGATGCCCAACTCGCGCCCCAGCTTGCGGTGGTCGCGCTTCTCCGCCTCGGCGAGGTTGTGCAAATGCTCCTCGAGCTCCGACTTCTTGAAGAACGCCGTGCCGTAGATGCGGGTGAGCATCTCGCGCTCCGAGTCGCCCTTCCAATAGGCGCCCGCCACCTTCGTGAGCTTGAACGCGCCAGCCTTCGCCGTGGAGGGCAAATGCGGCCCGCGGCACAGGTCGGTGAAGCTGCCTATCGAATAGGTGGTGATGGTGGCGTCCTCGGGCAGCTCGTTGATAAGTTCCACCTTGAACGGCTGGTCGGCGAAGGCGGCAAGCGCCTCGGCGCGCGTCACCTCGCGACGCTCGAAGGGCTCGGTCGCCTTCGCGATCTCGGCCATGCGCGCCTCGATGCGCTCGAAGTCCTCGGGGGAGACGGTAACGCCTTCCGGCAGCTGCACGTCGTAGTAAAAGCCGTTCTCGATGGCCGGCCCCACGCCGAACTTCACGTCGCCGTAAAGGTCGACCAACGCCGCAGCCATGACGTGTGCCGTGGAGTGGCGCAGAAGCTCCAAACCCTCGGGGCTCTTCGCGGTGACGACGGCGACGGAGTCGCCCTCGTGCACGGGCGCGGTCAGGTCGACGGGCACGCCGTTCACGACACCCGCAAGCGCCGCCTTCGCCAGGCCCGCGCCGATGGAGGCCGCCACGTCGGCGACGGTGGCTCCATCAGTCAGCTCTTTCACCGAGCCGTCGGGAAGCGTAATGTTCATCAAAATCAGTCCTTTCTGCCGGGCGGACACAAACCGCCTGCTTGTAAAACGGGGCAAAAGCCCCATCGCGGGAAAAGCGCCCTGCGCTTGCCACGCAACGCATGACAAGGGGACAGGTCGCCTGTCACATTGCCGGGGGCTGCTCGCCCCACACGCCTTTCTTAATGTGACAAACGACCTGTCCCCTTGTCACCTTTCCTTAAGCTCGCGGAGCGCGCTCGCGCACTTGGCCCTGCGGGCGCTGCTGCGGGCGACGGCGGCGCGGCTCGGCCGAGCCGACGGGCGCGGCGCAGTACGGGCACACCGTCCACGTGGGCTCAAGCGCGTGCCCGCACTGGCCGCACAGGTTCTTCAGCTGCGTGTGGCAGTTCGGGCACAGCACGTAGTCGGCCTCCACCGGATAGCCGCACGCCGCGCATTCGCCGTACTTCATCAGCTGGCGCTGCTTCAACGCCACCTCAAGCTCCTGCTCGTCGCGGTCGATCTGGAGCATCGGCGGACGCAGCAAACAATAGGCGATCACGCCCAAAAACGGAACCAGCGCCACGATAGCCCACACGTACCACGTCGTGCCGCGCAGATAAGCGTCGCGCACCACCCACACGATGGAAAGCACATACAGGATAACCAGCAACACGATCACGACGGTGAACGCCGTTTGCATCTGTGGCGTCCACAGCTGCGCGAGCAACTCGCTCATGATGACCTCTTCTTCGTTCGTTGTCCCTATTGCGCGGCGCGTACCCTCACGACGCACAACGCAACTTCATAGTATATCAAAGAGCGCAACCCATCCCGCCAGATACCCGAAGATGCGCACGCCCGCGCCTGTCGGCGCACGCACCGCCTTCATAAGACCTATAATGGCGAAGCTTTTTCAACGCGACAAAAAGGAGGCTTTCGCCATGGGTTCAGAGGTCATCGGCATCTTCGAGCAGATGATCACATTGTTCGTCATCGTAGGGGTGGGCTACGCCGCAAAGAAGGTGCGCCTCATGGACACCGACTTCGACCGCAAGCTCTCGAAGGTGATCATCAACGCCGCCCTGCCGAGCATGATCTTGGGCTCGGTGCTCACGGCCGACAACCTCCCCACGTTAAGCGACATCCTCATGACGTTTGGCGTCTCGTGCGCGAGTTATCTCGTGGTCGTCCTGATAGCGTACGTGTTTTGCCTGGTGACGCGCATCTCGGTAGGCCATCGCGGGGTGTTTCGCTTCATGTTGTGCTTCGGCAACGTCGGCTTCATCGGCTTTCCCGTGCTTTCTGCCATCTACGGCTCCGAGGCGCTCATCTACGCCACCGTGTTCAACCTGCCGTTCAACTTCCTCGTGTTCACCATCGGCGCGTGGTTCCTCACGCAGGACAACGCGGAAGGCGCGAAGGTGGCAACCACGTGGAAGACGTTCCTCTCCCCCGCCATCATCTCGTGCGTGATCGCCATCGCCCTCACGCTCGCGGGCGTGCACGGCGTGCCCGTTGCGGGCGACGCCTTCGAGACGCTCGGCTCGCTCACCACGCCGGCGGCGCTTTTGATCATCGGCTCGTCGCTGGCCGACATCCCCGTGCGCGAGCTTATCGGCGGCTTCCGCATGTGGATGATGTCGCTGTTCCGCTTGCTGGTGATCCCGTTTTGCGTGTGGGGCATCTTCCACTTCTTCGTGGCGAACCCGCTGCTTTTGGGCGTGGTCGTGGTGATTTCCGGTATGCCCGTGGCAACCAACGGCACGATGCTGTGCTACCAATACGGCGGCAACTCCCACGACATGGCGCAAGGCACGTTTTTGACCACTGTGCTCTCGATGCTCTCGATCCCCGTGCTGGTCGCGTTCTTGGGCATGGTGGGGTAAGGGGAAGCGGAGCGCAACAGCGCAGGCGTCGCGTGCGAGCGGCGCGAAGCGAAGGCTGCGAAGCTTCTGAGCGCAGTGCCGCTCGCGCGTGACGCCGGACGAGGTCGATCCTTGCTGAAACCTTAATCCTTCAGCCGCGCGACGGCTATGGCGAAAGCGAGGCCCACGGCGGCCGCAGCACAAAGCGCCCACATGACGGTCGTCAGGCCAAAGGCGTCGCCGAACGTACCGAGCGCGGGCGACACCACGCCCCCCACCGCCACGGCAACGCCGAACGAAAGCCCCGACGCCATGCCCAAATGCTGCGGCACGAAACTTTGCCCGAGCGTAATGGCGGGCGGGTTGAACAGGTTCACACCCAGCGCCACAAGCGCCAGCATGCACACGCACACCGCAAGGCTCGCGCCGGCGGCAAACGCCGCCATGCCTGCCACGAGCACGACGAAGCACGCCACCGTGAGCGCACGCGTTCCCACGCGCTCGGCCGCCTTGCTCGACAGCAGCGTGGCCACCGCGCCCGCGCCCGCGAACAGCGTGATGAGCAGGCTCGCGAACTCCTCGGTTTGTCCGAACACGCCCACCATGTACAGCGGCACGAAGCTGGTCACGCCATAGAAGATGATCGAGCGCGCCGAAAGCGTCGCGAGCACCAACGAGAACGCGCCCCAGCGGTCGCGCCCGCCCACCGCCTCCACGGCGGCGTCGTCGCGCAAGCCGAACGCCTGGAAGCGGCGGTTAAACGCGAGCAACAGCAGCGCGTAGGGAACGCAGATCGCCAGGTAGACGAGCGTTCCCCGCAAACCGAACGCGGTAAGCGCCGCCACCGTGACGAGCGGCCCCACGCAAAAGCCCACTTGCCCGCCGACGGAGAAGATGCTCATCGAGCGCGCCTTGTTCGCGCCTTCGCCGCCCGCGAGGTTCGCGAGGCGCCCGCCCTCGGGGTGCAGCATGGCGTTGCCGACGCCGCTCACGAGCGCCGCGACCACGATGAGCGCATACGAGTCGACCACGCCGATAGCCGCCATGCCCGCGCCCGCCAAAAACACGCCGAGCGCCATGAGCCACGGGCGCGCCGCCTTGTCGCCCAGCCACCCGAACAGCGGCTGAATGACCGCGCTCGCGATGTTCGCGGCCAAAACGAGAGCCGCCACCTGGGCATACGAGTATCCGCCGTGCAACACCAGAAACGGCAGCACGGCGGATAAGCCCCCTTGCGCCGCGTCCACGCAAATATGCCCGCCCATCAAAAGGTAGGACAAAGGATTCAAGCGCTCACGCGACTCGGTTGTTACATGAGAATCATTCATAGCAGAAAAAGAAAGCAGCGAGGATAAAAAGAGACGCAGGTCGTTCGTAATGTCAGCGAGAAGGGCCGAGGTGTCTGATAGAGCCCCGCCTTTGCGCCAAGTGGACTTTGGTCCACGCCGCGCGCAAAACAAGGGGCTAGAGCAGACGCCTCGGCCCTTCGCAGCATCGAGCAGTTCCGTCTGTCCCGTCAGGGCAGACGGAACAAAACTATGCCAGTTCGGACAGCTGCTCGTTCAGGCGCGCCAGCTTGTCGGTCAGGTCGGCCAGCTTGGCGCGGTCCTTCTCGATGATCTCGGGCGCCGCCTTCGCCAAAAAGCCCGGGTTCGACAGCTTCTTCTCGAACTTCGCCGCGTCCTTCGCCAGTTTCTCGCGCTCCTTGGCCAGACGCGCGCGCTCAGCGTCGAAGTCGACGTGGCCCGAAAGGCACGTGTACACCTCGATGCCAGAGCCCAGCGTCACCGTGCTCTCGGCGGGCTTGGCCGCCTCAGCGCCGATCTCAAGCGATGCCGCGTTCGAAAGCGACGCCACGAGCGCCGCCTGCGCCTCAAGCAGCGCCGCGTCCTGCTCGCCCGCCTTCACCACCACGGGCAGCGCCACCTTCGGCGAGATGCCGTAACGCGAACGCGCCGAACGCACCGCGCCCACCGCCTCGCACACCATCGCGCAGGTGCGCTCGGCGTCCTCATCGACATATCCCGCCAGCGCGGCGGCGCTCGGCCACTCGGCGCCGATCAAAAGCTCGCCCTCGGCACGTCCAGGCATCTGCTGGAAGATCTCCTCGGTCACAAACGGCATGATGGGGTGCAAAAGGCGCAGCGCCTGGTCAAGCACGAACACCAGGTTGCGCTGGCATGCCAAGCGGTCGGCGGCGTCTGCGCCGGCGGCCAGGCGCGCCTTGGAAAACTCGATGTACCAGTCGCAGAACTCGTTCCAGAAAAAGCCGTACAGAAGGCGCGTGACCTCGCCGAACTCGTAGGCGTCGAACGCCGCGTCCACGTCGGACACCAGTCGCGCCAACCGCGAGAAGATCCACTTGTCGGCGGCCGTGGAAAGCTCAGGGGAGCCCGACTTGTAGCCGTCGAGGTTCATCATGACGAAGCGCGCCGCGTTGCGGATCTTGTTCGCGAAGTTGCGCGAGCTTTCGATCTTCTGCGCGTCAAAGCGCATGGCCTGCGCGCCCGTCACCTGCATGAGCAGCCCAAAGCGCATGCCGTCGGCGCCGTAGTCCTCCATGAGCTTCACCGGGTCCACGCCGTTGCCGCGCGACTTGCTCATCGGCTTGCCGTCGGCGCCCATCACCGTGGGATGGATGATCACGTGCTCAAACGGGATTTCTCCCGTGCAGTACATCGACGACATGACCATGCGCGCCACCCAAAGCCCCATGATGTCGCGCGCGGTGGAGAGCACCTGCGTGGGGTAATGCGCCGCCAGGTCGGGGGCGTCCATGCCTTCGTCGGCCCAACCCTGCGTGGCGAACGGCCACAACTGGCTTGAGAACCACGTGTCGAGCACGTCCTCGTCTTGGCGAACGGGTGCGCCGCATGTGGGGCACGCCTCGACGCCGTCGACCACGGCGTCCTGCCAACCGCACGAGTCGCAGTAGTACATGGGAATTTGGTGGCCCCACCACAGCTGGCGCGAGATGCACCAGTCCTTCAGGTTCGCCAGCCAGTCGAGGTAGACCTGCTTCCAGCGCTCGGGGTAGAAAGTGATCTCGCCCGACTCCACCACCTCGGCGGCGCGCTTCTTCAAGCCCTCGACCGCCACGAACCACTGCTCGGACAGCCACGGCTCGAGCGTGCTGTGGCAGCGGTAGCAGTGCATGACCGAGTGGTCGTGGTCCTCCACGCGCTCAAGCAGCCCCAAGCGGTCGAACTCCGCCACCACGGCCTCGCGCGCCTCTTCGCGGCTCATGCCGGAGAACGCTCCGAAGCCCTCCACCACGTGCGCCGTCTCGTCGAAGATGTTGATCTTGGGCAACCCCGCACGCTCCCCCATCGCAAAGTCGTTGGGGTCGTGCGCCGGCGTCACCTTCACGCAGCCCGTGCCGAAGGAGGCGTCCACGTAGAAGTCGGCGAAGACGGGGATCTCGCGGTCGACGATGGGCAGCTTCACCTTCGCGCCCGCCGCCACGAGGTCTTTATAGCGCTCGTCGGAGGGGCTCACCGCCACGCCCGTGTCGCCGAGCATCGTCTCGGGGCGCGTGGTGGCGACCACGATGTAGTCGCGCCCGCCCACCGGCTCGACCAGCGGGTAGCGCAGGTGCCACAGGTGCCCGTGCTCGTCTTCGTACTCCGCCTCGTCGTCGGCGATGGCGGTGGTGCAGTTCGGGCACCAGTTCACGATGCGCTTGCCGCGATACACGATGCCGTCGTGGTACCAGTCGCAAAACACCTTGCGCACCGCGCGCGAGAACTCGGGGCTCATGGTGAACTGCTCGTCGTCGTAGTCGCAGCTGCAGCCCATCGAGGCAATTTGGTGCACGATGCGCCCGCCGTAGTCGCGCCGCCACTCCTGGCACGCCTCGATGAATTTCTCGCGGCCGATCTCGCGGCGGTTGATGCCCTGCTCGGCGAGGTGCTTGTCCACCTTCGTCTGCGTGGCGATGCCCGCGTGGTCGGTGCCCAAGATCCAACGCGTCTGGTAGCCGCGCATGCGCGCGCGGCGGATGCAGGCGTCTTGGATGGTGTCGTTTAGGGCATGACCCATGTGCAGCACGCCCGTGACGTTCGGCGGCGGGATGACGATGGTGTAGCTTTCACCCGCGTGCTCGCCGAAGCCCGGCGTGCGCTGGAAATAGCCCGCGTCCTTCCACGCCTCGAACAACGGCTTTTCATGCGCCGCGAAGTCGTAGTCGATCTTCTTTTCCGTGCTCTCTGCCATGTGCCTGCTCTTTCGTTCCTTAACGCTTTTCGCTCAATGTCATGCGCCTACGCCGTAAGCTCGAGGGGTTGTGTGCCCTGCTCCGTCTCCTCGATCTCGGGAGTGGTTTCGCCCGTGATGTCGGTCGCGCGCACCGTCACGCGCGTGACGCCGTCGTGCTCGGGAAGGTCGTACATCACGTTCATCAGCACGCGTTCGCAGATGGAGCGCAAACCGCGCGCGCCCGTGCCGTGCTCGACCGCCTCGTGCGCGATGGCGCGCAGGGCCTCAGGCTCGAACACCAGCGTCGACTCCTCGAACTCGAACATGCGCGTGTACTGCTTCACGATGGCGTTTTTCGGCTCAGTGAGGATGCGCACCAGGTCGTCCTTGGTCAGCTCGTCGAGCGACGTGATCACGGGAATGCGCCCCACGAACTCGGGGATCATGCCGTACTTGTTCAGGTCCTCCGGCAGCACCTGCGCCAAAAGCTCCGCCTCGGCCTGCTTTTTGCTCTCAGGCAACTCGGTGGTGAAGCCGAGCCCATGCTTGCCCACGCGCTGCGCGATGATGTCGGCGAGCCCCACGAACGCGCCGCCCAAGATGAACAGGATGTTCGTCGTGTCGATGTGGATAAGCTCCTGCTGGGGGTGCTTGCGCCCGCCTTGCGGAGGCACGGACGCCTCGCATCCTTCCACGATCTTCAGCAGCGCCTGTTGAACGCCCTCGCCCGACACGTCGCGCGTGATCGAGAGGTTTTCCGCCTTGCGCGCGATCTTGTCGATCTCGTCGATGTAGATGATGCCGATCTCCGCGCGCGGTATGTCGAAGTCGGCCGCCGTGATGAGCTTCAGCAGGATGTTCTCCACGTCCTCGCCCACATAGCCCGCCTCGGTAAGCGTAGTGGCGTCGGCGATGGCGAACGGCACCTGCAGCGTGCGCGCGAGCGTTTGCGCCAGAAGCGTCTTGCCCGAGCCCGTGGGCCCGAGCAGCATGATGTTGCTCTTGGCGAGCTCCACGTCGCCCTCTTCGGCAACCGAGCCCATCGTGATGCGCTTGTAGTGGTTGTACACCGCCACCGACAGCGCGCGTTTGGCGGCCTCTTGGCCCACCACGTGCTCGCTCAGGTGGTCATACAGCTCGTGCGGCGTGGGGAGGTCGCCCAAGATCTCGGCGGGAGAGAGGTGCTCGCCCTCGTCGACGTCCTCCTCGTAGTAGTCATCCTCGGGCTCGGCCTGAGCATGGCGGCCACGGCGGCGGCGCGCGCGCTCAGGCTCTTCCTCGTCCTCGGGCTCCTGCTGCAGGAAAAAGCCCATGTCGCGCATCATGGCGTCGGCGCACACCGAGATGCACTCGTCGCAGATGTAGATGCCGTTCGGGCCGGAGATCATGGCGTTCACCTGGTTGGGGTTCTTCCCGCAGAACGCGCAGAAGATCGGCTTGCCGTTCTCGTCGAACGCAGGTGTGGGGCGTTGTTGGTTCATAAAAATGCAATCCTTGTGATCGAGTAGCCGCCCGCCCCGCGAAGGGCGGGCGGCGCGCACGCGTTAGTGGTGGACGATAATCTCGTCGACTAGGCCGTATTCCTTCGCTTCCTCGGCGGTCAGCCAATTGTCGCGCTCGCAGTCGACGTGCACCTGCTCGACCGGCTTGCCGCAGTGCTTCGCGATGATGGCCTCCAGGCGGTCGCGCGTCTTCTTGATCTCTTCCGCCATGATCTGGATGTCGGTCTGCTGCGTGTGGCCGTCGCCCGTGCCGCCCATGGGTTGGTGGATCATCACCTGGGCGTTCGGCAGGATGAAGCGCTTGCCGGGGGCGCCGCCCGTAAGCAGCGGCACGCCCATCGACGCCGCCATGCCGAGGCAGATGGTCGACACGTCGCACTTCACGAACTGCATGGTGTCGTAGATGGCCAGGCCCGCCGACACGCTGCCGCCGGGCGAGTTGATGTAAAGAGAAATGTCCTTCTCGGGATCGGCGCTCTCCAGATGGAGCAGCTGCGCGACCACCGAGTTCGCCACGTGGTCGTCGATCGCCTCGCCCAAAAAGATGATGCGGTCGTTCAGCAGGCGCGAGTAGATGTCGTAGCTGCGCTCGCCGCGCGGCGACTGCTCGATGACGTAGGGGATGAGCGCGCTCGACGCACCTTGATAACCCATGTTGTCCTCACTTTCGCATTAGGTGGCCGCGCAGATCCCCTGCGCGCGACGCAGGGCGCGGCCGTCAATAGTCCATGTGACATAGTGAGCGAGATTGCGCCACCGCGCAAGCCGCGCACAGAAAACGAACACAGCAACAGGCCGCCTGAGGTGCGCTTTCGCCCTCAAGCGGCCTGTTGGAAGCGTGGCAAAGGTGTAACAAGGGGACAGGTCGCTTGTCACGCCCCGCGCAACGTTATTCGGCAGACGCCTCCGTTGATTCGGCGGCTTCGGCGGCCTCGTCCTTCTTCGCCTTCTTCTTCGCGGGCTTTTTGGCGGCCTTCTTCTCCTCGGCGGCCTGGGCGGCGTAGTCGACCTCGGTCACCTGCGCGGTGTCCATCACGTCGGTCATGGCCTTCGCGCGCACGATGCCCTCGCGGATGAGGTAGAGGCGACCGCTCTCGCGCCACTCCTTCTCGACCTTCGCGGGGTTGTCGAGGCCCGCCTTCACGAACTCGTCGCGCACGTCCTCCTCGGTTGCCTCGATGCCCTTGGCGCGCGCCCACGCGTCGAGCGCGAGCTGCTGCTTCGCCTCGTCGGCGGCCTGCAGCTTCACGTCGGCCTTGAACTGCTCGGAGCTGATGCCCTGCTGCGCGAGGTAGGCGTCGAAGCTCACGCCCTGGCGCTGCAGCTGCGTGAAGAAGTCTTGGAGCAGGTTCGTCTCGGCCTCTTCCGCCATGGCCTCGGGGATCTCGCCCTCGAAGCGCTCGAGCAGAACGCTCGTGCAGGCGTTTTCCTTCAGGCGCGGCATGATGTCGGCCTTCTGGGCCTCAAGCGACTCCGCCACGCGCGCACGCAGGTCGTCGACGCCCTCGAAGCCCATCTTCTCTTTCGCCCACTCGTCGGTCAGCTCGGGGGTTTCCTTCTTCTTGACCACGTTCATGGTCACCTCGAAGCTCACCTTCTTGCCGGCCTGGCCGGAAAGCAGCACCGCCGCTTCGTCGGCAGGCACATCGAGCGTGAACTCCTTCGTCTGGCCCTTCTTCATGCCGAGGATCTCGGCGTCGAACGCCTCGGAAAACATGCCGGTGCCCGGCTCGTACAAACGCGACTCGCTCTCGAGCGCCTCGATGGCGTTGCCCTCCTCGTCGGTGGCCTTGATGGCCAGATCAGCGAAGTTCTCGGGCTTCATCTTGGTGGCGGCGCTGGCATCGACGTAGTCGACGTAGTGCTCGCGCATCGCGTCGATCTGCTCGGCGATCTCGGCCTCGGTGGCGCCTTCCACGGGCAGCTCGATGGCCACCGGCTCGTACGAGGTCAGCTCGAACTCAGGCTTCACCGACAGCGTGAAGGTGAAGGTGAAGGGCTTGCCCGCCTCGACCATGCCGTCGTCGCCGAACTCGGGGTTGCCGACCGGGAACAGCTTCTGCTCCTCGATCACCTGCGGGTACGCCTTGTTGATCACGTCTTCGGTCACCGTGGCCATGACGGCCTCGGCCCCGAGCGCGTTGTCGATAACCGGGCGCGGAGCCTTGCCCTTGCGGAAGCCCGGGAAGTTGTACTTCTGGGCGAATTCCTTGTAGGTTTTCTTGACAGCCGCGTCGACGTCTTTCGCGTCAACCGTGACGGTCGCCTTGATCTTGCTCTCTTCGGCGGCCTCTACTTTAATGTCCACGTATATTCCTCCATCGTTTACAGACTTCCGGGCACACAAGCGCCCGCGCCCGCCCGCCGCCTCCCGCGCGCTTGCGCGGCGCGTATGCGCAGGGAAGCATGTGCAGGCACAGCAATTTGCGATTATCGCACATATATCGCTTGCACGCCACAACCTAACCGCTCAGGTTCACAAGGTTTCTGTTATCATAGACAAGCCGTGCGGGCGAGCGACGCGGAAACGCCGCGAACGTGCCCGACGGAGCGCGGGCGCGCTTGACAAGCCGCTCGCGACGCGCGCCGTGCGGGCGTGGCGGAATTGGCAGACGCGCCAGATTTAGGTTCTGGTGGGCAACCCCCGTGAAGGTTCAAGTCCTTTCGCCCGCACCATCTAAAAACCCTGATAGGCCGCATGTTCTACGGCCTATCAGTCATTCTATCCAAACAGGCGGAGCAAAAACGGAGCAAAGCCCTCTAGCGCCTGCGGGCGATTCGTGGGCTTAGGACCTTTGCCGTGTCGCGCACGAAGACGACGTTTCGCTCCAAGCCTTCGCGGATAAATTCGAGGCGTTCCCCCTGCGTCGCATGGCGGCTTTCGGAAAGAATCTCGCACGCCTCGTCGACAAAACCGTCGAGAGCCGACGGGTCGAACCATGCAAGGTCGTCGATGCAGGCAAGCGCCTCTTCGGGATGTGCCCCGAAGGGCAGCGCCCTGAAGGCCCAGTCCCTCGCCTTGACTTCCCGATCAGACTTGCTGAACCAAAGGCAGTTCCCCGAGTCGAATAACGGCGCCATGCGAAACTCAAGCGTCTCGATGTCGCGAACGACCCCGAAGTTGCGCCAATGGCGATCTGCGTTTGCCAGAACAACGTCACAAAGAATCATCTTCGATATAGCTTCGCGCGCGCAGGACTCGTCAATACCCAGCGTCGCAAGAACCCGGCACAAGCGGTCGTAGTTGCTTTTCGCGCGCACGCGCCCGCCCAAGTCTTTGACGTAGATCGCGGGGATATACTCTTCGTGACTACTGAGGAAGTTCGCGCAACGCGACGCAGCCCCATCAGACGTGCCCACAAGTTCATAGGAGACGAAGTCCGTCCCGCTAAGCAGCCGACGATGCAGCGCCGTTGCAACCGCCTCGTTGCAAGGCCGCTGGTCGTCCGTGCGGCATCCTTTAAGCAAATACCGCACGCCCTGCTTGTCGATGATCCATTTTTTAGGAAGCTCCCCCTCCGACGTGTTGTCAGGCGAGCTGAGTCCGACGCCTGAAAGCCAGCTGTCCCAACCGCTGGGGGCAGACTCCACGAAAGGATTGTCGAAAAAGTTGACATCCCTCCACGAAAGAGCGTCGGCGCCCTCCGGCTTGAGCCAATAGCAGTCCGACAAAGACAAACCCATACTGCGAACGGGAAGCTCCTCCGACGAACCTAGCCCCAAACTCAAAAGCTTGGCGTCAAGCCCAGGTCGCGAATGGGGTATCGACCTGCGACGCCACCAATCGTTCAGCTCGCGCCGCTTGGGCCGACCGCCCGAAGTAAACACCCCGAGCGGCGCACGCGCAGGGTCAAGAACCTCCTCAACCGACATCGGCTCGTCAAGCGCCGAGTCGTAGACCACGCGTGCAATCTCGTGATCGCCGTTCATAAGCGCGTGGCGAGACGCCGTCTCATAGGAAGAGCGCGGCGGGCGGCCGGGTGCTTTCGCTTCTTTACGGTAAAGATCGATCGACTTGGCCGATATACGCACCCTTCCGTTTATCTTCACGGCGTCAAGCAGCTTGTCGTTTACCAGCTGCGAAACGCGCGCGGGCGACACGCCAAGGAGTTGAGCGGCTTTTTTTTCGGTGATCTCGTATTTCATATTAAGAATTTCTTTCGAAATTAATGATTAATTACTCGTTCATAATTCTAAATCTTGCCTAGAAGCTTTTCAAGAAGGGGTTTCCCGTCGCCCTACCTTGACGTCCCGCGTTGATGGTCTGGCCGCTAGTCCGAAGCCCCGCCGCCGATTCGAAATGTTTCACCCCGCGCGGCAATATGTGCCGTTCTGCTTGACGTGGGCTTTCACACATTCTCCATCTGCTATCATGCCATCTATTGCAAAATTTCAGTCAAGTTGCGCAATCTGAGACAAAGAAAACCGAAGAAGGGAGATGACGGTAATGGCCGTCAAGGACGCATTAGGGAAATACACGAAGGTGAGCTTGATAAAGCGCATCGTCGTCGGTTTGGTGATCGGCGTGATTTTGGCCCTTACGGTGCCGATGGGCACGGGAGCCTTTTTCGAGGGGCTCGACGCCTTCATCACGCTTTTGGGCAACATCTTCGTCTCGGCGTTGAAGGCCGTGGCGCCAATTCTGGTGTTCTTCCTGGTCATCAGCGCGTTGGCGAACGCGAAGACGTCGGGCTCGATGAAGATGGTCGTCGTGCTCTACATCGTGAGCACGCTCGTCGCCGCCATCGTGGCGGTGATTGCGACCAGCATCTTCCCCATCGACATCACGCTGGTGGTCGACCCCGACGTGGAGCAGTCCTCGCCTGAGGGCGTGGGCGACGTGCTCACCACGCTGGTGATGAACATCGTGACCAACCCTGTGACGTCGCTCATGAACGCGAACTTCCTCGGCATCCTGGCGTGGGCCATCATGCTCGGCATCGCCCTGCGCGCCGCCAGCCAAAACGTGAAGGACGTGTTTTCCGCCGTGTCCGACGCCGTGTCGAAGGTGGTGCGCTGGGTCATCGAGCTGGCGCCGTTCGGCATCTTGGGCCTTGTGTACACGAGCGTTTCCACGAACGGACTCGAGATTTTCGTCGAGTACGGCCAGCTCATCCTGCTGCTCGTGGGCTGCATGTTCTTCATCGCGCTGGTCACCAACCCGCTGCTCGTGTTCGCCTGCACGAAGAAGAACCCCTACCCGCTCGTGCTGCGCTGCCTGAAGGATTCGGGCATCACGGCGTTTTTCACCCGCAGCTCCGCCGCGAACATCCCCGTAAACATGGAGCTGTGCCGCAAGCTGGGGCTTGACAAGGACAACTACTCGGTGTCCATCCCGCTCGGTGCCACCATCAACATGGCGGGCGCGGCGGTTACCATCACCGTGATGTCCATGGCGGCGGCGCACACGCTCGGCATCTCCATCGACCCGGTGACCGCCGTTATCCTGTCGGTGCTGGCGGCCGTGAGCGCTTGCGGCGCGTCGGGCGTGGCGGGCGGCTCACTTCTGCTCATCCCGCTGGCGTGCTCGTTGTTCGGCATCGACGCCGACATCTCCATGCAGGTGGTTGCCATCGGCTTCATCATCGGCGTGATCCAAGACTCGTGCGAGACGGCGCTAAACTCCTCCTCCGACGTGCTGTTCACCGCCACCGCCGAGTACCGCGACCAGATCAAGGCCGGAAACGAGGTGCGCATGGGCAAGGACGCGGCGAAGGAGGCTGCGGCGGAGTAAGGGTTTCCGCGCGGCGCTTTTCCGCACCCGCTCATATAACACGCGAAGGCGCGGCTCCAAAACGGGGCCGCGCCTTTTTTTGCGAACGAGGGGACGTGGCGTTGTTGGCAAAGGCGTTCGCCCCC
>JAUNGO010000054.1:2659-16371 GCA_030524475.1 Eggerthellaceae bacterium | reverse complement strand
AGCCCTGTTCACTGACCCGGAGAACACGGGGACGTAGCCCTGTTCACCGACCCGGTGAACAGGGCTACGTCCCCGTGTTCGCCCACGTTCGCCACCCGTTTATTCTTCGTCGGTCTCGAACGTGAGCTTGTCGAAGTCGATCTTCTCAACCACGCCGAGCGTGCTGGCGATGGCCTCGGCGAACATGGCCTCGTTCGAGCGCGCCGCGCCGCCCTGCGCGTCGTCCGCGCCCGCCGCGGCGCCCGCGCCTTCCGCCTCCTCGCTCGCGCCCGAGCCGCGCGCGGCGCCTGGGCCGCCCTCCGCTTCCCCGCCTTCGCCGTACATCAGCTCCTCGGCCATCAACCGCGCCTGCTCGTCGGTCACCGCCGCGTCGTCGCGCGTGGCGGAAAGCCGCTGCGTGATCAGGCGGCGCGTCTCGTCGTCGGGCGCGAAGTCGGCCAGGTCGGGCAAGTCGGCCACCGAGCGTAGGCCGAACTTCTCCAGAAAGCCGCGCGTCGTGCCGTACAGCACGGGGTTGCCCGGCGTGTCGGCCGTGCCCACCTCGCGCACCAGGCCCTTCTCCACCAGCGAGTTGATGGAGCTGTCGGAGTTCACGCCGCGCACGCCGGCGACGCCCGCGCGCGTGACCGGCTGGGTGTACGCCACGATGGCGAGCGTTTCCATTGCCGCGGCCGAGAGTTTGCGCGTGTCCCACGAGAGCACGTAGC
Source organism: Eggerthellaceae bacterium (assembly GCA_030524475.1). Classification (GTDB taxonomy): domain Bacteria; phylum Actinomycetota; class Coriobacteriia; order Coriobacteriales; family Eggerthellaceae; genus CAAEEV01. Next base: position 15,664 of record JAUNGO010000054.1, on the reverse strand, counting down.
GCTCGATGAGCTCGTGGTAGGCCGGGTGCGTGAACAGCCGCCAGCCGCCAGCCACCTCGCGCAGCTGAACGCCGCGGTCGGCACGCGCCAAGTCGTCGCGCAGCTCGACGAGCGCCGATTCCACCACGCCCGGCTCGCACTCGAGCATCTCGGCGAGCGTGATCGTGCCCACCGGCTCGTCGGTCACGAAAAGCATGGCCTCGACCGCGCCTTTCACCTGGCTTTCCTGCAATCCTTGGAACATCTCAACCTTCCGTTTCGCCATCGCGCGCCGCGCGTCTGCCAGCACACATCCCCGGCCGCGCCGCGCGCCTGCCGTCTTCGCCGCCGCTTACGCCCCGACACGCCGCGCCTTCCCGCGCTACCCTTCCCCAACCGAGGTGAGCGCGTCTTCGCCCACCAGGTTCAACTCGCCCGAGCCCTCGATGTAGTCGATCTGTATGTCGCCGAACGCCTGCGGCTGCGTCACGCGCACCATGCTGCGCTTGTACAGCTCCAGTATCGCCAAAAACGTGACGACCACCACCTCGGGCGGCGTGGCGTCGTTCACCAGGTCGGAAAACCGCAGGTGTTTGGCGTTCACGATGCGCCGGTGGATGGCGCGCACGTGCACCTCGACGGGGATGGGCTTGGCGGCGATGTGCTCGCTTTCCAGCAAAAACACCTCGCGCCGCGCCATCGCGCGCGCGGCCAGAAGCGCCATTCCGTCCACCGTGACGCCTTCCAAAAAGTCGGGCATGACCTGCAGAAAGCACGCGTCGGGACCAAACGGGCGCGTATGCATGCGCCCTTCCGCCACAAACCGCGCGTGCAGCGCCTCGGACACGTTCTTGAACTTCTTGTACTCCACCAGGCGCTCGACCAGCATGTCGCGCGCCTCGGAGGGGGCAAGCTCCGCCAGCTCGTCTTCCAGCTCGCCGCGGTCGCGCGGGATGAGGCTTTGCGCCTTGATCTCCAGCAGCGTGGAGGCCACCAGCAAAAAGTCGCTCGCCACGTCGAGGTCGAGGTTGTCCATGTGCGACACCTCTTCGAGGTATTGGTCGGCGATCTCGGCGATCGAGATGGCGCCGATGTCGACCTTCTGGCGGCTTACCAGGTAAAGCAGCAGGTCAAACGGCCCCTCGAAGCTGTCAATGCGAACTTTGTACGACACGCGGCGCCCCTTAAGAAATGCGGAACGGGAACATGAGGTTGGCCAGGTTGCCCGCCGTCGCGTCGAGGTACCACGAGAACGGGTTGACGTTGAACACGTAGGGAATCACCACGACGGCGATCATGAAGATCGGGAAGGCGTAGCGCTGAATCTCGTAGTACTTCCCCAGGTGCTTGCGCGGGATGACGAGCGCGAAGATGGACGAGCCGTCAAGCGGCGGGATGGGAAGCAGGTTGAAGAACATCAGGTAGAGGTTGATGAGCGCGAACATCGGCAAGAACATGAGGTAGAAGTAGGCGAACGCGTCGTTGCCGATGAGGCCGGGGGCCGCGCCGTAGAGCGCGTGCGCCGCGAGCGCCGCCACCGCCGCCATCGCGAGGTTCGCGCAGGGGCCCGCCAGCCCCACGATGAAGTCGCCCTTGCGCGGGTCCTTGAAGTACGTGGGGTTGTAGGGCACGGGCTTCGCGTAGCCGAAGATGGGCCAGTTGAGCAGCATGAGCATAAGCGGCAGAATCACCGTGCCGAACGGGTCGATGTGCTTGATCGGGTTGAGCGACAGGCGCCCCGCGCGCTTGGCCGTCGGGTCGCCCAGCTTGTAGGCGGCAAAACCGTGCGCCACCTCGTGCAGCACGAGCGCCGGCACGAAGCACAGGATGGAGCATGCGATGTAGATGAGGTAGTCGGTATCCATGGAGAAACAGTCTAGCCGAAGCGCCCGACGCACGCCCGCCCCGCGCCCCATCAGGCGCGGAAAGCACATAAACGGTGCGAGGCGGTGGTGCAGGCGGCTTAAGCGCTCGGGGTGAACGAGAGTGCGCAGCCCTCAGAACACGGGGACGTAGCCCTGTTCACCGGTTCAGTGAACAGAACACGGGGACGTAGCCCTGTTCACCGGTTCAGTGAACAGGGCTACGTCCCCGTGTTCTGCGCACAAAGCGTACGCGGCTTACAGCAACCTCGGCCAGCCTTGTTGGCGCAGGGCCTCGTAGGTTGCTATCGCCACGGCGTTCGAGAGGTTTAAGCTGCGCAGGCCCTCGCGCATGGGGATGCGCACGCAGCGCTCGGCGAAGCGGTCGAGGACGGCCGGGTCGAGCCCGCGGCTTTCGCGCCCAAACACGAGAAAGGCGTCAACGCCGTACGCGGCGTCGACGAAACTGCGGTGCGCGCCGCCTGTGAACAGGTGCAGCTCGTCTGCGGCGTGCGCCTCGAAAAACGCGTCGGCGCAGGGCCACCGCACGATCTCGACCTCGTCCCAGTAGTCGCAGCCCGCGCGCTTCAAGTTGCGCTCGGTGGCGCGAAAGCCCATCGGCTCCACCAAATGCAGCCGCGCACCCACGCACGCGCACGTGCGCGCGATGTTGCCCGTGTTCTGCGGAATCTCCGGCTCGACAAGCACGATGTTCAGCATAGCCCGCCCCCTCGCCTCGCCTTACGGTTAATGTACCGTCGGGCCATACACAAGCGCCAAGACGTCCACAACGTTGCCGACGAAACGGTACACGATAACAAACGTCGACACAGGAAACTTTCTCAGATTCGCGCCATAAAGCTCGGTAAGGCAGGGGCGGACCTGCGTCGATCCTATCTCGGGCGACGTCTGCAACAGGTTTAAAATGTTAGCAATCTGGTCAAGAACGCGTTCGGAATAGACAGCGGCCAACCCTTCGACGAATTCGTCGGCAATGCGCACCTCAACACGCATTTTTTCTTCAGAAGGGTCATCGCAGTCGCAGGAAGCCTTGTCGCGCTCGGCGTCGCTATGCATAGCGCTTCCTCAATCGCGCCGCGTGGTCTAACGCTTCCTGAATCGACGTGGTGTAACGTCCTGCATCAATATCGGCGATCCCACGACCCACCGCATCGACGAGACGTGCCTCGTAAGCCGCATCGGCGCGTTCCTTGGCAAGCCGTGCCTCAAATGCCTTCTCACTGCAGAACACATACGCGCCGCCACCCTGTTCAGTGATACGGACCACGCTGTCGCTTGCGTTTTTTTTCACCTCGGAAGGGTTACGCTGCAGCGTTGTCATCGAATAAATGGGCTCCATAAGGCTCTCCTGTCAAAATTACAGATGATATGCTGCTATTTTAGCAGATTAACAAGGTGTAATAATACGACGAAGCCGCGAATTTGCGAGGGTCAAGCCCCTCGACCACAGAGCGAAGGTCCACTTTGCTGCTCAGTAGCAAAGACCTATCGCCGAGCGATCTCCTGGCGAAGTTCACCGCGAAGAGACGCGCAGCTTTGCGCTGCCGTCCATCAAGGCGAATGGAGCTACAACGCCTGCTGGCGAGCCATTTCGGCTTCCATTTCCTCGTTGAGCTCAAACCACTCCTCTTCCGCCTCCGCGATGCGGCGCTTGAGCTCGGCGTGCTCGGCTATGGCGTCGGTGGAGGCGTCCTCGTTGATGTAGAAGTCGGGGTCGGCCATGAGTGCGAGCAGCTCCTCCATGCGCGCGTTGTCGCGCTCAAGCTGGGCGTCGAGCTCGGCGATGCGCTTGCGCGTGTGCTTGAGCGCCGCGTAGGCGCGGTTGCGCGCCTCGGCCTCGCGGCGCTTCTGCTCCTTGGACTTCGGCGCGCTCGACTTCGGCGCCGTGAGCTGCCTGTCGGCAGACTTTCCCGCGCCTGCCGCGCCCGAGGCCGCAGCCGCCTTGCCACCTGCGGCAGGCTTCGAGCCCTTCCCCGCGCCTTTCCCGCGCGCCGAGCCGCCCTCGTCGAACACGTCGTCCACCAGCGAGCGCTCCTCGGGCGCCGGCCCGTCGAGCTGGCCCGACTTGAACAGGTAGTAGTCGTAGTCGCCCGCGTAGTCGGTGATCTTGCCGGGCTTCACCTCCACGATGCGGTTCGCCACGCTGCGGATAAGATGCCGGTCGTGCGTGATGAACAAGATCGTGCCCTCGAAGTGCAGAAGCGCCTGCTCCAAAATGTCGGCACTTGAGATGTCCAAGTGGTTCGTCGGCTCGTCCAGGCACAGAAGCGGCTTGGGCGCCACAAGCATCTTCGCCAACGCCAAACGGCTCTTCTCGCCGCCCGAAAGCACGCTCACGCGCTTGTCCACGTCGTCGCCCGCGAACAAAAACGCGCCCAACAGCGTGCGCACCTGGCTGATCGACCAGCCCGGCGCCACGCGGTCGAGCTCCTCGAACACCGTGTTGCTGGCGCTCAGCTCCTCAAGCTGATGCTGCGCGTAGTAGGTGTGGCTCACGTGCACGCCGTACTCGATCATGCCCGCGTCGGGCTCAAGCACGCCCGCGACCATCTTCAAAAGCGTCGACTTGCCCGCGCCGTTTGGCCCCACGAGCGCCACCTTGTCGCCGCGGTAGAGCGTGAAGTTAGCACCGTCGTACACCGTTTTGTCGCCGTAGCGCTTCACCAGGCCCTGCGCGTTCACCACCATGTCGCCCGTGCGCGGCGGCTGCTGGAAGTTGAAGTGCACCGTCTTTTTCTCCTCGGGAATGACGATGCGGTTCTCCATGATCTTCTGGAGCTTTTTCTCGCGGTCCTGCGCCTGCTTGGCCTTGGTGGCCTTGTAGCGAAACTTGTCGACGAACGCCTGCAGGTGCGCGATTTCCTCGTCCTGCTTGACCTTTTCCGCGCGCAGACGCTCGATGCGCTCGGCTCGCGCGCGCAGATACGCGCTGTAGTTGCCCTTGTACAGGATAACCTCGCCGTTGTCGATTTCCGCCACGCGGTCCACCATGTTGTCCATGAACGCGCGGTCGTGGCTGACCACGATGACCGTGCCCTCGTACCCGCGCAGAAAACCCTCGAGCCAGCGCACCGACTCCAGGTCGAGGTGGTTCGTCGGCTCGTCGAGCAGCAGCACCTCGGGGTTGCGCACGAGCAGCTTCGCCAGCGCGATGCGCATCTGCCAGCCGCCCGAGAACTCGGTGGTCAGCCGCGCCATGTCCTCTTCCTTGAAGCCAAGGCCGAACAGCACGCCGCGCACCTTCGCCTCAAGCTGGTAGCCGCCCATCATCTCATAGGCGTCGCGGGTGCGCCCGAGCGCCGCAAGCTGCTGATCGGTCGGGCTCTCGCCGAGCTCGGCCTCCAGCTTGTGCAGGCGCTGCTCCACTTCGAGCACCTCGGTTTGCGACGCGATGACCTCGTCGAAGATGGCGCGCTCCCCCATCTCGATGGCTTCCTGCTCAAGATAGCCCACGCGCGCGCCCTTTGCGAACAGGATGCGCCCCTCGTCGGGGTCGTCTTGGCCCGAGATGATGTTCAGCATCGTGGTTTTCCCCGCGCCGTTCGGACCGACCAGCGCCAAGCGGTCGAACTCCTCGAGGCGGAAGGTGACGTCGTGAAACAGCTGCCGCCCGCCGTAGGACTTCGAGATATGCTCAGTTTGAAGAATCATGTGCGTGCTCCGTCAAGTGTTTACCGCAAGCGCACCTCACGCCCCTTCGAGGCGCATCGACTTGCTGCGGCATAAAAAAGACCCCTCCGAAGAGGGGCCTGGTGTTTATGGTGGTCGCTACAGGATTTGAACCTGTGACCCCCGCCGTGTGAAGGCGATGCTCTCCCGCTGAGCCAAGCGACCGAAGTTGTGTGCCGTCTGCGCGACGGCGTTTGAATATGTTAACGTTTCCCGTCCGCGCGCGCAAGGGGTAATTTGAAGAAAGTTATTCCTGCGCCGCGACGCGGTAGAGGTTGGGCAGCTGCCCGCCATTGTCGAGGTGGCGCGCCTCAACCTCAATGATGTTCTCGCGACGCAGGTGCGTGATGGCGCGGTCGATGGTCTTGACGTCGCAGTGCATCAGGCTCGCGAAGTCTTTCTTCGAGCAACGCGCGCCGCCCTCGACCGCCGTCTGCGCGGCGATGTAGCCCAACAACCGCTGCTGCGTCGGCGTCAGGTGCACGCGTGCTCCCCCTTCAACTTCCGACCTGCCGCGTGCGTCTTCCCGCGCCCGCTCCTGCAAACACTCCATGCGCTACCTCGGCTTCCGTTATCGGGAGTTCATGCGGCGAAGCGCAAACGCTCCCGCGCCGACGCATACCGCCAAAGCACAGGCGGCGAAAGGCAGAGCGGCGGAAAGCGGATCGCCCGTTTGAGCCAAAGGCGTGCCCTTCACGGGCGTCTCAGTCGATTCGACAGGAGTCTGCGGGTCGACGGGGTTGTCGGCAGGGTTGTCGACGGGCTCGTCGACTACAGGCTTTTCAGCAACCGTGTAGCTTACCGTGGGCATGGGGAACAGTTCGGGCGTTCCCGGCTGCTCGAAGCTGTTGACGGGATAAAGCGTTGCGCTATTGTTGGTGTAAAGCCCCGCGTAGCCCTTTGAGCCGTTCGCGTCAAACGCGCCATACGTGCCCGCTTGCTCGCTCGGGTTGACAAGCTGAACCGAGTAGGTCAGCTGAACAGGAGCGAAGTTGCTCACCGGGACGTTGATCGTCCAGACGAAATGCTCGCTGCCCGCCTTGTCGCCCGGAACGTATTCGAGAATATAGTCGTAGCCCCCTTCGGCATTCGCAGCAAAGCCGTATTTGTTATCGGCAATCTTGACTGCGGAGATCGCTTTGTCCCCAACCTTCATGCTCAGCGCAGACGCGTCGTTCACGAAATCGAAGTTGTAGCCGTCGTCGCCAGCCACGTAGCCCATGTAGTCCTCGACCTTCGAGCCAGCGTCGAGAAGGTAAAGGATGTCGTTTTTGATTTGCGAGAAGTTGACCGCTTGACCGTCAGCAAGGTAATTGACGAAAGACGGACCCCACGTGTACTGCGTGCCAGAACTCGTCGCTGCCGTCATGGCATAGCAATGGTACCCAGCCGTTTTGGCTTCCTGGTAAACCTCGTTCGTCAGATACAGCGCTTTGTCGATGCTCATCGCATAATCTTTGTCCCAGTTGTTAATGTCTTGCGCAGTCGAGGTTGTTGCAGTCCCGCCGTAGGGATAATCGTACGTCTCTCCCTGCACTGAGACCTTCTGCCCCACCTCGGCAAGCCACGTTCCCCAGTTGTCAGGCGCATTGTTTGTGTGGTATTTGCTGTACCAATTGTCTGGGCCAGTAAAAGTGCCCCAACTGCCCGATCCATACCAATCGTCCCGAGCGTTCGGTTGGTTGAAGTTCCATGCCGTCGCCGTTGGCTCGGCGTTGTACATATACGTGATGCCGTCACTCACGAAAATCAGGCACTTGCGGTCGGCGGACACGCTCGTGTCGTTGTCGAGCATAGCCTTACCCGCTAGAAGGCCCGCGTGAGTGTTGGTGCCGCTTGAGATATTCTGCTTGATAGCTGCCTCAATGGCACTGTACTGCGTCGCAAGGTCCATGAACTCGCTCGCGTGCGCCTCCTTGTTGAAAATAACAACGCCGACATTCACCTTGGCGTTGGTTTTCTCAACCTGAGTCTTAAGCTCGCTCAACATGTTAAGGGCTTGATCTTCAAGTTCCGCGCTCGTTGACTTGTCGAGTACGAACACCACGTCGCTGACCAGCTGCTCTTCCGCCGACGGCAGCGAGAGCGTAACCTGCGACGTGTAGTCCTCGTCGAGGTTGGTGGCTGTCTTGCTCTTCGAGACGGTCCACAATCCGTCGGAGGCGTTCGCCGCCCACGCCGAGGCGGGCGCGCCCACCGCAACCGCCAGCGTCGCCGCGACGAGCGCAGCGAGGAACGCCGCCGCAAGGCGAGCCGTCCTCCCCCTGTTTCCCCTGACCTTCGTTTCCACTTTTCCGTTTCCTTTCCGCTTGTGTGCCTTCACCGCCTACCGCCTCGCACCGAAGGCGGTGCAAACGGCTTTGCAATCAAGCGGTCGACGCGTGCTCGGAAAAGCAGACAAATTCGATCAGGAGGAATAAAATTACGTAAGATATGCGCAGCGACGGAATGCCGCAGGTCGATTAGCCGTCAAGCATGACGTCGCCTTGCATGAAGCGAGAAACGGTCGAGAAAAAACGCGTGCTCGGAAAAGTCTAGGTTTTCGAGCAGCAAAAGGCACGAACGACGCCATTTTCGTAACGTTCGACAAGAAGAACGCCCGTCGCATACCCCATTACATACCCGCAGCGCGCACCACGGCGTGCGTCACGGCGCACGCATTCGCAAATGAGCCTCGTTACGCCCCTGCGCTTTGTGCCCACTTGTGGAACGTCGAGGGCGCAACGCCCAGCTGCCGGGCCGCCGCGCGCTCGCTTACCGTCCCCGCTCGCCATGCGGCGCACACCTGCGCGAACTCGCTCGGCACGGGCTTCGGCGGACGCCCGAGCCGCACGCCGCGCGCCTGCGCCGCCGCGATGCCCTCCGCCTGGCGCTGGCGAATGTTGTCGCGCTCGGTCTCCGCAACGTACGACAAGATTTGCAGCACCAAGTCGGCGATGAACACGCCCGTCAAGCTGCCGTTCGACTCGCGCGTGTCGAGCAGCGGCGTGTCGAGCACCACCATCGCCACCGAGCGTTCCTTGGTGAGGTAGCGCCATTGTTCCTGGATCTCGGCGTAGTTGCGCCCCAGCCGGTCGATGCTTTTCACCACCAGCACGTCGCCCTTCCGCAGGCGGCGCAGCATGCGCCGATACGCCGGGCGCTCGAAGTCGGCGCCGCTCGCCTTGTCGACGTACACGCGCGACTCCACGACGGGAAACGCCCGCAAGGCAACCAGCTGCCGATCCTCGTTCTGGTCGCGCGTGGAAACGCGCACATAGCCGTAAGTGTTCATGCTCCCAACCTTCCTTTCGCTTGCTTTCTCGCCCTTCTCGGGTCGCCGGGAAAAGCATAGGCTGGAGAAAGGGAGGGAGGCGCGGCAAGCGAACACCGCCGCCCGCTGCGTAAAGCAACGCCGCGGAATCAGGAAGCCGCGCGAAGCTTTGACGGCGCGGCGCGGACAGGTTTTAGTTATACTGTTGCATTAGGTTGAAACCACGCGCGCCCGCCGCCTTGCAACTGGCCGGCGGGCGCGCTCCCGCGAAAAGAGAGAAGCTATGGCATCCGACATGACATCCGACACCTTCCTGGCGTCGAAGAAGATCAGCGACGAGATCAAGGCCGACCTGTCCGTCAACCCGCAGAAATACACCATGCTCACGGGCGACCGCCCCACGGGCCGCTTGCACCTCGGGCACTACTTCGGCACCATCCGCGAGCGCGTGCGCCTGCAAGACGAAGGCGTTACCACGCGCATCATCATCGCCGACTACCAGGTGATCACCGACCGCGACACCACCGAGCACATCGCCGACAACGTGTTCAACATGGTGGTCGACTACCTGGCCTGCGGCATCGACCCCGCAAAGACCATCGTGTTCGCGCACTCGCAGGTGCCGGCGTTAAACCAGCTCATGCTGCCGTTTTTGTCGCTGTGCACCGAGGCCGAGCTTTTGCGCAACCCCACGGTGAAGGCCGAGCAGGAGGCCAGCGGGCACGCGCTCACCGGGCTTTTGCTCACCTACCCCGTGCACCAGGCGTGCGACATCCTGTTCTGCAAGGGCAACATCGTGCCGGTGGGCAAAGACCAGCTGCCCCACATCGAGCAGACGCGTCAGATCGCGCGCCGCTTCAACGAGCGCTACGGGCAGGTTTTCCCCGAGCCGCACGGCCTTTTGACCGACGCGGTCGAGATCCCCGGCCTCGACGGGCGCAAGATGTCGAAAAGCTACGGCAACGCCATCGCGCTTTCCGCCACCGCCGAGGAAACGGCGAAGCTCATCAAGAAGTCGAAGACCGACTCCGAGCGCTTCATCACGTTCGACCGCGAGGGACGCCCCGGCGTGTCGGCGCTTTTGACCACGGCTGCGCTGTGCACCGGGCGCACCGAGGAAGAGATTGCCGCCGAGATCGGCAACGACGGCTCGGGCGCGCTCAAGAAGTACGTGACCGAGGCCGTGAACGGATATTTGGCGCCCATCCGCGAGCGCCGCGAGGAGCTGGCCGCGAACCCCGACTACATCCGCGAGGTGCTCGCCGAGGGCAACCGCCGCGCCAACGAGATAGCCGACGCCACCTTGAACGAGGTGCGCGAGGCCATGGGCATGGTGTATTAGGGAAAGCAATCAATCGGGCGCGCGCTGGGCCGCCGAAACGCGCCAACGACGGTCAACCGCAAGGGCCGCCTTAAACCGCGCAGCAAAAACGGCGCAATTCGCATGTTCTTTCACGCGAATTGCGCCGTTTGCGATACAATAGCCGTCACGCTTTCGCAGCGTACGTCTTTAGGGCCTGTAGCTCAACGGTGGAGCAGGGGACTCATAATCCTTTGGTTGTCGGTTCGAATCCGGCCGGGCCCACCACTTCCTTCTCATTTCCCCTCCGTTTCCAACATAGACGACGCCACGGCGCGCCCACACTGCCCGCGCAACGCGGCGGTGAAATTTCGCGCCGCCGATGTTTCGCGCTCGTTTCCCCGCCGTTACTTCCGCGTTGCCCCTCCGTTAAACGCGCGTGCGCCGCCCGTGCGGGCGCGACAGGCGCGCTACTATGGCCTCACGGAGGCGCAAGGGCGCGCCTTCCACCCTCCATCCGCACGCCGCCCGCGACGCAAACGCAAACGCGTCCGGCGGCAGCGGGACCCGGCTCAAAGGCGAGTCACTCACTCGCCGCGCACGGCGCGCGGCACACAACGACCAAGCATCATCGGAAAAGGAAGTGAGTGCCTTATGACCCCACCAGCAGGCGTTGCCGCGCTCGGCGGCGCGCACGCAGAATCGCAAGATTACTTCGAGAAAAGATCGCTTAAGAAAGGCGCCGTGAGCTGGGTGCTCCTTATGAGCCTCGGCGTGGCCTACGTTATCTCGGGCGACTTCTCGGGTTGGAACTACGGAATCGGCTACGGCGGATGGCTCGGCATGGTCATCGCGTTCGTGGTTATGGGCGCCATGTATTTGTTCATGGTACTGGGGCTGGCCGAGATGTCCTCGGCGATGCCCACCGCCGGCGCCGGCTACGGCTTCGCGCGGCGCGCGATGGGCAAGGTGGGCGGCGCGCTTACCGGGTTCGCCATCATGATGGAGTACACCATCGCGTGCGGCGCCATCTCGCTGTTCGTGTCGGGCTACGTGCATAGCCTGGGACTTTTCGCCGACGTGCCCACCGCCGCCATCGTAGCCGTGTTCTTCGTCGTGTTCGTCGGCATCCACCTGATCGGTGTCGGCGAGGCGCTGAAGGTCATCTTCGGCATCACCGTGGTGGCGCTTATCGCGCTGGCGGCGTTCGTCGTCGGCATGATTCCGCATTTCGACGTGGCGAACCTGTTCAACATCGCGCCGTCGGTTGGCGGAAGCACCCTGTTCCCGAACGGCGTCGGCGGCGTGATGGCGGCGCTTCCCTTCGGCATCTGGCTGTTTTTGGCCGTCGAGGGCGTGCCGCTGGCGGCCGAGGAGTCGACCGACCCCAAGCACGACATGCCCAAGGGCATCATCGGCGCGATGGGCGTGCTCATGGTGACGGGCGCGCTGGTGGTGCTGCTGACCGCAGGCGGCGCGGGCGCCGAGCTTGCGGGCGCCTCCGACGCGCCGCTCGTCGACTGCCTGAACGCCGTGGGCGCAGGCGGCTTGGCGACGCTCGTGAACTACCTGGGGCTTGCGGGGCTCGTCGCGTCGTTCTTCTCCATCATCTACAGCGGCTCGCGCCAGATCTTCGCGCTGTCCCGCGCGGGGTACCTGCCGAAGTTCCTCTCGGTTACCGGCAGCCGCAAGACCCCGTATGTGGCGCTCATAGTCATGGGCTCGATCGGCTTTTTGATGGCCGTCATCGTGCAAGACGGCAGCATCCTTTTGAACGTGGCGGTGTTCGCGGCGTGCGTCTCCTACGCCATGATGAACCTCTCGCACATCATCCTGCACTTCAAGGAGCCTGACATGGAGCGCGGCTTCAAGGCGCCGGGCGGCGTCGTGCTCACCGGCATCGCGTTCGCGCTGTCGCTCGTGGCCATCGTGTCCACGTTCATCGTCGACGCCTTCGCCGCCGGATGCGCGCTCGCGGTACTTGCCGCCCTCATGGTGTACTTCGGCGCGTACTCGAGCAAGCACCTCGTAGGCAACGCACCCGAGGAGGAGTTCGCCGCCCTGGCCGCCGCCGAGGCCGAGCTGTGCTAGCGCTGCGGCCCTGACCCCACCCTTGAAACCCGCTCTGCCCCACCCCCCCCGCGTGAAAGGAAGCCCCCATGCCCGCCAGCTCGCCCCGCACCCGCACGCACGCCGTCGTGTTCGACTGCGACGGAACGCTGCTCGACTCCATGCCCGCGTGGCACGCGCTTGAGGCCGACCTCGCCTGGATGGCGGGCATCACGCTCACCCCGCAGCAGATATCGATGCTCAACGCCAACACGCTCGAGCAAACCGTGGGCTACTTCCACCGCTCCTACGGCGTGGGGCGCAGCGAGGCGCGGCTGCTCGAGGAGGCGCGCGGCATACTGCTTGAGCACTACTGCACCGACGTGCAGCCGCGCGAGGGCGCTTGCGAGCTGGTGGAGCGCCTGCGCGCCGACGGGGTGAGGCTGGCGGTGGCGTCGTCGAGCCCGCGCGTGCTTTTGCGCGTGGGGCTTGAGCGGGCGGGCGTGTTCGACGCGTTCGACCTGGTGGCGTCGGCGGAAGACGAGCACGCCACCAAGCGCGACCCGGCCTTCTTGCTGAGCGTGGCCGAGCGCATCGACGCGCGCCCGCGCGACGCCTGGTGTGTGGACGACTCCGCCTACGCGCTGAAGGCGGCGAAGCTCGCGGGGTTTTCGACCGTCGGCATCTACGACTCCGACGACGCGGGAACGCCCACGCAGCTGCGCCGCACCGCCAACGTGTTCGTGCGCAGCTTCGCCGAGCTTGACTATTGGACGCTTGTGGGCGGCGCGTACGCCGCCTAGCGGGCGGGGGGGGGGAGGCGGGGCCCCCCGGCCCCCCCGCCCCGCGAGCCCCCCCCCCCCCCCCCCCCG
>JAUNGO010000054.1:0-2649 GCA_030524475.1 Eggerthellaceae bacterium | reverse complement strand
GGTTGGGGGGGGGGGCTCCCCCGGCGTGGGGGGGGGGGGTAAGCGGGCGGGGCCTGCCCCCGGGGGGCAATCGCCCCCGCCCCACCGCCGCACGCGTCCCGACGCAGCCGCCCCGCTTCACCCATCAAGAAAGGACCTATCCATGACCGAACCCGAAGAAAACGTCGGAATCCTCGAGTCGAACAGCTTCTCCATGAGCCGCCTCGACGAGCTCGACGGCAACCTGCACGACCTGGTGGCGCGCCGCGAGGCGCTCGGACCGTGCTACCGCCTGTTCTACCAGCACCCGCTGCACCTGGTGCGCGGGCGCGGCACGCGGCTTTTCGACGCAGACGGCACCGAGTACCTCGATATGTACAACAACATCCCCTCGATGGGGCATTCCAACCCCTACGTCACGCGCGCGGTCACCGAGCAGCTCGGGCTCATCAACACGCACACGCGCTACGTGCACGAGAACATCCTCGACTACGCCGACGCGCTGCTGGCACGCCTTCCGCAGGAAATCGACCGCATCATGTTCATGTGCTCGGGCTCGGAGGCCAACGACCTGGCCGTGCGCTGCGCGCAGCTTTACACCGGCGGCGAGGGCATCATCGTCACCGCCGAGGCGTACCACGGCAACACCGCGCTCATATCGGGGCTTTCCCCCTCCATCGGCCGCGACGTGCCCATGAGCCGCACCATGCGCATGATTCCCACGCCCGACACCTTCCGCCTGGGCACAGAAGAGATCGGGGAATGGATGTGCGCGCGCGTATCCGAGCAGATCGCCGATATGCGCCGCCACGGCATCAAGTTCGCCGGCGTGCTCTTCGACGACATCTTCTCCTCCGACGGCGTTATCCCCGGCACGCCCGGCTTCTTGGCGCCCGTGGTCGAGCTGGTGCACAAGGAAGGCGGCCTGTACCTGGCCGACGAGGTGCAGCCGGGCTTTTGCCGCACGGGCGCGGGCTTTTGGGGCTTCGAGCGCCACGGCATCACGCCCGACATCGTCACGATGGGAAAGCCGATGGCCAACGGCATCGCGTGCTCGGCGATGGCCATTCGCCACGAGGTGCTCGACGCCTTCGCCGCGAAGAACCCCTACTTCAACACGTTCGCCGGCAACCCGGTGGCGATGGCGGCGGCGAAGGCCGTGCTCGCCTACATCGACGAGTTCGGCATGCTGGAGCACACGCGCGTCATGGGAGAGAAGCTGCTCGGCGCGGTGGGAGAAGTGGCGAAGGCGCACCCCGCGCTCGGCGACGTGCGCGGAAGCGGTTTGTTCATGGGCGTCGACATCGTGGAGCCGGGCACGACCGAGCCCGACCGCGCGCTGGCCGTGCGCCTCATCGAGCAGCTGCGCGAGAACCGTGTGCTGATATCGCTGTGCGGGCCGTACGGCAGCGTGCTCAAGGTGCGCCCGCCGCTCGTGTTCGACGACGCCGACCTCGACTTCTTCGTGGGTGCACTCGAGAAGTCGCTAGTCGAGCTGGGGAAATAGAGCCGCACAGCGCCCGCGCACGCGCTGTGTCCATGCGGCGGCGCGGCGCCCCCCAACCCCGCGCCGCCGCGCCGCGCTTCGCCAACACATACATTCAAGAAAGGAACGCATCTCATGGCCAACAACTTCGAGAACCCGGAGGTTTTCCTGCAAGTCGCCCAAGAGGCGGCGCAGCGGTTCGACTTCCCGCGCGTGCAGGCGACGCTGCTCGCCTTCTCCGAGAACGCAACCTACCTGGTCACCGACCCCGAAACCGACGAGAAGCTGTTCGTGCTGCGCGTGGGGCGGCCCGGCTACCACACGCTTGAGGAGTACGAAAGCGAGATCAGCTGGCTGCGGCAGATCAACGACTACACGCCGCTCAAGGTTGCCAACCCCATCCCCGCGCGCGACGGCAGCTACATCCAGCTCGTCGAGCGCGACGGCACCACCTACTACTGCATCGCCACCGAGTTTCTGACCGGCCTCACGCTTGAGCACGACAACGCGCCCGACGCCGCGCCCGCGCACTTCCGCACGCTCGGCGAGACGACCGCCTACCTGCACCGCCAAACCGAGATCTGGAACGGCACCAAGGACATCAAGCGCTTCCACTGGGACTGCGAGAACATGATCGGCGAGCACGCCATCTGGGGAAACTGGCGCGACTACCCCGGCATCACGCCCGAGGAGGAGGCGAAAATCGCCCGCTGCTGCGAGATCATCAAGGCGCGGCTTGAGCGCTACGGGAAAAACGAGCACAACTACGGCGTCATCCACGCCGACCTGCGCGACACCAACATCATCGTGGAGGGCGACGTGATCAAGGTCATCGACTTCGACGACTTCGGCTTCGGCTGGCATCTGCACGACCTGGCGGGTGCACTCACGTTCATCGAGGAGCGCGAGGACGTGCCCGACCTGGTGAACGCGTGGCTCGACGGGTATCGGCGCGTGCTGCCCTTCACTGACACCGACTTCGTGGAGATCGACACGTTCATCCTGCAACGCCGCATCCAGATGCTCGCGTGGATGGGCAGCCATCAAGACTCCACGCCCGTGCAAGGATACATGGTCGGCTACATGGAGGGAACCATGCAGCTGGTAGACCGCTACCTGCGGCTGTTCGGTTAGGCAACGCGGCGAACATCCCCCAGGCAGGAGCCGCCCAGGCTCCAGGCGAG
>JAUNGO010000053.1 GCA_030524475.1 Eggerthellaceae bacterium | reverse complement strand
GCGCGCCGGCCTCGACGAGGAACTCGGCCGCGCCGGGGGACACGCGGCGGCCGTAGGGCAGGTCGAGCGCGTCGGCGAGCAGGTAGACGTCGAGGCCGCCCTCGTCGCGGTAGCGCCTCGCCGAGAACGACACGTCGCCGACCTCCGTGGCCAGCGTGCGGGTCCTCACGTCGTGGCAGGCGAGGGACTTGGGCCTCGCGGCCATGAGCTCGGAGTCGAGCGACTCCGGGGCAAGCCCCATCGCGTCGGCCATGCACGCGTGCCCGACGCCGACGGCGGCGTCCTCGAAGCCGCGGAAGCCGCCCGCCCGGCGGGCCTCCGCCAGAAACAATTCGGCCAGCGCGGCCGTCGCGCGGGCCCTGGGGTTGGTAGAATCTTCCATGGGGTTCCCTCCTCTAGTTCCAGACAAACCAAAGGATAAGGGAACCCCGCCCTCGCTCACAGGCCGGCTTCTCGGGCGGCCTCGCGGCCGCCCTCCAACCCGGCGCGGGTATCGCCCCACCCCCCAAAACGTTACGCCGTGTGAGGCAGAAAACCGCCCGAAGGAGATACCTCCTTACACGCGAGGGCACGATCGGCGAAAGATTATTTACGCGCCCCTCGGGGAAACGAATCGCCGTTGCGCGAAACGCACTTTCCCCTCAATCATTGCGGAAACGCCTTGAACTTTCCCCGTATCGCATAAGTCAAGACTTATAAAAAGAATATTTGTTCGTATAATCATATTCATATATTAACGACTGCAGGAGAAATAACGTGCTGAAATAATAACGCTTGACGTTAATAACGTAAGGGGTTACTATATGATCGCCTCGAGAAGCTTGAAGAAAACTATGAGGGCTACTGGAGCATTCGCATTAACGACCAATATCGCATTTGCTTTCGTTGGACCGCGGCGGGACCGGCAAACGTTGGAATCGTCGATTACCATTAGGAGGTCTTTATGGGCGAGTGGCTTGACCCCGTTACTCCTGGGGAAATTCTTTCCGAAGAGTTTTTGAAGCCCATGGGCATATCGCAATACCGCCTCGCGAAGGAAATCGGCGTGCCCGCGCAGCGCATTGGGCAGATTGTCCTCGGACGACGCGCCATCACGGCAGATACCGATTTGCGGCTTTGCAAGTTTTTCGGCCTGTCGGACGGCTATTGGCTGCGTGCGCAGGCAACCTACGACCTCGAGGTTGCGCGACGAAAAATCGCAACCGACCTCGACGAAATACAACCGTACAAGGCGAAGGTTTCCGCTTAGCGCGATTCGTAGCACGAGCTTATCGAGCCAGTTTTTCTCTTAGAATGTCTTCGGCAAGGTATTCGTCGCTACGACAGTGAAGGTCGCCTGTGCCTTCTTGAATTAAGGGAAAAAGATCCGAGTTGTAAAAAAGATCCATCGCATCCTCGAGACTCATGCCGCCCTTATCGGCAAGAACACCGATGATGCGCGCGTACTTTAGCTGTAAGACCGTTTGCTTGGCCGACTCGCTCATATCACTTCCTCCGCTCCCTCAAATGCAAGCAAAGCATCGAGCGCCTCTTGCGTGCGAATGCACAACTGGTCGTTAGGTTTTTCGTAAGCAAGACGACCCAAAGCGTCGCGTTTGCTCATCTCGCCGGAGAAATACAGGTCAACCGTCGTGAAAACCCTGTCGTTCGCAATTCCTCCGACGACAACATCCCAATCGCTTGTGTCTTCGCCCTTGCGGCACGTCATGACAAAATCGAGCCATTCCTCATCGTAGGCATCAAACCGACGCACGCGGAAATTCGCCAAAAGAAGCTCGTCAAGAAGATACGTATTAAGAAACGCCTTTCGCCCGCGCCTCGTAAATCTTTTGGCGTAACTGGTTGCCTGGTCTTTCAACGTTGTAACGTAGAAGCCCCTTCCAAAGTCGAGATAGTCCCTAGAATGATGCGTGTCAGGTCGAGAGACTTCGCATGTCGACGAATGGTAGACCCTCATGCTACGAGCCCCTTTTCTCTCATATACCCGATCAAATCGTCCATGAGGTAATCTTTACCGAATGTGTGCAACACATCATAAGCGCCGACAATATAGCCACTGAGAATGCCGCTTTTCGCAAGCATGTTGTAAACGTCAGGCTGCGGAATGCCAAGGCGCTGCGATAGGTTTCCGATACAGTACGTTGCGAACTCGACTTCTTCTTTCGCCATGCGAAACTCCCTCCAGCAAGACTTTTGCGAAGATTGTAGCAGCATTTGGCTCAAACAGCAGCCTTACTGCCCACCACGAAGAAAGACCGCCCGAAGGCGGCCTTTCCTCGTGAGCGGGAGCGTCACTGGCAGAAGATCGATTACGCGCGCTCTCCTAGCTCGATGCCCCTGTCGGAACAATATGCTTCGCACGCCGCAATCAGTTGAGGAAAATCTGTCTCTAAGACAGTCCATACTATCTTTTTGTCGACATGCCCGTAAGCGTGAGCCAATATGTTGCGCAACCCACTCATTTCTCTCAATTCGAAGCCGTACCTCTCGAATTCGCTCGAGAGCTTCCCTCCCTCTTCCGCCACGCGAAATACGCGGTTTGTTAAGCCCTCGGCCATAAGGTCGTCCTCGGCGTCCTTCGGAGAAACGAACCGCTCCTTTGTAAAGCCCACTTCCCTGATTTGGCTCAGCGTTTGAGTTGTCACGTCGTAAATTTCCTGAATGCGCGACAAGTCGTCATGCTTTGCGTTCATAGACTACGACCCCTTCTCTTTCGATAGCTTGCGCGAGGTTTTCGTTGGCAATCTCCCGCGCCGTTACCACATCGACATCCCGGCTCGTTCTCTGCTCGATTGCCTTTTGGAAGCGCGCAAGGTCATATAAGCTGAATTTCCCCCTGTCATCAAGCTCCAAGCGAATGTCTACGTCGCTTTGCTCCGTCGCTTCCTCGCGCGCAAATGAGCCAAACAATATGGCACGCCTAATGGCGGGAAACTTGGGCGCTTCGTCACGAACAATGGTCGAAATCGCCTCCACGTCAAGCGAAGCAGTGCCCTTAAGAAGCTGCAATATCTCGTCGAGCGACGAAGCTATGCGAGAAGCGTCAAGCCCCCCGTTACGTTCAGCCTCGATCCCGCGTCGCAAGAAGTGGAGGAACGCATCCGTCTTGCTCACCCCATGGCTTTCCGCAAACGCGTTGACTATATCCACCTCATAGCGAGGCAGCCGCATGGCTACCGGCTGTTTAACCTCGGCACCCGCTACCCCCATGTGTCCTCCAAACGTATTTCATTTGCAATACGTCTAGTATAACAGACGGTGAGTGATATTTGGCTCGATTGGTGGCTATATTCACCACGAAGAAAGACCGCCCGAAGGCGGCCTTTCTTCGTGCAGGATAAGCAAGCGGACAAACTGCTATGCGCACTTGGCGACGGCGGTTACCGGGGCGGGGTCGCGCGGCTCGGGTGCCTTGCCGCAACCCGAGAACGGTCCCACGTGGTGCGTGCGGTCGCCCTCGATGTGGAAGAACTTGCCGTAGCGCGTGTTCTCCACGTAGCAGCAGGAGTTGCCGCACACGCTCATGGGCACGTCGAGGAAGAAGCGATGGTGGTCGTCGAGGTCGAAGTACTGACACATACCGGGGATACCGCCCTCGTAAGTGGCCCACTGACCGTACTGCTCGCAGATGTCCTCGATGAACTCGGGCAGCTTGAACGCGCGAATGGTGCGCACGGCGTACTCGGTCTCGCCCACGACGGCTGCCACGTCGGCCTCGAGCGGCACGCGCACCGAGTCCATGTAGCGGAAATCGATCCAGCCGACCTTCGCCATCATGCGGCGGAAGTCCTCCTGGTACACCGCGCGGGAAAGCCCCGCAGCGCGCACGGCGTCGTTTTGCTTGACGGCGTCCTCAACGCGGCGGTTCGCGAACACCTCGGTGAAGTAGAGCTCGCCGCCCATCTTGAGCGTGTTCCAGATGCCCTCGAACAGCGGGCGCGGGCACTCGCCCGTGAACAACCCGCAGTTCGCGATCACCACGTCAGCCGACTCGGCCTCGATGCCCGCCGCGGCCGCGTCGTCGATGCGGCCCTCGCGAAACTCGAGGTTCGCCACTGCGTCGGCGTACTTGCGCGCAACCGCCAAGCTCTCGGCGCACGCGTCGATGCCGATCACGCGGCCCGTCTCGCCCACCAGCTTGGCGGCCAGATACGCCTCGCGGCCCGTGCCGCAACCGGCAACGACCACCGTGCAGCCCTCGAGCGCCGGCGGCAGCGCCGCACCCGTGCCCGCAAAGGTGTCGCGCACCTCCTCGGGCACCTCAGGCAAAAGGTTGCGGATATACCGCGGGTCGGTCATAACATTGATAGTCATATCTCTTTTTTTCCTTTCTGCAAACGCAGGACTCACAAGTCGTTCGTAACGTCAGCGAGCGGGGCTGCGGTGCCTAGAATAGCCCCGCCGCAGGGCCAAGCGTACTTCGGTACGCGCCGAGCCCTGCGTAAGGGGCTAGGCTAGGCGCCCCAGCCCCGCGCAGCGTCGAGCAGTTCCGCCCGTTCCGTCAGGACGGGCGGAACAAAACTACTTCCAACTCAGGCTCACGTTGTACAACTGCTCGCCGCCTTTTTTGTAGGTACGCACCGACGTGAGGTTGCCGTCCGTGTAGGAAAACTGGCTGTAGCGAACCTGCACGTCGTCTTGGTAGTAGTCCACCTTCGACACCTTGCCGCCCGAGTACTGCACCAGATACTCGTCGCCGGAAAGCGTCGTGTTTTCGCCCGACCACGTGCCCGTCTTGAGCGACACCAACTTGTTCGACGCGTCGTAGGTGGGCACCAAGTACACGCCCTCGTCGGCGCCGTCGACGCTTACCTTCACGTCCTTCACCACTTTAAACGCCGTGACGTAGGTGTAGGTCAGCTTGAACTCGTGCGAGCCGGTCGAGGAAATCTCGGTAAGGTTCTTGTCCTTGTCGTAGGTGAACACCACCGTGTCGTTGCCCTCGCCCGAGCCGTGCACCACGGTGACCTTGTTCGCGCCGTACGCCGACGACGAGAGCGCCTCGTTCACGAACGACGCCTCGAAGTCGCCGCGCACCGAGGTGCCAGCACCGTCGTCGGCGTAGTTCCACCCGACCACCTTCGACACGCTTGCATGGCTGTCGTAGGAGAACTTCGCGTACGACAACGGGTTGGTGCTCTTGAAGTACGTGCACGTGGCAACGCGCCCCGCGTCGTCGTAGGTCCACTCGGCCTTCTCGATGTAGGAGTCGGTGGGCAAGGCGAACCGATAAGGGCTGGTCAGCGTTTCGCGCGGGTTCATGAAGAAGGGGTTGCCCTCAACAAACGACAGCGCCTCGAGCAGCACCTCGGACGTGTTGATTCCTGAGGTGCTCTCGTTGCTCGACGTGCAGTCGGACACCGTGGCCTTGACGAGGTGCGCACCCGAACCCGTCGCCCCTGCGGCGGAAGACGTCGCGGCACCTGAAGCCACGACCAGCGCCACAACCAGGACCACCGCCGCGAAGACTGCGGCAAGTTTCCCCTCGGTCGTGCGCAAACCGCGGTGAAGCGTTCCTTTTATGTCGGATACGTTCGCCATAATTGCTTAAATCTGACCGTTTTCAGCCTCGAACGCCTGCGAAGCAATCTTGTCGCAGGGCTCGTCGGCCGAATGCGTGCAGTGTTTGGCGCTCGGGTCGCACGGCTTGTCGGTGTGGTTCGCGCACTTGATGTGCATGGGCTCGAGGATCTTCGTGTACACCAGCGCCGCCAGCGCGCCGCCCACGAGAGGACCGACCGTGTACACCAGGATAACGTCCCACGAGAACGCCAGGTTGCCGAAGCCCACCATGAGGCCGACCAGGCGCGGGCCGAGGTCACGCGCGGGGTTCAAGCCGGCGTTGGTCAGAGGCCCGATGGTGCCGATGAGCACCGTGATGGTCAGGCCGATGAACAGCGGCGCCAGATGCGTGGAGGGGCGGCCGATGTTGGCCTTCTCGGTGAGCGAGAAGATGACCAGCACCAGGATAAACACGCCCAAACCCTCGGCGAAGGCGCCCGTCACGTTCGACACGATGGCGGCGGAGTTGTTGGGAAACACTTCGCACCAAATGCTCGACGCGGAGCTTTTCGCCATCATGGTCACGCCGTTGTCGCCGATCCACTTGGTCACCGAGTCGGCGAACAGCCCCCACAGGGCAAGGCCGGCCACGAACGCGCCCGCGAACTGGCCGACGAGGTAGGCCGGCAGCTCGCGCAGCTTCATGCGCCCGCCCACGATCATGGCGACCGAAACCGCCGGGTTAAAGTGCGCGTACGACAGATGGCGCGTCACATAAATGGCGATAGCAATGGTGAAACCCCAGACCAGGCCTATCTCGCCCGGGCCGGACATCGCCCCAAAAAGCGACGCGACGGCAACGGCTCCGATGCCGCAGAAGCACATAAGGAATGTGCCGATGAACTCGCCGGTTATGGCTTTCAACGTTTTCAAAACAACCTCCTTTAAGGTTTTTAAGCGGCAAGCGCGTTGCTTGCCCGCCTTTGCTTACTCCTTCGTCGGGAAAAGCGCGTCCTCGACAACGGCCAGAGGAACAAGCTCTCCCAACGCTCGGTAAAACGACGTGCCCGCGTGGTCGCAGATCAAGCGTGCGAACGGGTGCATCCAGCTTGCGAGGTACGTCGCATGGAAACTGGCGGCGCGCGCCTCAAGCGCGGCGGCCTCCTCGGCGCGCCCCGCCTCGGCCGCCTGCGCGCTGCGGCGCAGAAGGTCGAACAGGAACTCGCACATGACGGCCGCGTGGTCGCCCGGCTGCTTGCGCTCCTGGCTGAGCGCCCGCCCGCCCTCGCGGTACGCGCGCTCGACGCGCCCGGTGGTTTCGCCGCCGAGCTGCCCTTCGCCGTCGAGGTAGTACGACGCGTAGGGCGGCGCCCACATCTTGAACGACCCGATGAACAGCGCCGTGTAGTCGACCTGCAGGGCTTGCAGGACGTCGGGGTCGGCCGGGTCGGTCTGGTCGGTCGCAGCGCCGGCAACGTTGTCGGCAGCGCCGGCCTCGCCCGCAGCCTTCGCACCGCCGTGCAGCGCCTCAAGCATCCGTGAGCATAACGCGTGCTCCTCAGAGCCTTCCGCGAACAGCCCCTGCAAGGCGCGCGCGCCCTCTTCGAGCTCCCGCACGTCGGTCGGGTAGCGCAGCATCTGCGCCATCAACTGGTACAGCCGCGCGCTGAATATTTTCTCGTCGTTTCCCATAGTCCTAGTATTGCCCGATGTAGTACACGTTCGGGTTCGTGCCGTATTCCGGATGGCTCACGCTGGGCTCGTTTTCCGCAAGCAGCTTCGCCACGTCGGACTTCGCGTCCTCTACGTCGCCCCAAACGCGCGCGCCCGCAGGGCACATATGCACGCAGTAGGGGTCGTCGCCTTTCGCCACCAAATGCTCGCAGAAGTTGCACTTCCCCGAGGTGCTGGCCGCCGCGACGACGTCTTTGCTCGCGGCAGAGTAGTTGCCCCAGCCCACGGGCACGCCCGTCTCTTCCGCAACCTCGGCGCCCGTGGCCGTGCAGCCGTCGATGAACGGGTCGTCGTCGCCCGCTTCCACAAAAAGCGCGTCCGCCGTGCGCAGGCGAATGTTGCCGTAGGGGCACGCCTCGTTGCACAGCCCGCACCCGACGCACGTGCCCGGGTCCTGGACAACCAGGCCGTCTTTCTGCGCGATGGCGCCCACGGGGCACACCTTCATGCACGCCGGGTCGTCGCAGTGGTTGCACATGGTGGGGATGTAGCGGTAGCTCACCTTCGGGAACGTGCCCGTCGTGATCGTCTCGTGGTGCGAGAAGAACTGCCCCGCGCCCACCGTGTTCTCGATCTTGCAGGCAATCTGGCACTCGCTGCAACCCACGCACTTGCCAAGGTCTATGACCATTGCGTATTTCGTCATGAGTTGCTCCTCACCTTCTCGACCGCCACGCGCGTGAAGCCGCCGTGGTACGACACGCACGACGTCAGGTGGTCGTACTCGGCGGGCATGAGCTCGTTGTTGTTGCCGCCGCGCGCGATGCCGCGCTTGAAGTCCTCAGACGCCACGCGCCCGTAGGCCCAGTGACCTTGCCCGTAGCACTTCACCACCACGCCGGGGCGGGTGCCTTCCCAACCCTTGGCGTGCACGGTAACCTCGCCCGTCACCGACGACACCTTGATGGCGTCTCCGTCGGCAAGGCCGAGCTTCTTCATGTCGGCGGGGTTCATCTTGAGCACGTCGTCCCACGCCTCGTCGCCCGGGTCGGAGTCCTTGAAGTCCTGGTACCACGTGGTGTTCGCGGTGCGACCCTCGCGGTTCAGGCGGCTGCGGTGGTCGACGAAAATGAAGGGATATTCGTCCTCGTCGCCCAAGCGGTAGGGCTCCTCGTAGTGCGGCACGAACGCCAGGCCGTCGCGCGCCTGGTAGTTGCCGACCTCCATCAGGTGGTTGACGTCGGTTTTGTAGGTGTTGGCGTACTTCAGCAGAATCTCGCGCAGCGTTTCGCTGTAGAACTCGAACTTGCCCGTATGGGTGCCGAAGTCGCTGTAGTGCTTCTTGTAGGTCACGCGGTCGGAGTTCCACACGCCGTTTTTCTTGAAGTCGGACCACTTCTTGAGGTCGTCGCCGCCCGCCGCGGCCGACGGGTCCCACGCGGGCTGCGTGTAGCGCTTGACCACGGCCTCGCCGAACTCCTGCGCGTTGGTGGGGCGGTTGCCGCCGTAGGAGTCGTGGCACTCGATGCTGTAGTAGTCGTAGAGCTTGCTGAAGCCCTTCTCCTTCAGCTTCTCAGCCAGCATCCAGGAAATCTCCGTCTCGTCGTTTTTCGCCTCGAAGAGCGTGTCCACGCATTCCTGCTGGATGGACAGGTACGTGTAGAGGTTCTGCTTGTTCTTCACGAAGCCCGGCGCCTCGAACATATGGTGCTTCGCCGGCAGCACGATGTCGGCGAACATCGAGGTCTCGGAGGCGTGCGTGGTGATGTGCACGAAGTACGGCACCTTCGCGAGCGCCTTTTCCCAGCGTTGCGCGCCGGGGCAGGAGTACGCGAAGTTGTTCCAGTACCAGATCATCATCTTCACGTCATAAGGGTCTTCGTCGAGGATGGCGTCGGCGAGGCGGCTCGTGTTGTACTGGCTAGACGCCTTGCCCTCCTTGATGGACATATACTCCATGAACGCGCGCTGATCGACTTTCGCCTTCTTGAGCGCGCTTTTCGCCGTGGAGTCCTTGTACACATACATATCGGCCAGGCTGCCGGTTTTCGCCGTTGAGCTGCGCAAAAGGCCGCCCTCAGCCTCGTAGGAACCCACCAACCCGTTCAGCGCGAAACACGCCATGCAGGTGTAGGCGCCGCGCGGGGTCATCGACACGCCGCGCGACACCCACGAGATGGCCTTGTTCTTCTGCGCGGCGAAGTCGCGCGCGATCTTCGTGATAGTGTCGGCGTCGACGCCGGTGATCTCGGCCGCCCACTCGGGCGTCTTGTCGTGCAGCTCCAAGTTCCACCAGCGGCACACACCGTGGGTGTACTTCTCTTCGAACCAGAACTCGTCGGAGGAGCTGGGGCCGTCGGGGTAGACCATCGCGCCGTCGCGGTACTTGCCGTACTGCTGCCAGAGGCTCTCGTCGAGCGGCACGCCGTGCGCGAAGTAGTTGATGCCGTCCTTGAAGTCGCCCACGAACTCCTTGTTCCACAGACCCTCTTTGAGGATGACGTGCGCCATGGCCGAAGCCAGCGCACCGTCAGTGCCGGGAATGACGGGCAGCCATTGATCGGCCTTCGCCGCCGTCGAGGACAGGCGCGGGTCGATAACGACCGTCGTGGCGTTTTTCTTCACCGTGGCGAACGTGCTGATGGCGTTGCCGATTTGGCGGTTCATCGACAGCGGGTCGGTGCCCCACATGATGATGTACTTGGTGTGGTTCAGGTCGTAGTCGTGGTAGTCCCAGTACCCGCACGTCACGCCCGAGGCGAACTTCTCCACCTCGGCGCACATCGGCGAGTGCCCGATGTGGTTCGGCGTGCCGTAGATTTCGGGGAACGCCTTGTAGAACACGTCCGAGATGCCCGTCGAGCGACCCTTGCAGAAAACCAGCTTGTGGGTTTCCTTGTTCTTGCGCAGCTCCATGAGCTTGTCGCAAATCTCGTCCATCGCCTCGTCCCAGCTGATGGGAACAAAGCCCGGGTCTTCACCCCGCCCTTTGTTCGGGTTCGTGCGTTTCATGGGGTACTTGAGCCGGTCGGGGTCGTAAAGCTGCTGCAGCGCGAGCAACGCGGCGGGGCACACCACGCCATGATTGCCCTTGTTGTTCGGGTTGCCCTCAACCTTCGTGGCGCGGCCGTCCTTGACGTACACGCGCACCGAACAGTTGGAGGTGCAACCTTGGCAGCTTGACATAACCCACTTCCCGCTGCTCGATGCAGCTTCTTCTTCGGGCTCCTCAACTGAAGCAAGCTCGTCGGCGAAAGCCGTGAGCGGCGCGGCGGAAAGCGCTGTTGCGCCCGCTGCGGCGCCGGCGACTTTCAAAAAAGTGCGTCTATCCATGCTCGTAACGAATCCTCCTCTCTTTGTTTTCCCTCGTCTGCCTTTCCTTGATCGGCCTTGCAACGCTCGACCAACCTTCCCTCTTGAACTTTGAAAACATATGGAATTTACACGTGCTTTACAAAGCGACTGTATTTGTATCACTCGCACGATTAGGTGTCAATTACCAATAGTGGTTAACGACCTATAAAAGAGCGTGAAGTAATCTACGACAAGAAGCAGAAAGACCGCCCGAAGGCGGTCTCTAACGCATAGGAAAAGAAGAATGCTTGCTTATAGCTCGTTACATAGCGCTTAGCGGTATCGCTCGGATGCACAGCATTGTTGCCGCGCCAAACGGAAACGACAAGTTTCACCGCGCTAAAGGCTTACAACGTCGTATCGCTCCTCGATATACGAAGAAACCTCCCTACCGATTTGCTCCGCACTCATAGGGTTTTCCGCAAGCGCGACCGCCCACGGCCTTCCCGGATGGAGCGTGTCCCAGCGAGAACGCTTGCCGGCGCCCCTTCCTTTGCCTGGCGCATGGTTGCCAAAACCATCGACGAGCGTATTCCACACCGGCGAATATTTCGAAATGAGCAGCGACTCGCCCAAACCAACCCACAGATCGTCAACAACGAGGAAACGGCACAGGAAATCACCTATATCAAGATTGTCTGCTTGCTCGATGCTTGAAGCATGGTCTCCCAAACGCTTCCAAAGCGTCACACCCGCAGCATCCTCCGCAAGAAACCCGCCTTTACGCCTTCCCTTCGAATCAGCCTTTCCGACGTATATAGGTGCATCCAAAAACACCTTGTTGCATTCCGACAGTCGTCTATACGCAGGGTAGTCGCCCACATAATACAGCGCGTAGACACCTGCGCCGCAAAAACGATCGATAGATCGAAGCGGACGAGGGCGCTCGGATGCCAATGCTCGCTCTATGCTTTCTGCAAGATTTGCCTTATCAAGAGGATTAAACGGTTTTGTCACGCCAACTTCACCCCTTTTCGCAGCATTGTCTTGCGCACATATTCAATTTCATTTTGCAGAAGAGCCTCGGCAACAGATGACGCCACAATTTGCCCCAGTTTCACGGGAACCGCGTTTCCTAACTGCCGCATCGCCTCCGACCAAGCCCCGTTGAGGCAGTATCCATCGGGGAACGTTTGGATGCGTGCAGCCTCACGCACCGTGTAGTAACGAGGCAAGCCGTCATCGCCGATAAGCATATTCTCGCCACCAGGAACCCCATGCACCCCAGCCTTCAAAGTTTTCGAAGGCATGTCGAGCGCACTTCCCGTGTGTCCCGGATACGCTTTTGCTCCCAAACGAAGCTCATGGTTGAGAACGTCTGCGGCAGCATATGCCGTCGGGTCAGGCAGGCTCGCAAGAGCATCGCGCACGGTTCTCCAGGGCTTTTTCCCATCGTTCAAGTCTTGATACCGGGCTTCAAACGTACGGTTTTTTGACGAAACAGCATGCCTTTCCCAATACTCCCCGCCTTTTCGCTTCGAATAGCGCAGCGCAGACAAGCTGTGGGTTGGCGAGGGGAAAGACCACTCGATACTAAGATCGGAACGAAAGCCCACGATAAATACGCGCTCCCGTTTTTGAGGAACACCGTAGTTCGCGGCGTTGACGAGCGTCGGAATAACGTTGTAGGTCAACTCGCTTCGGGGAGCGGGCGCGGATGACTTGGCCTTCTGAAGCCGACGCAAGTGTTTTTCCCACGTCTCGCCTCTCTTGATAACTCGTTCGGGGAACTCTAGCCTCAACAGGATGTATTGATAGTAGTCGGAAAACTGGCTTCTCAGTAAACCTTTAACATTCTCGACGATAAAAGCCCTCGGCTCCAAGACTCGAACGGCCGAAATCATGGCGGGAAACATATCCCGCGCGTCGTCGTAAGCACGCCCGACCCCGCCGATGGAAAACGGTTGGCAAGGCGGCCCACCAGCTAAAAGGTCGACGTCTTCCGACACCGATTTCCAGTCGAAGTTGCGCACATCAGCCTCATGAACGCGCCATCCGGAAACCAAAGGATGCTCACGCCGCTGGTTTTCACGAATCGTTTCACACGCCCATTTGTCCCATTCGACAACCCCAAGCGAACGAAAGCCCGCAAGCTCAACCCCTAAAGCGAGGCCGCCAGCCCCGGCGAACAATTCAAACGATGTGGGTTTTCCGTTCAGCACGCCATCTCCATCGTGGTACGTAGCTTTCTGACTGGACGATTATATCCGAATCAATACAGCGTAAATGTCCCAAAAGTGGGACACCTTCGGGACATTTACAAAAGACGAGGGAAATTTGCGGACACGCGGCTTTAGAACAACCCCGAAATCTTTCCCGTTTCGTCGACGTCGATCTTGAAGGCGGCCGGTGTTTTGCCCAGGCCGGGCATCGTCATGATGGAGCCCGTGAGCGCCACCACGAAGCCCGCGCCCGCGCTCACCTTCACCTGGCGAACCGTCACCGTGAAGCCGCGCGGCGCTCCCAGCTTCGTCTGGTCGTCGCTGAACGAGTACTGCGTCTTCGCCATGCACACCGGCATATTGCCGAAGCCCAGCTTCTCCAACTGCGCGAGTTCCTTTTTCGCCGCAGGCTCGAACGTCACACCGTCGGCGCGGTACACGCACTTGGCTATTGCCTCGATCTTCTCAGCAAGCGAAAGCTCGTCGCCGTACGCGAACTCGAACGTGTCGGCGCTGCGGCCCTCCGCGTCGCCCTCGGCGCACAGGCGCACCACCTCGTCGGCCAGCGCCAGGCCGCCTTCGCCGCCCTTCGCCCACACCTCGGAAAGCGCCACGTTCACGCCCAGCTCGCGGCACTTGGCCTCCACCAGGTCGAGCTCAGCCTTCGTGTCGGTCGGGAACGCGTTGATGGCAACCACGCACGGCAGCTTGTACACCTGCGTGATGTTCTCCACGTGCTGCAGCAGGTTCGGCAGACCCGCCTCGAGCGCCTCGAGGTTTTCCTCGTTGAGGCGGCCAACGCCCGCGCCGCCGTGGTTCTTGAGCGCGCGCACCGTGGCCACCACCACCACGGCGTCGGGCTTCAGGCCCGCCAGGCGGCACTTGATGTCGAGGAACTTCTCCGCGCCCAAATCGGCACCGAAGCCGGCCTCCGTCACGCAGTAGTCGCCGAGCGCCATGGCCATGCGCGTGGCCATGATGGAGTTGCAGCCGTGCGCGATGTTGGCGAAAGGACCGCCGTGCACGAACGCCGGCGTGCCCTCGAGCGTCTGCACGAGGTTCGGCTTGAGGGCGTCTTTGAGCAGCGCCGTCATGGCGCCCTCGGCGTGCAGGTCGTGCGCCGTCACCGGCTTGTCGTCGTAGGTGTAGCCCACCACGATACGGCCGAGGCGCTCTTTCAGGTCGGTGATGCTGGTCGCCAAGCAGAAGATGGCCATCACCTCGGAGGCCACCGTGATGTCGAAGCCGTCTTCGCGCGGCACGCCGTGCGCCTTGCCGCCCAGGCCGTCCACGATGTTGCGCAGCTGGCGGTCGTTCATGTCGACCACGCGCTTCCACGTGATCTTGCGCACGTCGATGCCCAGCTCGTTGCCGTTGTGGATGTGCGCGTCGAGCAGCGCCGCCAGCAGGTTGTTCGCAGCGCCGATGGCGTGGAAGTCGCCCGTGAAGTGCAAATTGATGTCCTCCATGGGCACCACCTGGGCATACCCGCCGCCCGCAGCGCCGCCCTTGATGCCGAACACCGGGCCTAAGCTGGGCTCGCGCAGCGCCACGACCACGTTTTGCCCGCGCTTTGCGAGCGCGTCGGCCAAACCGACGGTGGTGGTGGTTTTGCCCTCGCCCGCCGGCGTGGGGTTGATGGCCGTCACCAGCACGAGCTTGCCGGGCGCGTGCTCCTCCTCGCGCAGCAGGTTGTAGTCAACCTTGGCCTTGTAGTTTCCGTAGCACTCGAGGTACTTCTCGTTGATGCCGGTTTTCTCGGCAATCTCGCCGATGCGCTTCGGGTTTGCTGCCTGGGCAATTTCAATGTCGGTCAACACGTCGGGCCCGCTTTCTCTTCATGGCGCACGCGCGCGGCGCAACGCGGCGGGCGCGGCAACCCTGCGGGCGCGGCGAAACGCGCAAACGCTCCCCGTCTTTCGGATGGCTTCATTCTAGCGAGCGCGGAAAACGGTTTCCACGGCGCAGGCGCAGAAGGCGGAGAAAGCAGGGCGAAAGCCAGGTGGGGCGGGGTGGACGCGAACGCCTTATGACAAATGACCTGTCCCCTTGTCATGCACAGGTCGTTCGTAACGTCAGCGAGCGGCCGTGGGGTGCCCGCAGTTGGCGTGTTGCCCGGCTGAGCGTACTAAAGGTACGCGAAGGCAAGGGCAAAAGCGCCAAATGTGGGCGCATCCACGGCCGCGCAGCGTCGAGCCGTTCCGACCGTTGCGTCAGCAACGGTCGGAACAAAGCAACCTCAGGCCTTCCAGTGTCAGCTCGGGCAGCACCTCGTCGATCATCGTCGAGTGCGCGGCCACCAGCTTCGCCAAGCCGCCCGTTGCCACCACCGTGCCCGAGCAGCCCAGTTGTGCGAAGATGCGGCGCACCAGGCCGTCCACACGGTCGGCCTCGCCGTAGACGATGCCCGACTGCATGGCTTCCTCCGAGCTCGTCCCGATGGGCAAAGGCGGCGCTGTCAAATCGATCGCCGACAGGCGCGTGGCGTGCGAGAAAAGCGCGCTCGCGCTCGTTTCCACGCCCGGCGCGATCATGCCGCCCACAAAGTTCCCCTCCGCGTCGATCACCTCGATGTTGGTGGCGGTGCCGAAGTCGACCACCACCACGGGCGACCCGTAAAGCGCGCGCGCCGCCACGGCATCCGCCACACGGTCGGCGCCGATCTCGTGCGGGTTGGGATACGAACTCTTGAACAGGCCCGACGCGCTTGCCGCCTCGGCCGTGCACACGCGAACCTCCACGTTCGCCATGTCGCGCACCGCACCTTTCCACGCCCGCGTGAGCGAAGGCACCACCGAGGCCAGCGCCGCCGCGCCGATCGCTTGCGCGTCGACGCCTTCCGCAGCCATCAACGGAAGCAGCTTCGCCCGCACGTCGTCGGCCGTGTCGTGCTTGTTCGTTGCCACGCGCCACATCGCGCACGGCTTCACGCGGTCGGACTCCCCGTAGACGCCCACCACGGTGTGCGTGTTTCCAATGTCGATCGTAAGTAACATAATTATGACAAACGCCCTTATTGCTCGTTGATTTGCGTATAGTAAACGCAGTCATTATAGCAATCGCGCAACGACTGGTTCACGGCAAGCCCTCGGAGGGCCGCCGCGAACCGCCGCGCAGCCTCGGGAGAAAGGAACGCCATGACCGACAAGCAAAGCCGCATCCTCGTTTGCGACGACGAGCCTTCAATCACGGAGTTTGTCGGATATGCCCTGAAGAAGGAGGGTTACGCGGCGGACATCGTGAACAGCGGCGAAGAGGCGCTCGCCATGGCGGCGCGAAACACGTACGACCTGTTCATCCTCGACATCATGCTTCCCGGCATGGACGGTTACGAGCTCTGCCGCCGGCTGCGCTCGCGCACCGCCGCGCCCGTGCTGTTCCTGTCGGCGCGCGACACCGAGCTCGACAAGGTGGTGGGGCTCGAAATCGGGGGCGACGACTACCTGGCAAAGCCGTTCGGCGTGCGCGAGCTGATCGCGCGCATTCGGGCGCTTCTGCGCCGCGGGTCGGGCGAGATGGCGGCGCAGTCGAACACCATCACCGCAATCGACCTCACGCCGCGCGAGTTCGAGCTGCTCGCGTGCCTGATGAAAAGCGCGGGGAAGGTGGTGTCGCGCGAGGACCTGCTGCGCGACGCGTGGGGTTGGGAATACCTCACCGAAACGAAAACGGTCGACACGCACATCAAGCGCCTGCGCGACAAGATAAGCGCCGCCGGCTACAGCCCCACGCTCGTAGAAACCGTACGCGGCTACGGGTATCGGTTTAAGAAGTAACAGGGGCGCAGGCGAACGCGGGTAAACATGGGGACGTAGCCCTGTTCACCTGTCGCAGGTCGCCGCAACGTCAGCGAGAGGCGCTGAGGTGCCCGCAATTGCCCCGCCGCGCGGCTGAGCGTACTTAGGTACGCGAAGGTAAGCGCACAAGGG
>JAUNGO010000052.1 GCA_030524475.1 Eggerthellaceae bacterium | reverse complement strand
GGGCTACAAGACGGGGCTTTTCACCAGCCCCTACATCGAGGCGTTCGAGGAGCGCATTCGCGTGAACGGCGCGAACGTCGCGCGCGACGACCTTGCGCGCGCCACGCTTGAGGTGCGTAGGCACGCAAGCGCCATGGAGGCGGCGTGCGGCGAGCACCCCACCGAGTTCGAACTGATGACGGCGGTGGCGCTGGAGCACTTCCGCGCGCAGCGGTGCGACATCGTGGTGCTTGAGGTGGGTTTGGGCGGCAGGCTCGACTCCACGAACGTCATCGATGCGCCCGAGGTGAGCGTGATCTGCCGCATCGGGCTCGACCACACGGCGCTTCTGGGCGACACGCTGGTCGCCGTGGCGGGCGAGAAGGCGGGCATCGTCAAGCGGGGCGCGCCCGTGGTGTCGTGGCCGCAAGAGCTCGAGGCCATGCGCGTGGTGGAGAAGGCGGCGCGGGAGCGCGGCTGCACGTTGACAACTCCCGACTTCACGCAACTTGAGTTGGGCGTGCTTGACCTGAGACGCGGCACGCGCGCTTTCGCCTACAAGGGCGTGGCGCACGAAACGCGTATGCTCGGCAGCTATCAACCCCAAAACGCGGCGCTTGCCATTGAGGCGCTCGACGTGCTGCGGAAGCGCGGCTGGGACATTCCCGCCGAGGCGGTGCGCACAGGCATCGCACGCGCCACGTGGCCGGGCCGCTTCGAGGTGGTGTCGCGCGAGCCGCTCACTATCGTAGACGGCGGGCACAACCCCCAAGGCGCCGAGGCGTTGGCAAACTCGCTGGTTGACGCGCTTGGCGGCGAGCAGGCGGCGCGGGGCAGGTGCGTGTTCGTCATGGGCGTGCTGGCCGACAAGGACTATTCGGCCATGATAAGGGCGGTGTCTCCGCTCGCCCGCGCGTTCGTTGCCTACGCGCCGAGCAACCCCCGCGCGCTTTCTGCCGCTGCGCTGGCGGAGACGATCGCCCAGCAAACGCGCGGTATCCACGTGGAGGCGGCGGCGAGTCCCGCCGAAGCCGTCGAGCGCGCGCGCCAGCTTGCGTGCCCAGACGACGTTCTCGTCGCCTTCGGCACGCTCTACAGCATAGCCGACGTAAAGGCCGCGCTGTAGAGCGCTGTGGGGCTACGCGCGCTGTCCCTCCGTGTTCGCCCTCGCCGCCCGCGTTCCATTAGGGCATGACCTTTTCCTAAAGTGCGTCGGGGCTCCGATTCGCCTACAACGTCCGATTCGCAGCCACTTTGGGAAAGTTGTGGCTTGAAATCGTGGGTTGTAGGCGTTTTTTGATGAGAAATCCGCCTACAACGCCGCATTTGAAGCCATTTTTCAAAAAAATCCGCCTACAACGGCCGTTTTGAAGCCACGGTTTTCCCAAGGTGCGCCAAAAGATGGCGCGTTGGCGCGTTTCCAATAAACAAAAACGCCCCGCGAGTGCGGGGCGATTTTGCGTTTGCGTTTTCGGCAGCTTCTACAGGTTCTCGATGTACTTCACCAGGTCGGCCACGGTTTCCAAGCCCTCGGGCTCGCCGAAGTCGATGTCGAGCTCGTCTTCAAGCTCGCAGATCAGCTCAACCATGTCGAGCGAGTCGATCTTCAGCGACTCGAACGTCGATTCCTCGGTGACGCTTTCGGGCGCGATGTCGAGGTTCTTCTCCAAGACGGCGCGAATGGTGTCGATGGTAGCCACGAGTTAGTCCTCTTTCTGCTTGAGTAGGCCATAGCCGCCGTCGTCGCGGCGGTACAGCACGCATATGCGATTGGTGTCTCGATCAGTATATACGAAGAAGTCGTGCCCGATGAGGTCGATCTCGATGAGGGCCTCTTCCTCGGTCATGGGGGCGAACTCCATCTCCTTCACGCGCACCACTTCGTCGTCGGTCAACTCGTCCATCAAGCGGTCGAGGTCGAGCTCGCCTTCGGGCGCGGCGGCGGGCGCCAAATCGACGGCCTTCTCGGTGGCGCGCACCTTCTTGTCGATCACGCGGGTCTTGTACTTGCGCAGCTGGCGCGACACCTTGGCGGCGGCCACGTCGATGGCGGCGTACATATCCTCTTCGTTCTCCTCGACGCGCACGATATGGCCCTTCACGCGCACCGTGACCTCGCAGATGGCGGGCAGCGGGTTCGCGGGGTTCTTCTCCTTGTAGAGCACGACCTCGGTGGTGATGGGATCAGCTTCGATGACCTTGATGGCGGCGCCGATTTTTTCCTCGGCGTATTGACGCAGCGCGTCGGTGACGGGCATTTTGCGGCCAGATACGGTAATGCTCATAACGTTCACCTCTTAACTCGTGGCGAATAAAAAACAGCCGCTCAGGGGGTGCGCTGCGCGCGTGCGCGCATGGCGAAAGGGCTTGTCCACAGACGCGCGGCGGCGTCGTTTCGGTCGTCTTTCTCCAACAGCGACTCCTTGATTTCAGGCTGTGAGGTAAGCATAACGCAAAACGATTCGCGCGGGGCGGGCAATTTGGAGTAAGTTTGACGCCGTGTGGGTATTTTGACGGAAAAGCGTTGCTGAAATGGGGAAACGTACGGCATGGAGTGTTCGTGGGCGAACGGCACGCACGGGCGCGTGGTAAGTTGGGGAATCGCGCGGGGAGGTGTGTTGCGGCGGTTTGCTCGCGCGGCGGGGCGTGCGTCGCCGACAATTTGTGGGCGTTGTTTTGAAACGGATGGGCAACGATTCGGAATCTGGTAACGTTTACAAGATACATTTGGACCGAGAACTTCCCGATCACGCATACCGAGGTGCCGCTATGGACGACCAGCTCGACCGCAACCCCCAGCCCGTCGATGAGACAACATCCGCCGGTTCCCCCGCGTCCGCGCCCGTCCACCCAACGGCTGACAACCCCGACCCGCACCGCATCTACATCGACGAGGTGCAGGGCCATCAGCGCCGTTTCCGTAGGCTTATCCAGTTCACGCACTCCTCCACGCGCGCGGCGGGCGTCATGCTGCTTGCCGCCATCGTGGCGCTTGTGGTGGCGAACACCGGCGCGTACGAGTCGTTTCTGGAGTTTTGGCACACGCACGTGATCGTGGGCTTTGGCGAGCATGTGGGCGAGATGTCGCTTGCGCACGTGATCAACGACGTGTTCATGGCGCTGTTTTTCCTGCTCGTAGGCTTGGAGATCAAGTATGAGATGACTGTGGGCGAGCTCACGAACATTCGCCAAGCCGCGCTGCCCATTATTGCGGCGGTCGGCGGCGTGGCGGTTCCCATCGTGGTTTACCTGGCGTTCAACGCGGGCAACCCCGACACAATGCAGGGTTGGGGCGTGCCGACGGCCACCGACATCGCGTTCGCGTTGGGCATTCTGGCGCTTCTCGGCAACCGCGTGCCGAACGGCCTGCGCGTGTTCTTGAGCACGCTCGCAGTGGCCGACGACATCATAGCCATCCTGGTGATCGCGGTGTTCTACGGCGAGGCTCCCTCATTCGAGTGGCTTGCCGCCGCGGCAGTGGTGCTTGCGGTGCTCATCGTGTTGAACCGCACGCATGTGTACTCGCTGTACCCCTACATCATCATCGGTGCCGTGCTGTGGTTCTGCGTGTTCATGTCGGGCGTGCACTCGACCATCGCGGGCGTGCTTTTGGCGTTCACCATCCCGTCGGGCTCGCGTGTGAACCTGAACAGCTTCCTTACGTGGTCGGACGATCGCGTGCGCGAGGCGCGCGAGGTCTACGACGCCGACGTGCCCGTGATCGCGCAGGAGGAGTACATCGAGACGGTGCAGAACATCTCGCGCGTGACGCGTCAGGTGGTGCCGCCCGCCACGCGCCTGGAGCACCGGCTGTACCCGTGGGTGTACTTCGGCGTGCTGCCGCTGTTCGCGCTCACGAACGCCGACGTGTCGCTTACGGGCGTCGACGTGGGCGCGCTGTTCTCAAGCCCCGTTCTGCTCGGCGTGTTCTTCGGGCTTGTGGTGGGCAAGCCGGCGGGCATCATGCTGGCAAGCTTCATAACGGTGAAACTGAAGATCGCGAGCCTGCCCGAGCACGTGAACTGGTTTCATATGCTGGGCGCGGCGATTTTAGGCGGCGTGGGCTTCACGATGGCAATTTTCGTGGCGAACTTGGCCTATGCCGACGAGGCGCTCATTGCGGCGGCGAAGCTGGGCATTCTTTTGGCGTCGCTGGTGGCAGGCGTGGGCGGCTTCGCCTTCCTGTTCGTGCAGGCGAAGGCGGCGGACAGGCTCGGTGTGTCGTACCTGTCGGCGAACAGCGAGGACGTGTGCCGCCAAACGGCGGGCGCCGAGGCGGTGCGCGAGGCCGAGCGCCTCATTGCCAGCTTGGGCGACGACGAGCTTTCCTGCGAGATCGACGCTGTGAAGCGCGGCCGCTCGGGCGTGCGCGAGATTGTCGTGGAGCGCAGGGGGAAATAGACCGGGAGAAGCGGGCGCGCGGCGGGCTTTCCCGCCTGGGTCGAGACGCGCCGTTCGTTTGCTTCTTGCGCCTGGACGGGGGCTCGCTTTGCGCTTGCTTCATGGTCGGTAGCCGGCTTATGGTTTGTGGCGGCGAAATTCCCCATATTTTTCTCTTGCAAATACCCTTGTGGGGTATATACTGCCTACGAACGGAAATATACCCCTGAGGGGTACTGACTGCGCGCCGTGCCGCAGAGAAGGCGAGGCGCGCCGAAAGGAGCATTCGTGTCAGACGAGAAAACGTGCGCATGCAAGCACAAGCACACGCCGCGCAGCGAGGAGCTGCAGCATGACGTGCAGAAACGGCTCAACCGCATCATCGGTCAGCTCAACGGCGTGAAAACCATGATCGACGACAACCGCTACTGCGGCGACGTCCTCATGCAGCTGGCGGCGGCCGAAAGCGCCACGCGCCGCGTGTCTGAGATGCTGCTGCACGAGCATCTGGAAACGTGCGTGGTCGAGGAGATTCGCGCGGGCAACGACGAGGTGGTCGAAGAGGCCATGGACCTCATTCGACGCTTTCTGTAGGGGGCGTGTGCCGTGGAGAGAACCATTGAGCTTGCCGTCGACAACATGCACTGCGGCAAGTGCGTCGCCAACGTCGAGCGGCACTACCGCGAGCTGCCCGGCGTGCTCGACGCGCAGGTCGACCTCGCGGGCAAGGCGGCTGTGGTGCGCTACGACGACGCGGCGGTTAGCGTCGACACGCTGCTGCACGCGCTCGACGACACCAACTTCAAGGTGATCGTCATGCCTGAGGGCGGCGAGAACCCGTTTTTGGCGCAACGCCTTGACCTGGCGATCGACGGCATGCATTGCAAGAACTGCGTCGCGAACATCGAGAAACGCTATCGTGAAACACCGGGCGTGCGCTACGTGCGGGTCGATTTGGATGCGAAGGCGGGCACGGTGTATTTCGCCGACGTTGAAACGAACGAAGAGGCGCTTCTTCATGTGCTCGACGAGACGAGCTTCACGGCGGTCAAGATGCCTGAGGACGGCGAGAACCCGTTTTTGGTTGCAGAAGATGGGGAAGGGAAGGCGGGCTCTGACGAGCCTGCGGCGCCCGCTGAGGTTGCGGTATCCGACGAGCCCGTTGAGCCCGCAGCTCCCGCCGAGGCGACCATCCGCCTTGCCATCGAGGGCATGCACTGCGCGAACTGCGCGCAATCGATTGAGAGCCACTACCGCAAGACCCCCGGCGTGATCAAATGCGCCGTCAACCTGGCGAACAACACGGGTCAGGTGACGTTCGACCCCGCGCGCGCCAGCGTCGACGACATGCTGTGCGTGTTCGACAGCCTGTCGTTCACCGCCGAGATCATCCCCGACGACGCGCCGCTCGTCGACGAGAAGCGGCGCGCGCGCGAGGCCGCCCGCACGAAGCGCGACTGGCGCGTGTTCGCCACGGCGGCGGTGCTCACGGTGCTCATCGTGTGCATCGGTATGCTGCCGGGCGCTCATATGGCGACAGGCAGCGCGCTTGCCGGTCTGTTCACGGGCGGTAGCACGCCCACGCACACCCAGGCGATGTTCGCGGCGAACGTGCTGCTCATGCTGCTGACCGTTCCCGTGCAGTTCGGCTGCGGCGCGCGCTTCTACAAAGGCGCGTGGGGGTCGCTGCGCGGCGGCAGCGCCAACATGGACGTGCTCGTGGCGCTCGGCACCACCATCGCGTTTGTGTTCTCGCTGGTCATCACGTTTTTGCCGGTTGCCACGGGCGACTGGGAGGGCCACGGCGGCACGCAGATCAACGGCGGCATGCCGTACTTCGAGACGTGCGCCATGCTGATCACGTTCGTGCTGTTGGGCAAGATTTTGGAGGCGCGCGCGAAGGGCGCCACCAACCAAGCCATCGAGTCGCTGATGAACCTCACGCCGCCGGTGGCGCGCGTGGTGCGCGGCGGCGCGGAGGTCGAGGTGCCGCTTGCACAGGTGATGGCGGGTGATATGGTGCGCGTGCGCCCCGGCGAGAAGATGCCGGTCGACGGCGTGGTGGCGGAGGGCGCCTCCGACGTGGACGAGTCGATGCTCACGGGCGAGGCGCTGCCGGTTGCCAAGCGCGCGGGCGACGCCGTCACGGGCGGCACGGTGAACACCACGGGCGCGCTCACCGTGCGGGCGCTGCGCGTGGGCACCGACTCCACGCTGGCGCGCATCGTGCGCGCGGTGGAGGACGCGCAGGGGTCGAAGGCCCCGGTGCAGCGCATGGCCGACAAGATCGCGGCGGTGTTCGTGCCCGCCATCCTGCTGATCGCGGCGCTCACGTTTTGCGTGTGGTTCTTCGCGGTGTCCGCCGCCGACGCGGGCGCGCGCGCCGTGCAGGCGATTCTGCCGGCGGTGGCGGTCATCTGCGTGGCGTGCCCGTGCGCGCTGGGGCTGGCCACGCCGACGGCCCTCATGGTGGGCATGGGGAAGGGCGCGCAGCTCGGCGTGCTCATCAAGGACGGCGAGGTGCTCGAGCGCATGTGCAAGCTTAACGCGGCGGTGCTCGACAAGACGGGCACGATCACGCGGGGCGCGCCGCGCGTGGTGAGCTGCGACGTGCCCGCCGACGCGCTGCGGCTGGCTGCGGCGCTGGAGGCGAAAAGCGAGCATCCGCTGGCGCGCGCGGTGATCGAGTACGCGCACGAGCAGGGCGTATGCGACGCGGAAGGCACGAACTTGCCTGCGGTCGATTCCTTTGAGGCCGTGGTCGGCGAAGGCGTGCGCGGCACGGTCGAGGGGCACGAGGTGTTCGTGGGCTCGCGCGTGGCGGTCGACGGGCGCGACGCGGGTGGCTTTGCGTTTTGCGACGAGCCCAAGCCCGATGCGGCGTGCGCGTTGGCGGAGCTTGCGAGCGAGCACGGCGTGGCTGCGTACATGGTCACGGGCGACGCGGAGGCGCCCGCGCTCGAGGTGGCGCGGGCGGTGGGTATCGCCCCCGCGCGTGTGTTCTCGGGCGTGAAGCCGCTCGAGAAGGCCGAGCGCGTGCGCGAGGTGCGCGAGCGCGAAGGCGGCGCGGGTGCGGCTGCGGGCGGCTCGCGCGGCATGGGCGCAACGGCTTCCGCCCCCTCGCCCTCGTCCGCACGCGCCGCCGACCCCGCCGCTCGCGCCGCGACGGTCGCGGTCGTGGGCGACGGCATCAACGACGCGCCGGCGCTCGCCGCGGCCGACATCGGCGTGGCGATGGCGAGCGGCACCGACGTGGCGCTCGACGCGGGGCAGGTGGTGCTCATGCGCAACAACTTAACCGACCTGGTCACGGCGCTGCGCCTGTCGAAGGCCACCATGCGCAAGATCAAGCAGAACCTGTTCTGGGCGCTCATCTACAACTGCGTCATGATCCCGCTGGCGGCGGTCGGCATCCTCGCCCCCGCGCTCGCCGGCGCCGCGATGGCGTTCTCCAGCGTGTCGGTAGTCAGCAACTCGCTGCTGCTCAAACGGTTCAAATAGGTTCACCCCGCCGGCGCAGAGGCGGGGCTTCTGCGCCGGCGAGCGGGGGTGCTTGCCCCCTGTGTTCGCCCCCCGCTCGTGACGACGAGCCACTCCCTTCCGCTCTCTTTCGCAAAGCAACTTCTTCGCTTACTGCACAATTCTTGTGCTAGAATCATTCTTGCGACAGATAGCAGAGCAAAGCTTCTGAGAACCGCTCGCCCCCAACGGAATCGGCGTGCCCAACGTTTACGCGCGCAGCGCTTCCGTTGGCTCTTGGGCGCTCGGTCTATCCATTTTGCTTTTCGCCACGCAACACTCGCTCTTACAACTGCATAGCGGTTCATCCGGGGGATTTCTGGGCGTTGTGCGCGGAAGGTACGCGCGCAACGGAATTCTCCGTGTGACATACGAAGCATACGCGGAGGTATCCAAGGCAATCCGGCCTGGCTCTTGCGCGCTTCAAGAAGGGGAAAGCGAAATGAGAGAAGCTTCTTCAGGGACGTTGGCTGTCGAGCCCGAAAAGACACCGCGACGCGCATGGGCTGTGCTCGCCGTGACGTACCTTGCGTGCGTGGCGGCACCGATGAGCCAGTTCAAGATTCCGCCTCTTGCCGACTACATCATTCCCATGCTTATCCACCAAGGCGTCGACCCGTCGAGCGTGGGGGCGTATTTCGGCATGCTTATGACGTGCATGACCATCATCGGCGCCGTGCTGGCGTTTCCTGCGGCGTTCATTTGCCGCCGCTTTGGGTTGAAAGGCACCATGCTGTTTTCGGTGGCGTGCTTGGCTGCGGGCGGATGCCTCGCGGCGGCGTTCGGCACGCAGAACATGATCGTGCTCTACGCGAGCCGCATCATCGAGGGCATCGGCATCGGCCTTGTGGGCGTGGCGGGGCCGACGTGCGTGTCCATCTGGTTTCCCGAGCGCACGCGCGGCCGCGCGCTCGGCATTTGGGCCACGTGGGTGCCGGTCGGCTGCGTCGCCATGTTCCTCGTTGCGCCCTACGTTGCCATCTCGTTTGGCTTCGAGTCGGTGTTTTGGGCGACGGGGATCATCTCCATCGTTGCGTTTGTTGCCTTCGCGTTGGTTTTCAAATACCCCGAGGTCGACAACTTTGGCGGCGATCCGCGCAATGCGGGCGGCGCGCGTGCAAAGTCCGACCCCAGCGCAAGCATGGCGACCGGCAACTGGCGCGACGCGCTCTCGCTGCTGAAAAACCGCTACATCTGGCTTTTGGGCCTGGTGTTCTTCTGCTTCACGTTCAACACGCTTGGCATCGTGAACACGTACTACAACACGTTCCTCACGCTGCACGGCTTCGACAGCGCCATTGCGTCGAACATCACGAGTGTGGTGACGGGCGTGGGCATCGTCACCGCGCCGCTGTCGGGCGTCGTTTTCGACAAGCTCAAG
This sequence comes from Eggerthellaceae bacterium, assembly GCA_030524475.1. Taxonomy (GTDB): domain Bacteria; phylum Actinomycetota; class Coriobacteriia; order Coriobacteriales; family Eggerthellaceae; genus CAAEEV01. Next base: position 7,438 of record JAUNGO010000052.1, on the reverse strand, counting down.
CGCGAGCACAAGCGTTTTCTGGTGGCGGGCATCCTTGCGTGCATCATGGTGTCGGTGGCGTTCATGTGGACCAGCGGCGGCGAGGGCACGCCTGAGACGGGTGTGGTCATGACGACGACCTCGTGGATCTCGATGGCGATCTTTTTGGCGCTGCAGAGCATTTGCGGCGGCGCGGGCGGCGGCGGTATGCGCCCGCTGGCGCCGATGGTCATGGCTCAGTCGGCGATGGGCGCCACGATGGGCATGGCCGTTCTCCAGTTCATGCAGAACTTGGGTGCGGGCTTGGGCTCGGTTATCTACGGCTCGGTCATTGACATGACCAACGTGGCAACATGGGCGCTGCCGGGCAACCTCATTCAGATTCCCGTGTGCATTGTGGCCATCGTCGCGGCGCTCATGATCAATCCGTGGAGCAAGAAAGCCGCAGCCAAGAAGGCGCAGAAAGAGCAATAAGCGACGTTTCTGCGAAAGGCAAGCGGTGATGCGGGGCGGGGGTGAACGCGGGGACGTTCGCTGAATCGTATGCTTTAATTATGCAGAAGTGAATAATTCGCTTCTGCATAATTAGGAGGCGCTTGAGCGCTCAAGTGGCGTGTTTGCGCGTGCGGCGGCGCGGCGGGCAACGCGGAAAGGCGTTTGCGCTATACTTTTCGGCGAAGCTGCGGGCGGCGGCAAGCTGTCCGCGCGCCGTTTTGTCGAAAGGTCGAACATGGACGCTACTGCAATTGTGCTTGCCGCCGGGGCGGGCACGCGTATGAAGTCGAAGCACGCGAAGGTCGCGCACAAGATTTTGGGCAAGCCGATGGTGTGCTGGGTGGTGGACGCGGCGCTGGCCGCGGGGTGCAACCGCGTGGTCGTGGTGGTGGGCAACCGCTCAGACGAGGTGCGCGCGCTGATCGCCGCCGCCTACGACGGCACGTCGTGCGCGGGAACCGTCGAGTGCGTCGAGCAGACGGAGCGTTTGGGCACCGCCCACGCCGTGCGCGTGGCGCTTGAGGCCACGGGCATCGACGCGGGGCCGGTCGTGGTTCTCAACGGGGACTTACCCCTCATCGGCGCAGACACCATCCGCGCCTTCGCGGGCACGGTGGAAGGTGGCGCAAACGCGGGCGCGGTGCTCACCTTCACCCCGCCCGACCCCTTCGGCTACGGCCGCGTGGAGCTGGCGGCGGACGGCTCGGTCAACCGCATCATCGAGCAGAAGGACTGCACGCCCGAACAGGCCGCCGAGCTGCTTGAATGCAACGCCGGCTGCTACGCGTTCGACGGCGCGCTGCTCGCCGCGCATATCGGTGAGGTCGGAAACGACAACGCGCAAGGCGAGTATTACCTGCCCGACATGGTGGAAATTCTGAAGGGTCACGGGGAGTCGGTGGTCATCTCGCATTGCGAGGACTATCGCGACGGCCTAGGCGTGAACTCGCGCGCTCAGCTGGCGGAGCTTGCGTGCGTGGCGCGTGAGCGCATCAACGCGCGGCATCTGGCGGCGGGCGTCACCATGTGGGACCCCGCGCAGGTGTGGATCGGCCCTGACGTGGAAATCGCGCCCGACGTTGAGCTGCTGCCGCAGGTCATCCTCATGGGCGCCACGCGCATCGGCGAGGACAGCGTGGTCGGGCCGAACTCGCGTTTGACCGATACGATGGTGGGTACCGGATGCGTGGTCGACGAGACGGTGGCCGTCGAGGCGCAAATCGACGACGGCGCCACCTGCGGCCCGCGCGCCTACCTGCGCCCGGCGGCGCATTTGTGCGAGGGCGCGAAGGCGGGCACGCACGTGGAGATCAAGAAGTCCACGGTGGGGCGCGGCAGCAAGGTTCCGCACCTGTCGTACGTGGGCGACGCGACCATCGGCGAGGGCGTGAACCTGGGCGCGGGCACGATCACCTGCAACTACGACGGCGCGAAGAAGTGGCCGACCACCATCGGCGACGGCGCGTTCGTGGGCTCGTCCACCATGCTGGTGGCGCCGGTGAACGTGGGCGCGGGCTGCGTGATCGGCGCGGGCTCGGTCATCACCGAGGACGTGTCGGCAGGCGCCCTCGGTTTAGGCCGTGCGCGCCAAACCGAGATTCCCGGCTGGGCCGACGCGCACAAGAAAACGAAGTAGCCGCGCGTCGAGGCTTCGCGCGGGACGTTGCAGGGGAAAAGCGCGCGGGGGTCGCAGGCGGCCTTCGCGCGTTTTCGTTTGTTTTCGCCTTCGGCAATCCTCGTTTTCTGCTTCTCGTTACCGCGCGGGAATACTACAATGAAAACCTGCGTGCGCCGCGCGGCGGCTGCGCGGCAAACGTGGCGAAACGGATGAAGGAAGGGCCTCCATGACAGAGACGCAAAGGGCTATGGCGGTGTTCGCGGGTTCGTCGAACCCCGAGTTGGCCGACGGCATCGCGAAGGAGCTGGGCATATCGCTCGGCAACGTCAAGCTTGAGAAGTTCGCCAACGGCGAGATCTACGCGCGCTATCAGGAAAGCGTGCGCGGCAAAGAGGTGTTCCTCATTCAGTCGGTGTGCGCGGGCGAGGGCTACGACGTGAACGACGCCCTCATGGAGCTGCTCATCATGGCCGACGCCGCCAAGCGCGCGAGCGCCCACAACGTGTCGGCGGTCATCGCGCACTACGGCTACGCGCGCCAAGACCGCAAGGCCGCCCCGCGCGAGCCGATTACGGCGAAGCTGGTGGCCGACCTGCTCACGGCGGCGGGCGTCGACAACGTGATCACCATCGATTTGCACCAAGACGCCATCCAGGGCTTCTTCGACCTGCCGGTGAACCACATGACGGCCATGCCCATCTTCGTGGACTACTACAAGTCGATGGGGCTCGACCCCGACGAGCTGTGCGTGGTGTCGCCCGACGTGGGGCGTGCGAAGGCGGCGAAGAAGTTCTCCACTATGCTCGACTGCGACATCGCCATCATGCACAAGGACCGTCCGAAGCACAACCAAGCCGAGATCACGGCGCTGATCGGCGACGTGACCGACAAGGTGTGCATCTTGAACGACGACATGATCGACACGGCGGGCTCGCTGGTTGCGGCGGCGGCCACGCTCAAGGCGAAGGGCGCCAAGAAGGTGTACGCGTGCGCCACGCACGGCCTGTTCAGCGGCCCGGCGTACGAGCGCATCGAGAACTCGTGCATCGAGGAAGTGGTGGTCACGAACGCCGTGCCCGTGCCGCTTGACCGCCAGACCGGCAAGATCAAGGTGCTCTCGGTGGGTCCGCTGTTTGGGCAGACCATCCAAAACGTGTACAGCAACGGCTCGGTGGCCAGCCTGTTCGAGTAGTGGCAGACGCGCGCGGCGCGCAGCATATGAAGCGAGGTGGCGAAGGGGAAGCGCTCCCTTCGCCACTTTGCTGCTAGAGGGCAAAGGAGTTTGAGCGTTGTTTTTGATTGTTGGTTTGGGTAACCCGGGGGAGGAGTATGCGCATACGCGGCACAACGCCGGGTTCGACACGGTGGACGTGCTGGCTGAGGAAATCGGCGTGCGCTACTGGAAAACCGAGTGCGGGTCGCTGACGGGCAAAGGCGCGTACCGCGACGTCGACGTGGTGCTCGCCAAGCCGCAAAGCTACATGAACACCTCTGGCGGGCCGGTGAAGCAGCTGATGAACGCCTACGGGGTGGACGCCGAGCACCTGATCGTGGTGCACGACGAGCTCGACATCGACCCAGGCACCATCCGCGTGAAGTTCGGCGGCGGGCACGCGGGGCACAACGGCCTGCGCTCGATTTGCGACAAGACGGGCACGCGCGACTGGTATCGCGTGCGCGTGGGCATTGGCCGCCCGCCGGGACGCATGAACGTGGCCGACTACGTGCTGTCGCTGCCCAAGAAGGAGGCGAAGGACGACTTCGAGTACGCGGTCGACCGCGCCGCCCAAGCCGTGATGTCGCTGGTGACCGAGGGGCTGGAGAAGACGCAGCAGAAGTTCAACTAGCGGATGGCGGCATGGGCGCGGGCGCGGATGTGTGGGCGCGGACGTGCGTTCCGACGCCGTTGCGCCCGCGCTGCGCCCAGCGCGCCTTGTCGCAAACCCGCGACTTTCGCTGCGCCCGGCGCACCGCGCCATGCGTTCGTGCTCGCATCGCGCTCAGCGCTTCGCCGCAAACCTGCGGCTTTCGCTGTGCCCCTCTTCCGCAGCTCTTGCGGTAAAATATACTGCTATGCGCCGGGCGGGGCTCCGGTGCGCCTCGCAGCAAGACGTATCGAAGTGCGTGCCCCGTGCACGAAGGAGGAATGCGACATGGCGCTTTCCGAGCGTGGGCGTGTGTACGTGCTTTTCGCGATCGTGGTTTTGGCCACGGCCCTCGGTTCGCTCACCCAAACGGTCATGAACTCGATGCTTGTCGGCATCGAGGCCGATTTCGGCACGCCGGCGTCGGTGGGTCAGTGGCTCACGACCATCTATATGCTGGTGTTGGGCATCACGGTACCTGTGGTCACGTTTCTGTCCCAACGGCTTTCCATGCGCAACGTGGTGCTGCTTTCGCTGGGGTTATTCCTGGTCGGCGGCGTGGTTGACCTCGCGGCGCCGAACTTCGGCGTGCTGGTGGTCGGCCGCGTGCTTCAGGCGGTGGCGGCTGGCATCACGCTGCCGGTGCTGCAATCCATCGCGATGGTGCGTTTCCCCCAGGGTCAAAACGGCACGGCCATGGGCATCGCGGGCATCGCCATGGGCTTCGCGCCCAACATCGGCCCGCTCATCGGCGGCGTGCTGGTCGACTCGTGGGGGTGGCGCAGCTTCTTTGCGCTGCTGATCGCGGTGGTTGTGCTGCTGGCGGCGGCCACGCTCGCGTTCGTGCCGCGCGAGGAGGCCCCTTCGCGCGACGCCAAGTTGGAAACCGTTTCGTTTTTGCTTTCCACGCTGGGCTTCGGCGGGCTTTTGCTGGGCTTCTCGAACGCGGCCAGCATGAGCCTGACCAGCCCGCTGGTGTGGGTGCCGGTTATCGTCGGCGTGGTGTGCCTCGTGCTGTTCGTGCGCAGGCAGCGCCAGCTTGAGGCGCAGGGGAAGCGCCCCCTCATCAGCATGCGCATCTTCGGCTCGGCTCACTACCGCATAAGCTTCGTCGCGCAGAACTGCCTGTTCGCGTCGTTCATGGGCATCACGCTCATCGTGCCTCTGTACGTGCAGGGGCTGTGCGGCGGCTCGGCGTTCGAGGCGGGCGTCGTGTTCATCCCCGCCACCATATTCGCGGTGCTGGTGAACCCGCTGGCGGGCATTCTGTCCGACAAGCTGGGCGCGCGCCCGGTGGTGGTGTGCGCGGCGGTGCTTTTGACTGCGGGCGCCGTTTCGATGGCGTTCATGGACGAAGCGACGCCGTTGTGGCTGGTCACGCTGATGCAAACGGTTCGCGGCATGGGCGTGAGTGCGCTCATCGGGCCGCTGAACTCGTGGGGCATGGTGGGTCTGCCGCGCGACGTCATGATGGACGGCAGCGCGTTTTTCGCGGCGGTGCGCCAATCGTGCGCCAGCTTGGGCACGGCGCTCATGGTGCTCATCATCTCGGCGCTCGCCGCTGTCGTGCCTGCGGCTCTGGCGTATCAGCTGGCGTTCGGCCTGTCGGCGGCGCTGGCCGCGGCGGTGCTGGTGGTTGCCGTGGCGAAGGTGAAGTAGGGGCGCGGTTTTCTCGCGCGGTGAGCGAGCGGGTTTGAAAGCGAGTTGAAAGCGGTAGCATGGCGTTTCTTTTGGGTTGCGAGAAGGCGAGCGTCGACTTTCCCACGAAAACGGTGTTCGAAGACGTGTCGCTCGGCGTCGACGTGGGCGACCGCATCGGCATCGTGGGGCGCAACGGCGACGGGAAGTCCACGCTTTTGCGCTTGTTGGCGGGCGAGGTTGAGCTTGACGCCGGTCGCGTGATCCGCACGCGCGGGGTGAGCGTGGGCGTGCTCGGGCAAGCCGACGCGCTTGACGACGCGGCAACGGTCGAGCGCGCCGTAGTGGGTAATGCGCCCGAGTACGAATGGGCGGGCGACGCGCGCGTGCGCGACATTCTGGACGGCCTTTTGGCCGACGTCGCATGGGGCGCGCAGGTGGGCACGCTTTCGGGCGGGCAGCGGCGTCGGGTCGACTTGGCGCGCCTGCTCATCGGCGAGTGGGACGTGCTCATGCTCGACGAGCCCACGAATCATCTCGATATGCGCGGCATCACGTGGCTGGCGCGGCACCTCAAAACGCGGTGGCGCGAAGGCCAAGGCGCTCTTTTGGTGGTCACGCACGACCGTTGGTTTCTCGACGAGGTGTGCACGCGCATGTGGGAGGTGCACGACCGCGCGGTCGAGCCGTTCGAGGGCGGCTTTTCGGCGTACATCATGCAGCGCGTGGAGCGCGACCGCCTTGCCGCGCAAGCCGAGCAGAAGCGCCAAAACCAGCTGCGCCGCGAGCTCGCGTGGCTCTCGCGCGGGGCGCGGGCACGCGCGACCAAGCCGAAGTTCCACGTGGCGGCGGCTCGCGCGCTCATCGCCGACGTGCCCGAGCTGCGCAACCCCCTCGAACTCAAGCGCATGGCGATGGCGCGCTTGGGCAAGCAGGTGGTTGACCTGGAGAACGTGAGCGTGCGCTTCGAGGGCGGTGCGGAAGGCGGCTCGGAGGGCGAAGCGGACACCTCCGCTGTGGGAGCCGGAACACGGGGTCCGGCGTCGCAACCCGCAGGGCGCACCGTGCTCGACGGCGTGACGTGGATCATCGGCCCGGGCGACCGCATCGGCATCGTCGGTGGCAACGGCGCGGGGAAAACCACGCTTTTGCGCGTGATCCAAGGACAGCTGGCGCCGACGCGCGGTCGCGTGAAGATCGGTTCCACCGTTCGCTTCGCCGTGCTTTCGCAGCATCTCGACGAGCTGGCGAAGTACGGCGACGATCGCGTGCGCCAAGTAATCAGCCGCTACTCGCGGCGCACGATGCTCGACGGCAAGGAGATGACGCCGGGCCAGCTGCTCGAGCGCCTGGGCTTTTCCGCCGCCGACCAAAACGAGCCGGTGTGCGACTTGTCGGGCGGGCAGAAGCGGCGGCTGGCGTTGATGCTCATCTTGCTCGATGAGCCGAACGTGCTTATTTTGGACGAACCGGGCAACGACCTCGACGTCGACATGCTGGCGGCGGTGGAGGACCTGCTCGACGGCTGGCCGGGCACGTTGCTGCTGGTCACGCACGACCGCTACCTCATGGAGCGCGTGACCGACGACCAGTACGCCATCCTCGACGGCAAGTTGCGCCATCTGCCGGGCGGCGTGGACGAGTATTTACGCCTGGTGGAAGAAGGGGAGCGTGCGGAAACGGACGTACGGGGCGGCTCCGCCGGCGGAGGCGCTCAGTCGCTCAAACAGTCCTCGCAACGCTCGGGAACTCGCTTTGTGGACAACTCCGCCGACGGAGCCGATGTTGGGGTCGATTCTGCGTCGGAAGGTGTGGCCTCTGCTCCCGCCACGCGCCTCTCGGG
>JAUNGO010000051.1 GCA_030524475.1 Eggerthellaceae bacterium | reverse complement strand
CTTCTGCGTGCATCACTTCTGCGTGCGTCGGTCCGTGTGCCGCAAACATCGCGATTTGCCTACAACGCCCGTTTTCCAGCCACGAGAGAAAAGCCGTGGCTTCAAAAATGCCGTTGTAGGCGTTTTAGATGGCGAAAAACGCCTACAACGGCATTTTTGAAGCCAATTTTCAGAAAAAAGCGCCTACAACGCTGCTTTTGAAGCCACGACTCGAGAAAACTGGCTGGAAAACGGGCGTTGTAGGCAAATCGACCTGCATGGCGGGCGCAACACTACAAACTGCGAAACACGTCACGCACTTCGTCAAGGGCGTCGTTATCGGCCACGACGATGGCCTTGTCGCCCGGGTAGACGGTAATGTTGTCGCTTGCCACCTCGACGCCGTCTTTGCTCACCACCGCCGCGATCAACGCGCTGTCGGGCAGCGGAATGTCGTCGATGGCGATGCCCGCGTCGTTGGAATGGTGGCGCATACGCGGCACCACCACCTCGGCCAACGCCACGTCGCCGTGGGAAAGCGACGACACAACCGACACCGAGCCCAAAAGCGCCTCCTCCTCGATGAGGTTCGCAATAAGCGTGGTCGACGACACGCACTCGATGCCCACCTCGCGGAAAATGCGCAGGTTCTTCGGGTTGTTCACGCGCGCGATGGCGCGCGGCACGCGGAACACGCGCTGAGCAATCTCGCACGCCACCAGGTTGTCGTCGTCTTGGCCCGTGGTGGCAACAAACACGTCGGCATGGCGAATGCCCGCGTCCTCTTGATGGCGCGAGTCGCAGCCGTCGCCGTGAATGACCAGGTAGCTACCCTCAAGCATGACCGACAACGCGTCGGCCGTCTTCAGGTTCTCCTCGATAACCGCCACCTCGTTGCCGCTCGCAAGCAGAACCGAGGCCAAATACGAACCGATTTTCCCGCCGCCCGCAATAACGATGAGCATTGGTTTCCTTCCCTAAACAACCTACCCTTGGATATACCGCGAGAACATCGGAATGAGGTCGTGGCGCACGCAGGCCAGGATGGTGTCGCCGTTGTAGAGCACCGACTCGCTCGTAGGAATGGACGACGCCGAGCCGTCTCCGCGCTCGAACGCCACGATGCGCACCTCGTGGTCGCGCTCAAGCTCCGACACGCGAATGGTCTTTTTGTTCTCGCGAGTCGACAGGTCGAGCGAGAAGCGCAGCACCTCGCATTCGCCGAATGTTTCCACATGAGAGCCGTGACCTGCGATAACTTTCGAGAACACGTCCTCGGCCACCAGCGACGTGCCGCATACGTAGTCGATGCCCAGCTGCATGTAGGCGCGCTCATGGTCGGGGTTGTACAAACGGGCGATGACGTGCGGCACGCCGAACAGGCGGTTTGCCACCTCGGCGCACATAAGGTTCGCGTTGTCCGACTGCGTGACCGCCGCCAACACGTCGCATTCCTCAACGCCCGCGCGGACGAGCGTGTCTTCGTCGAAGCCGACGCCTTGCACCGTCGACCCGTTGAAGTTGCGACCCAAGTTAGAAAACGCGTCGGCGTTGCGGTCGATGCAGCACACGTTGCTGCCGTTGTCGGAAAGCATGTTTGCAAGCTGGGAGCCCACGCGGCCGCATCCAACCACGATAACGTTGCTCATGGCGCGGGCCTAGATCTTTGCCATCTCGTTGACGGTTTTAGCGTACCAGTCCAAATACGTGGGCGGGCAATACTTCTTGGCATTCGCCACGCTGATGGTGTAGCCGTAGCCCTCGGCCAAGCCGGCCACGTGCGCGTTGATGGCCTCGGTCCAGTTCGACCAGCTGCCCGACATCCAGCCCCATGCGTTGTAGGGGCGGAAGCAGTTGGCGCCCTTCGAACTCTCGGTGTTGGAGATGGCGGGCGACCAGCGCGGGTCAACGCTGTTGTTCCACGCGGCCTCGGCGAAGGTAGCGCCCTGCCCCGCCAGCGGCGAGCCTGCCAAATACGCGTCGATGCGCGCGGTCCACTCGGCGAGGAACGCCTCCTTGCCGCAGGTGAAGTCGACGTCCTCAAGCACGGGAGCCTCCTTGGCGGCGGCCTGCGCCTTCGCCTCGGCGGCGGCGGCGATGCGAGCAGCCTCCTCGGCGCGCGCGGCTTCCTCGGCGGCAATGCGCGCGGCTTCTTCCTCGGCCGCTATTTCCTCAATGCCCTGCGAAATGTCGCGCTTGGCGGCGCTTTTCAGCACCAGGGTTTCGGAAGGGTTGTCCATCGAGGTGTCGCTCACCGAAAGACCTTGGGAGGACGAAGAATTTTGAGAAGCGGCGCTTGCGCCCGAAAGCGTCGAGAGGCCAAACTGCGACGAGGTTGCAGCCTCGTTGGCGGCGGCGCTTGCCTGCGCTCCCGCCGACGCGAACCCGAAGCCGACGACACCGAGCGCCAAAGCGGAGGCACAAAGAGCCGCCACGATGCGCGGCGCTGCGCTTTTACCCGCCGAAGTATGTCGTTGTGTCGCCAAACGTGACCTTTCTCAAGCGCACGCGAGCAAGCCGCCGAAGCGGTGACAGCATGCTAGGTTGTAAGTGGGTTTGCTGCCAAAAGGCTCGATATGCGATTTTTGCTCCGACTATTTTACCGTAGCAGCCGCGCACAACGCAAAAAACCGCCGCCCGTCCTTCACTTTTTGTTCGATTGACAAAACCGAAATCGAGGAAACCCGCAGGTAAACGGCGAGTCCTTCATTACTTGTTCGTATTGTCACCCCCGGGCGCATCTTCACAAATGCGTTCAACCCGAATCGACGAAATGCGCGAGCGGCGCATCTTCTCTATCTTGAAGCGAAAACCGTCGAGCGTGAACTCGTCGCCCGTCTTGGGTACGAAGTCGATGTCGTCCATGAGCCACCCGGCGATCGTCTCGTAGTCGTCCGACTCGCTTACCGGCCAACCGAGCGCGAGCGCCTCTTCCACGGGGAAGCGCCCGTCGGCTCGCCATGCGCCCTCGCCCAGCTCGACCAAAAGCCCGCGCTCGCGGTCGGTTTCGTCGATGATCTCGCCGACGATTTCCTCCACGATGTCCTCGATGGTGATAAGCCCCGCCGTTCCGCCGTACTCGTCGACCACGATGGCCATCTGCTGGTGCGCGTCCTGCATCTCGCCGAGCAGCGGCAACACGTCTTTCGTCTCCGGCACGAACAGCGGGTCGTACATGAATTTGGTGACCGGCTCGTCGATGCGTCCGTCCATCAAGGGCCCGATCAGGTCTTTGTAGTGCACGATGCCCGTGATGCCGTCGATGTCGTCGGTGTACACGGGCAGACGCGAGTACCCCGTCCCGCGCATGCGTTCGAGCGCCGCGCGCCCCGTTTCCGTGTCTTCCACCAGCATCATGTCGACGCGCGGCTTCATGATCTCGCGCACCGACATATCGCTTAAGTCCATGATGTCATGGATCATGCGCTTCTCGGCGGCCTCAAGCTCCTGGGTGTCGGCCACCATGTCTTTGATCTCTTCCTCGGACGCCGACTCGCGCCGCTTTGCGCCGAAAAAGCCGAAGATGCCCGTGCGCTCGCGGTCGGCGCGCGCGCCGCGGTCTGTGCGGTCGCTGCGATCAACGCGTGCGCCACGCTCGCCGCGGTCGCGGTCGGAGCTGCTGCGGTCGCCGCGGTCTCGCTCGCGGTCTGCACGGTCACGTTCTCTGTCGTTTTCCATTTCTGCTTCTCGTTCGTTTTCTAAATGACGTACATGAACACGGAGAAAAACTGAAGGATGCTCCCTGCCAGCACAAACACGTGAAACACCGAGTGCATGTAGGGAATCTTCTTCAGGATGTAGAACACGGCCCCCACGGTGTAGCTGATGCCGCCCGCCGCCAGAAGCCAGAAGCCCGCCGTGGGCAGCAGGCTGTAGAGCTGGGGCAGAAACGCCACCACGCTCCAGCCCATGAGCACGTAAATGACCGCCGAGATCCAGCGCGGGCGATACGTCCAGAACGCCTCGCACGCGATGCCCACAACGGCCACCGCCCACACGAACACCGCCAGCCAGATGCCGCCCACGTTACCGAGCGTGATCAGGCAATACGGCGTGTACGTGCCCGCGATGAGCAGGTAAATGCAGCTGTGGTCGAGCACCTTGAACACGCGTTTGGCGCCTTCGTGCGCGATGGCATGGTACAACGTCGACATGAGGTACTCGATGAGCATGGCAATGCCGTAGACGAGCGCGGCGAACAGAAGCACGCCCGCGCCGTCGCCGACCGACTTCACGATGAGCAACACGAGCGCCGCAATGGCGAGCGCCGCGCCGATGCCGTGCGTGATGGAATTGGTTATCTCCTCGCCAAGGGAGTATTCGCGCACCACATGGGGGCGGCGCTTGGCGGCGACTTTGGTCGCGGCGGTACTTCGACCTTCCGATGTGTCAGATGAGCGATGCTTTTCCATAGGCGCTACTGTAGCACATTTCCGCGCGGCTCGGCCCACGCAAGCCACGCCCGCGCGTCTTCTTCACGCACGTCGACGAGCCGCATGGTGGTGCCGCCGACGCCCGCCGCCGTGCGCGCGCCGATGGTGGCGGTGCGCGCCATGCGCTGGAAGGGGTTGGTGCGCGTGTAGGCGAACTGGATTTTTTGCCGCGGGAAGCTGACCGTCTCGCGCGAGAAGCCGCCCGTGCTGATCTGCATGAAGCGTCGGTTGTAGGCAAAGCTCGACTCGCGGAACCACAGCACCGCCCCCACGGCGTCGAGCACCAGCAGCACCGCCGCCAACACATAGAGCACGACGGCAACGGTGTTGAACGCGGTGAAAACGCCGTTCGCCGCCGCCAAGCCCTCGGGCGTGGGAGGGACTTCGCCGAGGTCAAACGCCAAAACGACGTCGGCGGGCGTCACGAACGCGTTGACCAGAAGCTGCGCCGCGGCCACGCACACCGCCAGCCAGAACCCGCCTCCCTGCCAAAGGCAGCGGCGAATGAGCGCGCGGCGCAACGCCACGGGGGCCACCGGCACGGGCTCGGTGGGCACGTCGGCGTACTCGGGGATGATACCCGCGAGAATTTCGGGCACGCGGCTCATCTTTACGAACGGGTGAATGACCACGCCGCGTGTGTTCAGGCTGCTTTGCTGGGAGCCGTCGTCGCTCCCCGCCGCCGCGTCGATCTTGCTGAGCGACACCTCGCAGTAGCCCATGAGCCGGCGGATGAACGTTTGCTTGACGACCACCGCCTGCACGCGATCGATGTCGACGCCTTGGAACGTGTGCTGCAAAAGCCCGCGCTCCACCTCGATGCGGTTGTCGCGCCGCCGCGCGCGGAAGCCACCGTAGCTGATGCACGCGCCCACGCCCGACAGCAGCCACAAAAGCGCCATGGCACCCGCCACGGCAACGGCTATCGTGGCGAAGAAGCTGACGGCAGCGGCACCCGTGGCTTGCGCGGCGAAGTTTTCCAGCGTGGAGTCCATCGTGCGCGGGAACAGGTCGAACGCCAGGTCGGCGAACTGCGCGACGATGCCGAGCAGGCCGAAGAGCACGAGCGCGAAAGCCGTGTTGCTGGAAAGCCCCGTGAGCACGAGCTCCTTGTTGGTAAGGCCGTACTCGTAGGACACGCGTCCCGTGTAGAGGTCTTGACCCGCGAACAGGCCGCCGACGTCCTGCCAGATGGCCGCGCCGGCGTCGAGGACGTTGCCTGTGGGCGCGGGGTTGGGAGTGGGGGCGGGGGTTGTGAGGGGTGCGGAAGGAGCGGGGAACGTGCCCGCATTTGCGGCGGCGGGTGCGGCAGACGCTGCGCCCGTCGCAGCAACCATGCCCGCAGCAGCCGCTGCGCCGCCCATCGGATTCGCGGCGTTCACCGCGCCCGCCGCGCGCATAGCGCTCGCAGCACTCGCCGCATTCGCGCCCGCCGCAACCCCCGCGCTACCCGCCGCACTCGCCATAGCCGCCGCACGTTTCCGCGTAAACAGCTCGACGCGCAGCCACTCCGCTTGCTGCTTGGTCAGGTACGGCACGGTAACAGCCTTGTTGCTTGAGCCGCCCGCTGTGTCGATGGACACCGTGCACACGCCGAACAGCCGCTGCAGAAACGATGCTTTCTGGTCGACCGACTGCACGCGCTGGTAGGGCACGTGCACGCGCTTCTTGTTGAAGATGCCGCTGTACAAGTTGAACTCGCCCGCGCCCAGCGTGAAATAGAGGTGCTTGTACGAAACGAGTTGATAGACGACGATCGACGCGATGACCAGCAGCGCCCCGCCGCAAGTCGCCAAAACGATCACCGTCGCCGTGAACGTGTCGCCCGAGGCAAGACCGCCCTCGAAGATGGCGCCCACGATGCTCGACAGCGACGCCACTGCAACGGCCGCGATCAGCGCGAGCGCCGTGCGAATGGAGCCCAGCCAAATGTAGCTGTGGTGGACCTGGCACTTCTGGGGCTCAGGCGCGGACGCAGCCTCGGGCGCCGGCGCGGACGCAGGCGTTGCGGGGACGGACGCGACGCCCGGCGTTGCGGGGGCGCTTCCCTGCGCGAGCGCCGGCATCGCAGCCCCGCCCACGGCAGGCGTCCCCCCTTGAGGTTCTTGCGTGCCCATGGCTACACGTCCTCGCGCGCGATGCGGGCCAACTCAGCGGCGCGATCGCGCAAAAGCTCGGCTTCCTCGTTCCCCAGACCGGGAATCTCATGCTCGCCCGCCGCCGTGGAAACCGTCACGCTCGACAGCCCGAACACACGCAAAATAGGCCCTTGCCGCGTGTCGGTGTTCTGCACGCGAATGAACGGGACGATGTAGCGCTTGCGCCAAACGATGCCCTTGGCGATGTCAAGGTAGTCGTCGGTCAGCTCGTAGCGCCAGCGCACGTAGCGAATAGGCGGCAGCACCACCAAAAACAGCACCGCCAGCACCACGAACGTCGCGCCGATTACCGCCAGCACTATGCGCGTCCAACCGGCGTCAGGGTCGACCGCTGCCACAACGGCGAACGGCACGAAGCACACTAAGAAACACAACGCAATCCAGATGGCGTCGTTGATGCGCCACACCATCTTGATCTTCGGATTCAGTTGATTGCTCGGCATTGCGCGCATGGCGTCCCCTTCGATTTCGAACGCAGCGGGCGGCTCGTCCCTTTAAAGCGCACCCCTTGACGAAGCTCATTGTGTCATATTCCACGCATTGACCGCCATTTCTTAAAGCTTTCGTCATGTTTCGAGGATCGAACCCAGCACTAAGGCTCTTTCCTTTGTACCGATTTTGCCTTTATGAATTTCATGTATCTTAAACACACAGAATTTTTCAAAATCGTGTATTTAAGATACATGAAATTGTATAATATCATGCACTTGAAATACCCGAACCTCTACGAGGAGGGAACAATGCGCAGGTTAATCGAATCCGTTATCGAAGCGTGGGCGCGAGGCGACGATGAGCGTCCGCTGCTCATTCGGGGGGCGCGGCGCGTCGGGAAAACGTATGCAGTCGAGGCGGTCGGGAAACGCGTGGCAGGCAGCGATTTCGTAAAACTCGACTTCCAAACAGATCTTGACTTGATCGCGCCGCTGTTTGACGGTCCAACCGACAACGTTGACGAAATCATGGCGCGTATTGCCGACTACAAGCGTATGACGGTCGAAAAAGAAACCGCTTTCGTCCTCTTCGACGAAGTTCAACTATGCGAACGCGCCTTGAACTCTCTACGATTCTTCTCCAACTCGGGCTGGCGCATTTGCGCAACGGGCAGCCAACTTGGCGTCGCAACGAAAAAGCGCACACTGCCCTTCCCAAGCGGAGTTCGCCAAGAAACCATGCACCCGATGACGTTCGAAGAGTTTCTCTGGGCGCTTGGCGAGGATCACATGGCCGCAGCGATCCGCTCGCACGCGCAAACACTCGAACCGTATGCAGCCCACCGCGATGCATTGCGCTATTACCGTCAGTACCAAGTGATAGGCGGGATGCCGGCGGCGGTTTCGGCGTACGTGCCGCACGGCTCGATCGACAACGCCCGAATCGAGCAGCGCGAAATCGACCAGACATACACGGCCGACATGACCGATCCGGACAACGGCATCAGCGGCGTGGCTGCGCGCAAAGTGTGGCGGTCGATTCCGGCGCAGCTGCTCCGCTCATCCACAAAAAAATTCAAATACTCCGAAGTGGAACGAGGAGGGCGCCGGGCGAAGCTCATGGAGCCCCTTGATTGGCTCGAAGGGGCGGGCATTGTCTCGATCAACGGAATGACCGAATGCGTCGAAGCCCCGCTCGTTCCCTTCGATGAAGACGACGGCAGCTTCTTTAAAGTGTACCTAGCGGATACCGGGCTCATGTTTTACAAACTAGGAATCAACCCGCGCTTATGGCTTGAAGCCCAAGAGTTCGGAGACGCCGTGACCTCGTCCGATTTCAGGGGTGCGCTTGCGGAAAACTCCGTGATGCAGGCACTTGCCTCCAACAACCTCCAAACATACTACTGGACGCCGCCTTCATCTTGGAAAACAACGGGCGAGCTAGACTTTTTGCTTCAAACTGATCGCATGGAGATCATTCCTGTTGAAGTCAAATCGACGCGCAACGTTCGCGCAAAAACGCTCGCAACGTTTATGGAAAAGTCTCGTGCACCGTATGCGTACGTTTTGTCTGAGAATGATTTCTCACGCGGCGAAGCGGGCGCAGGCAAAGAGCTGCGACACGTACCGCTTTACGCGGCGCATTGCATAGGCAGCGACTGCGCGAACTCTGGATTATAGAACTCGCTGAACCCGCTCGCTAGGAGACTTCTCGACCTTACGTCCTTGTAAGTCTTCCTTGCGGCGGGCGCTTGGCTTTCCCTTCCGCGTTACAATAGCCTGCAAACGTGATCGAGCCGGCGGCAGCGGGCTGGGATCGTCTGGCGGAAGCGTTCGACACCAACGTGGCGCCGGCGCTCGGCGCTTTCACGTTGGCGCCATCCGGCGTCTTCGCCCGCGCGGAAAGGGGTTTCGTGAGCACACGCATCTACATCATCGAGGACGACACCGCGCTGCGCACCGAGCTGGCGCACCTGCTAGAGCTTTCGGGGTTCGAGGCGCTCGGGTGCACGCAGTTCGCCAACGCCGCGAGCCTGGCACTGGCCGCCAACCCCGACTGCGTGGTGCTCGACCTGAAGCTCCCCGGCACCGACGGGCACACCGTCTGCCGCGACATTCGCGCTCAATCGAACGTTCCTATCATCATGCTTACCTCGTCGAACAGCGAGTTTGACGAGGTCATGGGCATGAACCTGGGCGCCGACGACTACGTTTGCAAGCCCTACAGCCCCGCCGTGCTCATCGCGCACATCCAATCGCTGCTCCGACGCAGCTCCCAAGGAGCCGCCGGCCTTAAGATCGAGCGTAAAGGCGTCACGCTCGACGTGGGCGCGGGCGAGGTGCTCTACAACGGCAAATCGGCCGAGCTCACGCGCAACGAGCTCAAAATTCTGCACATACTCATGCGCAACCCCGGCCTCGTCATCACGCGCGCCGAGATCATGTGCGATTTGTGGGAGTCCGACGCGTTCATCGACGACAACACGCTCACCGTGAACGTGAACCGCCTGCGCAAAACGCTTGCGGGCCTTGGCGTGCCCGACGACTTCCTCGTTACGCGCCGCGGCCAGGGCTACATGGTGTAGCGCGCGACGTCGGCGACGGCGAAAGAGTCGAAAGGCGGTCCCATGAGCGACATTCCGCGCTACACCTTCGGCGCTTACCTGCGCGACCGTTGGGCATCGATCATATTGGGCGTGTTTTGCCTGGTGGGACTTGCCGCCATGCTGCCCGTCCTTGGCGTGAGCGTGCACGCCTGCGCCCTGATAGCGGGGTTCGTCGCCCTGTGCTTGGCGGCGATGCTCGCGCTGGGCTACGGGCGCCGCGCGCGCTACTATCGCGAGCTCGCCGAGTTCTCGGCGCAAATCGGGCGGCTGAACCAGTTCTCGGCGCTCGTCGACGAGCCCGAGTTTCTCGAGGGGCGCATCTCGCACGCCGTCACCGAGCATCTGGCGAACGTGGCGAACGGCGAAAACGCCGCCGAGCGCGAGCAGGCGCGGGCGCACCGCGAGTACATCGAGCTGTGGATCCACGAGATCAAGACGCCCATCGCCGCCGCGAAGCTCATGCTCGCAAGCATGCACGGGCAACAATCCATGAAGCTCAAAGGCGAGTTGGAACGCATCGAGGCGCAAGTTGACCAGGCGCTTTACTCGGCGCGGTCGATGTCTGTCTCCAACGACTACGCCATTCGCGAGCTCAACCTGGCGGCGGCAACGCGCGAAGCGTGCAAGAAAAACGCGCATTTCCTCATCGAGCGCGGCGTGAGCCTGAAAGAGGAGATTCCCGAAGGCACAAGCGTTTTGGCCGACGAGCCGTGGCTGGTGTTCATACTGAGCCAGGTGATCACGAACGCCGCGAAGTACGGCGCGCGCACCATCACGTTCACCGCGCGCGAGGAAGAGCCCGACACGCCGCGCGGACGCACGGTGCTTGAGGTGCGCGACGACGGCTGCGGCATTCCGGCGGCCGACGTGCCGCGCGTGTTCGACCGCGGGTTCACCGGCGAAGTGGGCCGCGCCCAAGGGTCCGCCACGGGCATGGGGCTTTACCTGGTGGCCGTCATGTGCGCGCGCATGGGTCTGGGCGTGGGAATCGCCAGCGAGGAAGGCGAAGGCACGCGCGTGGCATTCTCCTTCCCGCACGACCGCCGAAGGGCTCTCGCTGAATACCCCCCCCCGTGGGAGCAAATCCCCTCGCTGAATAGCGCCGGGCTCTAGCGCGTGATAAGCGCTAGCCTTGCGCCGCTTGCGCGGGGGCGCTGAGCGCTATGCCGTTTTGCATGCGCACGCGCCCCACCAGCAACGCCACGGCGAACAGCGCGGCGGCGAACAGCAGCACTATGCCCATGTCGCCGGCTGCAGGCGCCAGCGCGTCCCACGTGAACGCGTCGGCGTGCGCGATGGCCGTCAGCGCCTGGCCGTGCCAATACGTCGGCGTGAACCGCCCCACCGCCTCCATCGTCGGGCCCATGAGGCTTACGTCTATCCACGCACCGCCCAAAAACGACAGCACCAGCCCCATGATGTTCGCAACGCCGTTCGCCATGACCTCCCGCGCGCCGCACTGCGCCACCAAAAAGCCAAACGCAAGCGCGAACAGGGAATACGCCAGCATATCGACCACGCACAGCGCTATGCGCCAGCCTTCTACGCCTGAAAGCGAGCCGCCGAACGCCGCTACCCCCTGCACCGCCATCCACGCCCACGTAACGAGCATGCACAGCACGCCGGCCGCCGCCAGCGACAGGCTGAGCGACAAGCTGCTCACCGGCGCCGACAAGTTGCGCCGCCGCACGTCGAGGCGATTGAAGCCCGCCATGGTCACCGCCACCAGTACGCCGACGGCGCAGGTGATGGGGTAAACCGTCCAGCGGTTGTACAGCAGGTAGTCGTCGGGAAGAGGCAGCGCCTCGTCTTCCTCGACAACGTAGGTGGCCGCCGAGGCATGCGCCATGTCCTCGTGCGCAGCTTGGGTTATGGCGAGAAGATCAACGCCGTCGACGAGGGCGGAGGCGGAGGCGTCCGCACCCGCCACCGCGAGGCGCGCGGCCACGCAGGACAAATAGCCCCGCACGTGGTTTTCCGCCTCGAACCCGGCGGTGTCGTCGAAGCTCACGACCGTTTCCAGCTGCGGCGGCTCCGCACCCGCAAGTGCCGCCTCCACGAACGCATCGGTGTACCCCGCCGGCACAATGACCAGGCAGTTCGCGCGGTTCTGCGCCGCCGCGTCTTGCAAGGCGCGCTCGTCGTCGGCCACGTCAACCAGCTCAACCTCGTCGGACAGCGCCTCTCGCAGCCCGCGCGTCACTTCCCCGCCGTCGCGGTCGACGACCGCCACCGACGCGCGCACCTGCTCAAACGTGGTGCCCTCCACCGCGCCGTGGCTGTTCCCCGCCGCAACGAACACGCCCATCGCGCCCAGAAACACCACGTAGATGAGGATGTAGCTCTTGTGGTTGAGCAGAACGCGGCACGCCGCCTTAAAGATGTTCATGCTGCTGCCTCCTTGCCAAAAGCGCCGCGCCCGCCAAAAACACCGCCGTCATCACGGCCAGCGCGCCCAGCGTTTGCGCGAACGGCTCGTAGCTGTCGTAGTAGTACAGGCTGTAGAACGCCTGTGAGATGACGCGCGCGGGGTTGACCGTCTGCGTCCAGGGCGCGGCGGCGGCAATGTCGTCGGCCAGGTACATGCACGCCTGCCCGTACAGCCCCGCAAACAGCGACGAGAAGCACGCGATGCCCGTGATGATACCGTTTTTGCCCGCCTCGGGAATGCCGGGTATGGCGCCGACGCACACACCGAGCGACGTTGCCATAAGCGCGGCGGCGGCAAGCGCCAGCACGCAGAACGCGTCGCGCCCGCCGAAGTCGACGCCCAGCACGCAGCGAATGTACGCGTAGGCAACAAGCAGGCACATAAACGACAGCACCCACGAGGCGGCGAACGTCGCCACCGTGGCCCGCCCGCGCGACGTGCTTCCCAGCGTGCGGCGCGCGCCCACGTCGGAGGTGTTCGCACCCAAGCGGTTCATGGCGATAACCCCGATGTAGGCCGCGAACAGCGCCGCCATGCCCAACAGCGCGTAGTAGTAGCGCGTGTTCTCGGCGGGCGCGTTCGCCGTCAGCGACACCTGCGTGGTGAAGTCGGCGTCGGCGGCGTCAAGCGCGCGCTCCACCAGCACGCTGATGGCGGCAGCGGTGGGCGCGGCGTCGGGCGCGGCGAACGCGGCTAATCCAGCAGGCACTTCCGCGAATGTTTCACGTGAAACATTTTCCGCGACGCCCGATGCCGAGCCTTCGAATGCAGATGCGAGCGCACCTGCGTTGCCAACCGTCGCCGCGCCTTCCGCGCCCACGCCTACGTTCGCCGCGGCGTTCGTCAAGTCTTCCCGCACGCGTTGCTCCACCGCGTCCGATATCGCCGACTCGGTGCGTTGCGCGCCGTCGATCACCGTTTTCACGATGGTTTGCCGCGTGGTCATGGAGGTGTCGGACGGGTCGCGCTTCATGAAGAACTCCGCCGCACCTTCCGCGTCTACCTTTATATAGGCGATGGCGTCGGTTTCGCCGAGCACCTGTTTGGCGGCCGCCTCGTCGGGCACGTACGTGGGCGCCAAGAACGCGCCTTCGCCGTCGGGCGCGCTGCCCGGCTCGCTCGCCGCGCCCACCACCTCGCGCACCACCGTGGCCTCGTCGGCTTGCCACGCGGCGTCCTCCACCACCACAATCTCCTGGTCGTGCGTGAAAGGCGCCGAGTCGATGCCGCCGAACATAAGGAAGAACAGCGTCGAGAGAATGATGGGGAATGCCAGCGCCCACAGCAAGATGTTGCGGTCGCGCATGAGGTAAAGCGCCGTGTATTTGAACGTGTTTCGCATGTGCGCTCCTTTGCTAGTCGCGCAGCGCGGTGCCGGTGATCTCGAGGAACACGTCGTTCAAGGTGGGCGGCTCGGCATAGATGCGCCCGAAGGAGAACCCGCACGTCTCCACCACGCCCAGCACGTCGGCCACGTTGTGCGCGCCCGTCGCGCAGTCGACCGTCAGCACGTCGCCCTCCATGCTCGCGCGCAGCGTGTGGGGAAGCTCCCGCACGCGTTGGAGCAGCTCGTCAACGCCCCCGGGCGTTTCGCCGACGCTCCCGAACGCCTCACGCAAAACAACCGGCGCGGCAACGTCTGGCGCCGCATCGCCCCGCGCGGCAGCGTCTGGCACGGCGTTCCCCGTTTCGGGAACGAATGTTTCACGTGAAACATTTTCGCGCACGCCGGCCGCACGCGCCGCACCGGCACTCACCGCGCCGCCGACGCCCTTCGCCACCTGCACGCGAATCTTCTCGCCCGTACCGATCATGGCTTTAAGCTCGGCGTTCGTTCCGCACGCCACGCTGCGACCTTTGTCCATGATCATGATGCGCGAGCATATTTCCTCGACTTCCTCCATGTAATGGCTCGTGTAAATGACGGTGGAGCCCTCTGCGTTCAAGCGCAGGATGCCCTCGAGGATAGCGTTGCGGCTTTGCGGGTCGACCGCCACCGTGGGCTCGTCGAGGATGATGAGCTCGGGCTTGTGCGCGATGCCGCACGCAATGTTGAGCCGCCGCGCCAGGCCGCCCGAAAGCTTGCGCGGGCGGAAGCGCTCGTAGCCCTGCAAGCCCACGAACGCGATGGCTTCGTTGACCAATTGACGGCGGCGCACCTTGTCCTGCACGTACAGACCGCAGAAATAGTCGATGTTCTCGCGCACGGTGAGCTCGTCGAACACCGCGAGGTTCTGCGGCACCACGCCGATGTGCCGTTTGAGGTCGTAGCGCGTAGGCGCCATGTCTTGCCCGAACAGGCGCACCGTGCCTTTGTCGTAGGTGAGCAGCTGCAGAATGCAGTTGAGCGCCGTGGTTTTGCCGCTGCCGTTGGGGCCGAGCAGGCCGAACACCTCGCCGCGCTCTATCGCAAGGCTGAAATGATCGAGCGCGATGGTTTCCTTGTAGCGCTTGACCAGGCTTTCCACCTCGACGACCACGTTGTTGCTTGGTTCGCTCATAATGACGCTCCTGTTGTTGTTTCCGCCGCCCCTACGGGTGTCTCCGACGTTTTCGCCGATTCTGCCGCTCCCGTCAAAACAAACGGCTCGAATGTTTCGCTTCCTGCCCCGAATGTTTCACGTGAAACATTTTCCGCGTCGTGCGGGCGCGGCGGAAGTGACTTTTGTCATCAGTTCGCGCCTCACAGGCGCGTCAATGAGATAATGGCGGCATGGAAAGGCCGCTCGACAAAATCATCGTGTGCCTGGGGAGCCTGGTGGCGCTCGCCTTCGTCGACGTGTCGACATACGAAGTGGTGGGGCTTTTGGCAAGCATTATCGCCGCGGCGCTGTTCGAGCTGACGACGGGACGGCACCGTCGCGTGGGACTTGCCGCGTTCTGCGTGCTCGCCGTTGTCCGCCCGCGCACGGCGCTCTTCCTTCCGCTCGTTGTTTACGACTGTCTGCGCACGCACGACGCGTCTCGCAGCCACGACGGTACGCACGATGCGCCCCACGACCGCGACGGCGCGCTTGTGTGCGTGCTCGCGGCCGTTGCACTGATTGCCGCCCTGCCCCGCCTACCCTTAGGCGCCGCCGCCGTGCTCGCGTGTGTGAGCGCGACCGCCGCCATGCTCTCGCGGCGCACCACGCACGTGCTGGAACGCGAAAAGGAGCAAACCTCGGCGCGCGACACGCTGCGCGAGCACTCGTTGGCGCTTGAGGCGAAAAACCGCGACCTGCGCGACCGTCAAGACTACGAAGTGCACGTGGCCACGCTGACCGAGCGCGGACGCATCGCGCGCGAAATCCACGACAACGTGGGACACCTGCTCACGCGCGCCGTGCTGCAAACCGAAGCGCTGCGCGTGGCACACGCCGAAGACCCCGCCCTCGCGCGCGAGCTCGAACCGCTTGCCGCCACGCTCTCCGAAGCGCTCAGCTCCGTGCGCACGAGCGTCCACGCGCTGCACGACGACGCGTTTGACCTCGAGGAACAGCTGCGCGCCTGTGCCGCCCGGTGTGCACCGCTCGACGTGCAGCTCGACTACGCCGCCGACGACGTGCCCACGCCTGTCGCGCTGTGCTTCATCGCCGTCACGCGCGAGGCGCTCGCCAACACCTTGCGCCACAGCAACGCCACCGCCGCGCACGTGCGCGTCGTCGAGTACCCCGCGCTCTACCAGTTGACGGTGACGGATAACGGCAGCACACGCGCGCGTTGCGACGAGGCGTCGAGCGACGCCAATGAGGCGGAAGGCGTCGGCGCGAGGAGCGTCGGCGCGGCGAGCGACGGGCGCGGCATGGGTTTGCACTCGATGGAGGAGCGCGTGACGGCGCTCGGCGGAACGTTCCGCGCAGAACACGTCGCCGAACGAGGAGGATGGCGCGTGTTCGTCGCGCTGCCGAAGGAAGAGGAGCGCGCCGCATGAGCACGCACCGAGAAACCGCAGACCGGATCATTAACGCGATGATCGTCGACGACGACTCGCTTATCGTGGAGTCGCTCGCGACCATCTTGAGCGCGCAACCCGACATCAACGTGTGCGCCACAGCAAGCGGCGGCACGGAAGCGGTGCAAATTTACGCGAAACTCGCAAGCGAAAGTGTTTCACGTGAAACATCTTCTGCACGCACAACCAAAGAGGGCGCTGCGAATGCAACTGCCGTGACCGCAACCGACGATGTTGCGCCCAGCGCCGCGCCCGATGCACCGGCAGCCGTGCCCGACGACGCGCCAGCCGTGCCCGACAATGCACCAACAGCCACGCTCACTAGCGCAACCGTCGCGCCCGACGCCCCCGCACCCAACGACGCCGCGCCAGTCGCCGCAACCGACACTGCTGCACCAGCCACCCCCGCGCCCGACGACGCAACCCCCGCGTCAGCCGCTACACTCGACGCTGCTGCGCCGACCACCGCGCCCGACACCCCCACGCCAGCTGTGCCCGACGTGCTGTTGATGGACATTCGCATGCCCGACGGCGACGGTCTTTCCGCCGCCGAGCGCATTCTTGCTGATTATCCCCAAGCACGCATAATTTTCCTCACCACCTTCGCCGACGACGACTACATTGTGCGGGCCTTGCGCATGGGCGCGCGCGGCTACCTTATCAAGCAGGACGTGGCAACCATCGCGCCGGCGCTGCGCAGCGTGATGGCCGGGCAAAACGTGCTCGGCAGCGAAGTGATGGAGCGCGCTTTTTTCCTCGGAAATGTTTCACGTGAAACATCCACCACGCCTTCTGCACCTTCCACGACTTCCGTCACCCTTTCCCCCGCTGAAGCTTCCGCACTTTCCACGAGCTCCTCGCCCGCAGCTC
>JAUNGO010000050.1 GCA_030524475.1 Eggerthellaceae bacterium | reverse complement strand
TTGGTGAAGTCGGCCTTGCAGAACGGGCACTTCTTCAGCACCATGCCGCCCATCGCTTGGACGATCTTGCCGCACTCGGGGCATTTGTTCGGGCCTGCGCCGGCTGCGTCCGCTGGTCTAAAACACATAAGAGTTTCCTCCTTGTCCGATGTTGCTCGCACCCCTTGCCTTCATGTAAGCAGACTTGCGAGTGCGAACCTCCGTCTATGCCACAGCGCCGAGTCGAACACCTCAAGCGCGCATGACTAAAGCACGATCGCGCCCAAAACGGGCGCACCCCTCACGTCCATAGAGCGTCACCCGAATAGAATGAGACGCGGCAACGAGAGGACCGCCGTCTGATCTTCCCTCACCAGACCAGACAAGCGGCACTATACGCAAGGTGAGCGGTACGAGGTTCGATCCATGGGATCGTTTTTGAAAAACGCCCATCAACCTTTGGGGTTGATTTTCCTCATCCCTTTTTCCGCAACCCCTGATCAGCGTTTCGTGTTCGAAACAACCGTAAAAGGAAAACTCTTTCCATCAAACGCAACGCATTATGAGTTTTCGCGCCAAGATTGATGCGCGAGTGAGGTATTATGGCAAGCGGAAAACGTTTTGCGACGAATCAGACGAAGCGCATGAATGATATACCGAGCGCGCCTTGCGCAACGGAGGGGTACTGAATGGCTGGAAGCTTTCCTCATATCACGATCAGCATTGCCCACGGCGCCGACGACTCAGATTCCTCGGGTGACCTCAATTCACTGTGCGTCGGCTTCGGCGTGTTTCAGGCGTGGATGTACTTGATCGCGCTTGGAAGCGAGTCGATGTTCGGGAACTCGGCGAACATCGGGGGGCTTTCGTCGATAACGCCCGACCTCGCCGCCGTGGTGTTCGACACGTTCACCATTGCGTTCGGCATATTTTTGCTGTTCTTCGCTTTCTCAAACCAGCTTTTCCTGAAGTTCTACGTGGGCAAGAAGGCGCTCGTCTTGGCCGCCGCCCTTGCCTCGGTGGGCACTTACCTTATATATGCGAGTTGTTTTCTCGGTCCTGCCAGCGTGTTCGCGGCAACCGTTGCGGGCGTGCTCACGGCAATAGGCGCAAGCTCGATGGTCGTGCTGTGGGGCACGGCGTTTTCGCGCTACGAGTTCACCACCATCATCCTGAACACGGCGGCGGGCGTCGTCATAGGCCTTGCGACGTACTTCGTGTTCGTCCACTGGGTCGTGTCGCCTTTTGCCGGGCTTATCGCGGGGCTTCTGCCCGTCGCCACGTCGCTTCTGCTGTGGAAACTCACGCCCGTTCCCTACTACCGCCGGCAAGAGATGCCCATCTTTCATTCGCTGCCCATTCGCCGCGTGTCGTTCGTCACGCGCTTCGGCGTGCCTACGTTCATCTTCGGGTTCTCGATCGGCGCCTTGCGCTTCATCTGCGTGGACGGCGTCATGCTGGTCGACGACATCACCTCACAGCTGGTGGTAGGTGCGGCGGCGTGCGCGGGCGTGGGCATCATCATCGCCACCGTGGCGCTCACGAAAAGCGAGTCGCACTGGGACATGATTTTCCGCTGCCTCGTGCCGATCATCGCCGGCGCCATCTTTTTCCTGCCTTACCTTGAGTCGGACGGCGGGCTGTTCGCCAGCTTCATGGTGGTGTGCGGGTACTTGTGCTTCGAGTCGCTCATGTGGATTTTCTTCTCGGACATCTCGCAGGAGTTCCGCCTCTCGCCCATCTTCGTGTTCGGCCTGGGACGCGGCCTTCTCACGCTGGCGTCGTTCATCGGTGCAAACTTGGCGCAGCTGCCCACCAGCACGCCGATCGCGGGCGTTCTCGGCAATGCGGAAGAGGCGCTGCTGCTCATGCTCTCGGTTGTCGTGGCGTACGCGCTTTTGCCCCGCGAGCGCGAGATTCGCGCGATCATCGACCCCACGCGGGTGACGATCGAGCCGGGATACGAGGCGTTCCGCAACGCCTACAACCGCGTGGAGGCGCTCGCCGCCGAGAAACAGCGGGCGGAAACAGAAGCGGCGGCAACGGCCGAGGCCGAGGCAGAAGCCGACGAGCGCGCACGGGCGAAGGGGCGGTTCCACGCGCGATGCGAGGAGATCGCCGACCGTTATTTGCTGTCGCGGCGCGAGACCGAGGTGATGTTCCTGCTGGCGAAGGGGCATAACGCCGCGTTCATCCAGGACAAGCTGTGCATATCGAAGAGCACCGCGAAAACGCACATCAACCATATTTACCGCAAGCTTGACATTCATACCCAGCAAGAACTGCTGAACATGGTGGAGGACCGCCCGAGCGGCGCCGAGGCCGCCGCCGACGAGCAACCTGCGGCAGCGCGGCAAAAGCCGGGAAACGGCGTGCGCGCCGACATTTTCGAGCCGCGTAAAAAGAAGTAGTGCGTCAGGCGAGGCATGAAAGAGAATGCATGGTGACAGGTACCACGCCCCATCGGTTGGGGATAGACGCGGGGTCGAAAACGGTCAAGGCGGTTGTGCTTGACGAAGACGACCGCGTGGTTTTCTCGACGTACCGCCGCCACCGTGCCGACATCCTCCACACGCTGACCGACGTGCTGCACGACTTGAATTGGCGCTGCGGCAACCTTGAGGCAACGGTTGCCGTTACCGGGTCGGCGGGCATGCAGCTGGCCGAGCACATGGGCGTGCCGTTTGTGCAGGAAGTGGTTGCCACCACCCGCGCGGTGCAACAGGCGCTCCCCCATGCAGACGCCTTTATCGAGCTCGGCGGCGAGGACGCGAAAGTGGTGTACCTCACCGACGGCGTCGAGCAGCGCATGAACGCGACCTGTGCGGGAGGCACGGGCGGGTTCATCGACACCATTGCGTTTATGCTCGGCGTGAGGTCGGCGGAGATGAGCCGACTGGCGAACGGGGCGCGGCACGTCTACCCCATCGCCTCGCGCTGCGCCGTGTTCGCGCAAACCGACGTGCGGCCGCTGCTGAACGCGGGCGCGAGCAAGGCCGACATCGCCGCCAGCGCGTTCGACGCCGTGGTGCGCCAGACGCTTGGGGGGCTTGCGTGCGGACGCCCGATTCGCGGAACCGTCGCGTTTCTCGGCGGCCCCCTTGAGCACATGCCCTACCTGGTGCAACGCTTTCGCAAGGCGTTGGGGCTCGACGCGAAAAGCGGCGTCAAGCCGCGCGACGCGCACCTGTTCACCGCACGCGGCGCCGCGCTGCTCTCGACCCGCGCCGACAACGCCGGCAACGCGCCGCGCCCCTGCGCGACCGCCGAGCTCGAGCGGCGCATTCGCTCGATCGACGCGCTTGAGGACGACCTTGAGCACCTGCCGCCGCTGTTCGAAAGCCCACGCGAGATAGAGGATTTTCGCGCGCGGCACGCCCAGCACGCCTTCCCCAAAACGCGGCTCTTCGACGCAAAAGGCGCGCTTTACCTGGGAATAGACGCAGGCTCGACCACCTGTAAGCTCGCGGTGCTCGACGAGCAGCTCACGCTCGTGCACAGCGCCTACGAGCCCGTGCGCGGCGATGTGCTCGGCACGCTGCAGCGCATGCTCGCCGAGTTTTACGCCGCGATGCCGCGCCCCTATTACACGCATCAGAAGCCTTACGTGCACGTGGCGCACGCCTGCGCGACGGGCTACGGCGAGGACCTGTTGCGCGCGGCATTCGGCGTCGACTCGGGCGTGGTCGAGACGGCGGCGCACCTGCGAGCGGCGCAGCACCTCTGTCCCGAGGCGACCTTTGTGCTCGACATCGGCGGACAGGACATGAAGGCGTTGTGGGTGCGCGACGGGCAGGTGGCGGACGCCGTGCTCAACGAGGCGTGTTCAAGCGGGTGCGGGGCGTTCATCGAGGGCACGTCGTATTCGCTGCGCTCGAACCCTTGGCAGTTCGCCGAGCGTGCCCTTCAGGCGAAAAGCCCCGTTGACCTGGGCACCAAGTGCACCGTGTTCATGACCTCGCGCGTGCGGCACGCCCAAAAGGTGGGCGCGTCGCTCGACGACATTGCCGCCGGCGTGGCGTACTCGGTGGTGAAAAACGCGCTGTATCGCATCATCGGCGCCGAGCGCGTGGCGTCGATGGGCGAACACGTGGTGGTGCAGGGCGGCACGTTCAAGTCGGACGCGGTTTTGCGCGCGTTCGAGAAGGTGAGCGGGCGCGAAGTCGTGCGCTTCGAGCAGTCGCATCTGATGGGCGCCATCGGCGCGGCGCTCATAGGAGCCGAACGCGCGAGAAGCAGCGGGCAGGCCGAAAGCACGCTGATCGGGCGCGAGGCGCTGGACGCGTTCTCGGCGAAGCGGCGCTCCGTTGCCTGCGGCGAGTGCCCCAACGCATGCGCGCTTTCGGTAGTGGAGTTCGGCGACGGGCGCGCGTTCGTGACGGGCAACAAGTGCGCGAAGGGGGCGGGCGCGCACGCGCGTATGGGCGCAGGGACGGGGGCGGGCGCAGGGGCGAAAGCGGAAGGGCAACGCGCGGAACGCCCGGCGCCGAACGTGGTTGCTTTCGAGAGCGCGCTGCTCGCCACCTTCGGCGACGTTGCGCAAACAGGAACGCGCGGAAAAGTGCGCGTGGGGCTCATGAACACGCTTGAGGCCTATGCATACACGCCCTTTTGGCATACGCTTCTCGCCGACTTGGGGTTCAGCGTTCTTGTTCCCGACAAGGGGTGCGAGCAGTCGTGCGAAAGCGCCGCCTGGGAAACGCTGCCCTCCGAAAGCGTGTGCTATCCCGCCAAGACCACCCACGTGCGCGCCTTCAATTTGCAAGCGAAAGGCGCGCACGCCGTGCTGATGCCGCGCTTTGCGCGCAACACCCACTGCCCCGTGTCGTGCTCGTACGCCAACGCGCTTATCGACAACCTGCCGCCCGACTTCCCGCAGGTCGTTGCCCCTCTGCTGGCGAACTACAAGCCCGAGCGCTTTGCCGAGGACGCGGCGTCGCGCGCCGAGCTTTTGCGCGCGCTCGACGCGCTGGCGTCGCGCGCGGGCGCGCCCCTTGCCGCAAGCGAGCTCGACCGCGCGCTTGCGGCAGGGCTCAAAGCGCAGGAGGCGTTCCAGCAAGCCGTGGAGGGCGCCGCGCAGAAGGCGCTTGCGTGGATTGCGGCGAGCGAGCACCGCCACGGCATTCTGCTTGCGGGTCGCCCCTACCATGTTGACCCCGCCCTGCTGCACGGCATCGATGAAGAGCTTTCGCGCCTTGGGTTTGCCGTGCTCGGCGTGACGGGCGTCGCAAACGAGGCGCGCCGCGTCCGCCGCTTGCTCAGGGAAACGCAGCTGACGACTCAGGAGAAATACCCCTGGAAACCCGCAAAGCGCCTGGTGGGAGCTGCGCTGTGGGTTGCGCAAAACACGCAGGTCGACCTTGTGTGCATCCAGTCGTTCGGCTGCGGGTTCGACGCCGTGTCGGTCGAGGACGTGCGAGCGGTGCTTGAGCGGGCGCACCGCCCCTTCACCACGCTCAAGATCGACGACATCGTCGACACGGCGCACATCCGCATTCGCCTTCGCACGCTCGCCGAGGCTATCGAGTCGCGAAAACGGCGCGAAAAGGCGAACACGGGAGCAAGGAACGAGAAGGAAGGGAAAGGGGGCACAGGCGACTTCGGTGCCGCTGCCGATGCCGGCATCTCTGTCGAAAGAAGCCTCGTCGTCGAGCCGCTCGCCGCGCCGCTTGGCGCCGACGACCTCGACGCGGCGCGTCGCGACGGCATCAAGGACGTGTGCTTCACTGCCAACGTCATGGCGTCGCGCGCGATAACGTGCCTGCGCGAGAATCCGCGCGCAACCGCTGTGCGCCTGCCGCGCGTCTGCGAGACGTGCCTCACCGATGTCATTCCACACATGGTTGAGCGCGCCACGGGACTTACCCCTGCATTCATCTGGGACGACGCAACGAAATGGCACGCCGCGCGCTCAACCGAGGGGCATTGCGCGAAACCAGCGCCCACACCGTTGCAGCCGCAGCGCGACCGCTCCTGCTGCAACCGGCCTCGCGTCGGGCTTGTGGGCAACGCGCTTTTGTGCTTCGACCCCTACATGAACGACAACATAGCGAGCAAGCTCGCGTCGCTCGGATGCGAGCTGGTGCTCCCCGACCCGGCGCTTGTCGACACCGACGACGTGCGCTACTTGCCGCAGCTCAAAGCGTTCGACGACGCAGGTGTGCGCGACGTTGTTTACCTGCAAAGCTTCGGATGCCTGAAAGGCCACGTGCAGGCGCGCGGCGCGCTCCACAGCCTACGACGACGCTTTCCCGACCTCAACATTACCGTCATCGACTACGACCCCGAAGCCTCAGCGCTCAATCGCGAAAACCGCCTCCGACTCGCCGTCGAAGCAGCCCGCGAACGCGCGAAGGGCTGAGACGTACGCCTCAGCCCTTCGCAATGCTGGGTTGCGTGCTCGCCGCGCGTGCGACGAGTAAACGCGCTATTTCATGTTGACGCAGTGGGTTTTCTTGCCGTTTTCCAGGTAGTCCATGATCTCGGCGACGGCCATCTTGGCGCAGTTGTCCTCCGCCTCGGCGGTCGACGCGCCCAGATGCGGCAGCACGATGGCGCGCTCCATCTTCACCACGGCAGGGTTCGCGAAGTCGGTCACGTAGCGCGCAACCTTGCCGCTCTCGAGCGCGGCGGCCATCGCCGCGTCGTCGACCAGCACGTCGCGCGAGAAGTTGAGGAACACCGCGCCGTCCTTCATCTGCGCGATGGCGTCGGCGTTGATCATGCCCTTCGTGGAGTCCATCGCCGGCACGTGGATGGTCACGTAGTCGCTTGCCGCCAGAAGCTCGGGCAGCTCAGAGGTGAACGTCATGTCGGTCGAGATGGCCGCCGCGCGCTCAGCGTCGAGGAACGGGTCGTAGCCCACGACCTTCATGCCCAGCGCCTCGGCGGAGGCCACCACCAGCTTGCCGATGGCACCCAGACCGATCACGCCGAGCGTTTTGCCGAAAATCTCGCCGCCCGCGAACGCCTTCTTCGCCTTCTCGGCCGACTTGCCCACGTTCTCGTCGCCGGCGTTCGCCTTGACCCACTCGATGCCGCCCACGATGTCGCGCGACGCCAGCAGCATGCCCGCGAGCACGAGCTCCTTCACGGCGTTGGCATTCGCGCCCGGCGTGTTGAACACGGGGATGCCGGCCTCAGCCAGCTTCTCGAGCGGGATGTTGTTCACGCCCGCGCCCGCGCGCGCGACCGCCTTCAGGTTGGCGGGAATCTCCATCTCGTGCATGTTCGCCGAGCGCACGAGAATGGCGTCGGCCTCGTCGATGTTCTCGGTGATCTCGTAGTTGTCGGAAAGCTCCGCCAAACCGACTTTCGAGATGTTGTTCAGGCAGTGAATCTTGTACATGAGTGCCCCTTAGGTTGAAATAGGCGGGTTGGATAAGTCGGAAACGAGTTTACCACCAACGGAAGGTGCGCAGAAGCGCGCTTTCCCGAGCGTCCGCGGACGCTGCCCAACGGCGCGGCACCAGCAACCGCCACCAAGCGCGAGCCGCACCGCGCGCCTACGCCTGCACGCCCGACGCCACCACCATGAGAACTACCACGAGTACCACCACGGCAACCAGGCTCAAGCCGATGCCGAGCACAAGGCGCTTACGGCGGTCGGCGGGGCTTTCCGCAGGCCCTCCCACAAGGTTGGCGTCGGCGGCGTCGCGGGCAACCTGCGCGTCGAACGCCGCCCGCGCGTCGCCAGTTCCCTTCCCCGCCTCCGCGCTGCGACCCGCAGGCGCGCCGCCGATGCCGCCCGCGAGACGCGCGCGCTTTTCGGCGGGGGAAAGAGGTTGTTGTGAAGCGTTTTTGTCCGGCATGGGAAACCTTTCTTCGTCTACAGCGTTATAGGTTGGTCGGCGTCGGCGGGCGGGATGCGCAACAGCGTTTGCACGAAGTCCTTCGTGCGCGCCGCCACCTCGCGCAGGCTGTACGACAACTGGTTGTCGTAGGCGCCCTTGTCGGCCGCAACGCCTTGCGCCTCCATTCCGAGCGCCTGTGCCGTCGCCACCGCTCGATAGAGATGATACGCCTGCGTGACCACGATCACGCTGTCGGCCCCGTAAACGTACCGCGCGCGATACATCGACGCGTACGTGTCGTAACCCGCATGGTCGACGTAGACGTCGGACTCAGGAACGCCCAGATCAACGCAGTATGCCTTCATGGCGTCGGACTCGTTGTAGTGCTCGTCGCGGTTGTCGCCGCTCACGATGACGGCGCGCGCGGCACCCACCTTGTACAGGTCGGCTGCCACCTCAAGACGGTCGGCCAGAATGTCGGACGGCGTGCCGTCGGCAAACACCGAGGCGCCAAGCACCACCACCGCATCGACCTGCTCGCCCTCAAGCTGCACAACCGTGTGCACGTCGTCGCGCGTGGTCACCACGGTATAAACGTTGGCGAACGCGACGAGCGCCGCAACCACCAGCACGAGCGCCGCCGCCGTTTTAAGGACGGTGCGCAAAAGCCAACCGAGAGGACCGCGCCTCTTCCGAGATTTCTTGTTCCGACGAAAAACCATGTCACGCATGATATCAGGGGCACGCTGTGCGCAACGCGCCCCACGTGGCAAGCGCACGAGAGATTCACGCGAGGTTCGCGCCTCGCGCTCGCCCCTTCGCACGCCGCATCGCACGCCGTGTGCGCGCCTTTCCCCGACAAGCATTTTCCCCACTTGTGTATTTTCGTGCGTTTCTGCGTGTCGCTTGTGTGGCAGGTGCAAAGTAGTTTAGGCGCTCAAGTATATTGCGAAGCAAGCAAAACAGCAAAGCACGCACGGCAAGGCAGGCTCAGCATGAGAAACTTCTTCGACAACCTCTCACAAAAGCTCTTTTTGTTCATGCAGGGGCGCAACGGCATGGACACGCTGGCGCAATACGCGCTCGGAGCGGGCATTATCCTCACGGTGCTCGACTTCATCTTCGGCAGCATGATCCTCTCGACGCTCGGGCTGGCGTGCCTGATTTACGCGATGTTCCGCTGCTACTCGAAAAACGTCACCTCGCGCGCGCTTGAGAACGCCAAGTTCGAGGCGTGGGTGCGCAAGCCGAAGGCCGCGCTTTCCCGCGCGCGCCTGCGCTGGGCCAACCGCAAGACCACCAAATACTTCACGTGCGCCCAGTGCGGTCAATCGCTGTCGGTGCCGAAAGGCAAGGGCACGCTGCGCGTCACGTGCCCGAAGTGCCACGCGCAAACCACCGTCAAGTCGTAAAGCCGCAGGAAAAGCACCATGTTCGGATTCGTCGTCGCGCATTTGTCGACCGTCAGCGAAAAGGAGAAGGAGCGCTACCACGCGCTGTACTGCGGGCTGTGCCGTGCGCTCAAAGACCGCTACGGGCAGGCAAGCCGCGCCGTGCTCTCCTACGACCTCACGTTCTACGTCATGCTGGCGAACTCGCTGCACGAGCCGCCCGAGGAAACAGGCGAGGCGCATTGCGTCACGCACCCCGCCAAGAAGATGGCGTACGCGCGCTCGACGTGGACCGACTACGCAGCCGACCTAGCCGTGGCGCTCGCCTTCCACAAGTGCCTCGACGACGTGCACGACGACCGCTCGACGAAGGCGCGCGCCGCAACCGCCCTGCTCAAAGGCGCATACGAACGCGCGCAGCAGAACATCCCCGACCAATGCGCCGCCATTGAGCGCGCCATGGCGAGCATCGCGCGCATCGAGCAGGGCGCGCTGGCGCAACGCGAAGCGGCAAGCGGCGTCGCAGAGAGCTCCCCCACCCCCGACGACGCCGCCAACGCCTTCGGGGAGCTGTTAGGGCAGCTGTTCGCCCACAACCAGGGCATCTGGACCTGCGCCATGCGCACCTTCGGCACGCAGCTCGGGCGCTTCATCTACCTGATGGACGCCGCCGTCGACTACGCCGCAGACCTGCAAACGGGCTCGTACAACCCGTTCGTTTCCTTAAAAACGTCGCCGCAAGATATGAAGACTTTGCTGTCAGTGGCCATTGGCGACGCCGCCGCCACGTTCGAGCGGCTACCCTTAGAGCAAGACGTTCACCTGATGCGCAGCGTGCTGTACTCGGGCGTATGGCAGAAGTTCAACGAGACATACGGCGGCGACGCAACGCCAAGCGGCGCGTCGCGTGAGCAACGCGCGCAGAGGCAGGCTTAAAGAAAGAGCACCATGACCGAAAACCCCTACGACATACTGGGAGTTTCCCGCGACGCTTCGATGGACGAGGTGAAGAAGGCGTACCGCAAGAAGGCACGCGAGAACCACCCCGACCTCAACCCCGACGACCCGTCCGCCGCCGAGCGGATGAACAAGATCAACGAGGCGTACGACCGCATCACCAACCCCGACAAGTACGCCAAGGAGGATGCCCGCAGGCGCGCCGCGTCGGGCGGCGCTCCCTACGCGCCGGGCTACGGCGGCTACGGCGGAGCGGGCGGCGCGAGCGGCTGGGGCTCGCCCTACGGCGGCGCGGGCGGCGCGGACGCGGGTTCGCCCTATGGCGGCGCGGGCGGCAACCCCTACGGCCAGGGCGGCTACCAATGGACCGAGGTCAACTGGGAAGACATCTTCGGAGGCTGGGGCGTAGGCGGGGCAAGCGCGGCGGGCGCGGCCATCCACCCCGAGCCGTCGGCTGCCGACTCGCCTGAGGTGCGCCAAGCCGTCAGCTTCATCAACGCCAACAACTTCACGGCGGCGCTCGGCATCCTGAACAACATCACCTCGCACAACCGCAACGCGCGCTGGTACTACCTGAGCGCCATCGCCAACAACGGCGCCGGCAACACCGTGACCGCGCTCGACAACATCCGCCGCGCGCGAAGAATGGACCCGAGCAACGCCGACTACGCGCGTGCCGAGCAGTCGTTCACGCGCCGCGCGCAAACCTACGAGCAGGAAAGCACCACGCGCGGCTTCTCCACCGGGTTCATCGACCCCACCACGCTGTGCTGCTGCCTGTGCTTCGGCCCCACCCTCTGCCAACCGCTTCTGTTCTGCTTGTAGGAATGGAGAGAGCGGGCATGTTTCCTCGAACGACGTCACCTGCAACACCAGGCGCAAGCTGTCGGCGACGGCGTTCACCAAGCGAGTTCCGCAGCGACGGGAAAAGCCCTGCGGGCTTTTCCCCAAAGCGAGGACTGTTTGAGCGACTGAACGTCGTCGCCGGCAGCCTGCGCCCCGCGCGTCCACAAAAAGCAACGACGAAAGGATAAGCATGACCGTCATCGGAATCGATCTGGGAACCACCAACAGCTGCGTCGCCGCCGTTCAGGGCACGCAGCCGGAAGTCGTCGTGAACGCGGAGGGCGAGCGCACCACGCCGTCGGTCGTCGCGTTTTCCAAGGAAGGCGAGCGCCTCGTGGGCGCCGTGGCGCAGCGCCAAGCCGCCATGAACCCGCAGCGCACCATAGCCTCAGTGAAGCGCCACATGGGAACTGACTGGCGCGCGAACATCGACGGCAAGGCGTTCTCGCCGCAGGAGCTTTCCGCCATGATCCTGCGCAAGCTGCGCAAAGACGCCGAGGCGTATCTCAACCAAAGCGTCACCGACGCGGTCATCACCGTGCCCGCCTACTTCAACGACATGCAGCGCCAAGCCACCAAAGACGCCGGCACCATCGCGGGGCTCAACGTTTTGCGCATCATCAACGAGCCCACGGCGGCGGCGCTTGCCTACGGGCTCGACCACGGCGACCCGCAGATGGTCATGGTGTACGACCTGGGCGGCGGCACGTTCGACGTGTCCATCATCGAGATCGGCGACAACGTGATCGAGGTGCTCGCCACCGCGGGCAACAACCACCTCGGCGGCGACGACTTCGACGCGCGCCTGACCGACCACCTGCTGGCCGCATTCAAGCGCCAAACCGGCGTCGACCTCTCGCGCGACCAAATGGCAGTCACCCGCGTGCGCGAGGCGGCGCAAACCGCCAAGCGCGAGCTGTCGTCGATGGAGTCGACCACCGTGAACCTGCCCTTCCTCGCGCAAGGCCCGTCCGGCCCGCTGCACCTGGAGGAAACCGTCACGCGCGCCACGTTCAACCAGCTCACGCGCGACTTGGTGGAGGCAACGTCCGCGCCCGTGCAGCAAGCGCTCAACGACGCCGGCATTGCCGCCAGCGAGCTGGGAAGCGTTTTGCTCGTGGGCGGCTCGACGCGCATCCCCGCCGTTCAAGAGCACGTGCAGCGCCTGACGGGGAAGCGCCCGTCGAGCAACGTCAACCCCGACGAGTGCGTGGCGCAGGGCGCCGCCATCCAAGGCTCCACACTGGCGAACGCCGCGAGCGGCTCGGGCTCGATGATGCCGCGCGGCGGCGAGCTTCTGCTGCTCGACGTGGTTCCCATGTCGTTTTCCATCGAGACGGTAGGCGGCGTGGCAACGCGCGTGATCGACCGCAACACCACGCTGCCCATCCACTACGAACAGGTGTTCACCACCGCCGCCGCGTTCCAAACGAAGGTCGAGGTGCACGTGCTGCAGGGCGAGCGCCCGATGGCGCGCGACAACAAAACCATCGGGAAGTTCCAGCTCAAGGGCATCAAACGCGCGCCGGCGGGCGTGCCGCAGATCAACGTGAGCTTCGACATCGACGCCAACGGCATCCTCACCGTGTCGGCGAAGGACCTCGGCACCGGCAACGAGCAGTCCATCACCATCACCGACTCCGAGCGCATGTCCGACGAGGAGATCCAAGCCGCCATCCGCGACGCCGAGCAGTACGCCGCCGAGGACGCCGCCCGCCGCAACGCCTTCGCGCAGCGCGACGAGGCGCAACGCCTCTCCAACGAGGCGGAAGGAGCCCTGCGCGAGCGCGGCAAGCACATGGAGAAAGACGCGAAGAAGGCGCTCAAGGCGGCGAAGGCGAGCGTCGACCGCTACCTCATGAAGAAACCCGAGAAGATGAAGCCCGAGGACGAGACCGCCTTCGCGCAAGCCGTCGAGCAGCTGAAAGACGCGCTGGCAAAGGCGTAAAGCCGACGCGAGAAGAGAAAAAAGCCCGCCCCTCCCCGCGAAGACACCGCGGAAGGGGCGGGCTTTTTTCGGCACGCGAACACGAGCACGAAGCAAACACCGCCCGCCCAAAGCCTTTTACGGGCAACAACGCTCACATTTGCAAATAGCCTCTTTCATTTATATTTCGAAAGAAATATAATTCCTTATCAGAATATTAGCCGTCGATTCGAATATTCTGGTAAAGGGAGTTAATGGAAGCCTCGCAGAACAAGACACCTGACGCCTCGCCCGAGACTTCAGACGAGCGCCAGGCGCTCGGGTGTCGCCAATCGGCGGCGTCGCGCCGCGCGAACCTTGTCATCGCGGGGCTTGCCGTGTTCATGGTTGTTGCCTCGGGCGTGTCGCTCATGTTGGGGCGCTACCCCATCGAGCCCGCACAGGCCGTCCAAATGCTCGTCAACGCCATCCCCGGCGTCACGCTCGAGCAAACCTGGACCGACCAACAGGCAACGCTGTTCTTCAACGTGCGCCTTCCGCGTATCCTGCTCGCGCTCATGGTGGGCTGCTGCCTCGCCACCGCCGGCGCCGCGTTCCAGGGCACGTTCCAAAACCCGCTCGTGTCGCCCGATATCTTAGGTGCCAGCCAAGGCGCCGCCTTCGGTGCCGCCATCGCCATCCTCGCAGGTCAGGCAGCGGCGGGCGTGTCGCTTTCGGCGTTTTGCTTCTCCATCGTCACCGTGATGCTCGTGCTTTTGGTCAGCTCACGCGCCAAAGGCAACCGCATCCTCGTCACCGTGCTCGCGGGCACCATGATAAGCTCACTGTTCTCGGCGGGCGTGTCGTTCACGAAGCTCGTCGCCGACCCCACCGACGACCTTCCCGCCATCACCTACTGGCTCATGGGGTCGCTCACCGGCGCAAAAATGTCCGACATCGCGTTGGCCGCCGTCCCCATGGTCGTCGGCTGCGGCATTTTGCTCGCGTTGCGGTGGCGCATCAACATTCTCACGATGGGTGACGACGAGGCCTCCACCATGGGCGTCAACGCTAAGCACCTGCGCCTCGTCATTATCCTTGCCGCCACTATGGCCACCGCCGCGAGCGTGGCCATTTCGGGCATGATCGGCTGGGTGGGCCTGGTGGTTCCGCACCTGTGCCGCATGATCGTGGGCTGCGACTACCGCAAGCTCATTCCCGCCAGCATGTTCTTCGGCGCCAGCTTCCTGCTTATCGTCGACAACATCGCGCGGCTTACCGCCACCTCCGAGATTCCCATCGGCATTCTCACGGCATTCGTGGGCGCGCCGTTTTTCCTCTACCTCATCACGCGCAAGAAGCAGGGGCTGGGCTCATGAGTATCGAAGTCAAAGGCCTCTCCTTCTCCTACGGGAAGCGCGAGGTGCTCCACGACATCAACCTGGAGATTCCCGACGGCACGCTCGTGAACGTGCTCGGTCCCAACGGCGTGGGGAAATCGACCCTGTTCCGCTGTATCCTGGGGCTCAACACCCACTACCAGGGGCACGTTATCGTGAACGGGAAGGATATGCGCACGCTCTCGATTAAGCAGCGCGCCCGCGAGATTTCCTACATCCCGCAAAGCCACGCCCCGGTGTACGACTACGAGGTGCTCGACGTGGTGCTCATGAGCACCGGATCCGACCTCGGCATGCTGCGCTCGCCCGGGCCGCGCCACGTCGAGTGCGCCTACGCGGCGCTCGAGCGCGTGGGCGTGGCGCACCTGGCGCACCGCACCTACACGCAGATCTCCGGCGGCGAGCAGCAACTCGTGCTCATCGCGCGCGCCATCGCGCAGAACGCCCGCACCATCATCATGGACGAGCCCACCAGCGCCCTTGACTACGGCAACACCGTGCGCGTGCTGTCCTGCGTGCGGCAACTCGCGCGCGAGGGGCTTTCCATCGTGCAGTCGACCCATCAACCCGACCAGGCGTTTCTGTATTCGGACAAGACGCTCGTGATCTACGGGGGCACCGTGCTAGCGTTCGGCGATCCCAAAGACGTCATCACGCGCGAGCTCGTGAGCTCCATCTACGGCGTGGACGTTGAGGTCAACTCACTTTACGGCGATAAGGTGCGCGTGTGCGTGCCTGTGAAGGAAATCGCACGGTAGCGCTTACGGCCGCCCGCGCGGCGAACGCTGCCACCCTTCAGACCACAGAAAGGAAAGGGAACTATGGCAATCACACGGAAGAAGCTCGCGGCGCTGCTCGCGGCGGCGGCGCTGTGCTGCGGAATGGCGCTGGCCGTTACCGGCTGCTCGTCGGGCGAGGGCGGCTCTGCGTCGTCGAGCGCCGCGTCGTCGGCCGCCGAGCAGTCGGGCACGCGCACGTTCACCGACTCGCTCGGGCGCGAGGTCGAGGTGCCCGCCACGCTCGACAAGATCGCGCCGTCGGGTCACACCGCCATGCAGGTGCTCATCACTATGGCGCCTGAGAAGATGGTGGGCATCTCGCAGGAGATTTCCGCCGACCAGGCGAAGTACCTGCCCATCGACGCCGAGAACCTGCCCGTGTTCGGCGCGGCGTTCGGCGCTAAAGGCGACATGAACAAAGAGGCCGTAGCCGCCGCCGGCGCGCAGATCGTCATCGACACCGGCGAGGCCAAAGACGGCCTCGCGGAAGACCTCGACACGCTGCAGGAGCAGCTCGGCATCCCCGTGGTGTTCATCGAGACGAAGCTTGAGGACTACGGTGCCGCCTACGAGATGCTCGGCGAGCTGCTCGGCATGGAGGATCGCGGCAAGGAGCTTTCCGACTACTGCGCTACCGCCTACAACGAGACGAAGGCCGTCATGGACTCCATCCCCGAGTCCGAGCGCGCCAACGTGGCGTACCTGACGGGCGACGCGGGCCTCAACGCCATCGCCAAGACGTCCTATCAGGGGCAGGTGCTCGATATGTGCGCCAACAACGTGGTTGTGGTGGAAAAGGCGTCCGGCTCGGGCGCGGGCAACGAGATCAGCATGGAGCAGCTGGCCGTGTGGAATCCCGACATTATCTTGTTCCAGAGCGGCTCGATCTTCGACACCGTGGGCGACGACCCCGCATGGGCCGGCATCGCCGCCATCGACAACGACACTTACTACGAGGTGCCGAACATGCCGTACTGCTGGATGAACAACCCGCCGACCGTGAACCAGGTCATGGGCATGCAGTGGCTTCCGCGCCTGTTGTATCCCGACAAGTTCGACACCTCCATCGAGGACGTGGCGAAAGACTACTACAAGACCTTCTACGGCTACGACCTGACCGACGCCGAGGTGGCAGACCTCATCGAGAACGCCACCCCGAAGGCCGCGTAGCACTCTCAGTCATGCAGCACTAAGCGTCTGAATCGCGCTTGATTCAACAGCTTTCACCCTCCTGCGGCTCAGACCCGACGAGACTTTGCCCCGTCGGGTCTGAGTTTTTTACTCTCACTTTTACACAAGCCTGTGATCAGGCATTATTCAAGACGGGTTTATGAAAATCAACCTTGGGGGTTGAAGTTTTGAACACAAAACGACCCCGAAAAACATTGACCGTCAGACCCTCATACCATAACCTTCACGATAACGTGTTTCTCGTGCGAAAGCAGCGCAGGTGATGTTCTGGCGAGCTTCCGCAATAGAAACACCATCCCGATGAGAGAATCGTGGAAGGAGGGTTTCGCGCGGTCGTTTCTTCGTACTGTCGCTCAGTCTGGAAAGGGTCGCGGCAAGCCGTTGGGGAACGGCACCGCAGCCAGCAAGAAACTTGGCCATCCCTATAAACCAAGTTGATTCCGGTTCCCTCAGATATGTCGCAGTATTCGTCTTGCCATCGCGTTGGGGATGAATCTCTTTTATCGCTTCGCTCGCAATCATCCAAGTTCCGTAAGCGACGAAGCACCTTTACTTTCGTATAGGGGGTACTAATGGACAAAAAAGAGTTTACCGTCTCAGAGGTTATTGACTCTATCGGTATCAGCTCTCACACCTGGATCATCTTCGTGATCCTCGCTTTCGCAATGATCTTCGACGGTTATGACTTCATGATCGTCAACTCCACCAACCTGT
>JAUNGO010000049.1 GCA_030524475.1 Eggerthellaceae bacterium | reverse complement strand
CTTTGGAAACGGTCGGCCATCCACTGGTTGTCGAAGTGCTCGCCGCAGAACTGCTTAATGGCTTTGTTGTCGGGCAGCCCGGCAATGCTGCTGTACCAGCAGTCAAGCGCGATAAGCGTCATGGCGCCGTCGACGATCATGAGCGTGGCGCACACCGTGGTGATGGTGTAGCGCCATTGCCACGGAATGAGGTTCACGATGCGCAGCATGACGGGCAAAAACGCTTTGATCCACACCACGCCGAGCGCGCCCCACATGCACATGAACATGAAGTTGGTGCGCCCGCCGATGCTTAAGAATGTGCCCGTGTAGTCCCACGCCACCACGCCGAACGCGAACTGGAGGAACCAACTGACCAGGTACTCGAATGCCCCGCCGATGACCGCGCTCACTAAAAAGATGATGATCACGTTGGCCTTGTGGAAACGGTTGAGCGCAAGCGTCATGAGCACGGCGCCGAAGCCGTAGATGGGCGAGAACGGCCCCCACAGCATGCCCGCGCGCACTTGGTACTCGCCGGGGACGACCACGGCGAAGTGGTAGACCGTCTCGATGGCGTCGCCGAGCACGCACGCGATCACGAAGATCCAAAACAGGTTGAAGAAGTCGAGCTGGATGAAGCCTTCGCCCGTTTTGTCGAGGCCGAGCGTGCCTTCCTCGGCCTCTTCGCGCGTTTCCATGTCGCGTAGCTTGCGCTGCAGCTCGCGCTCCTCGGAAAGCGACGGGTCGATGTAGGTGTGCGTGGCTACGAGGATGACGGCGTTGACGATGAATATGAGCAGGTTTTGCCGCACGCCGAACAGCATGAGGCTGCACAAAAGGTCGATGATCAGGAAGATGATGATCCACTCCGCCGTGAGGCGCGCGCGGCGGCGCTTGTTGCGCAGAAGACGCACGCCGAAGAACACGTAGGAGAACACGGTGACGGCGACGCAGACCACGAACACGCCGTAGAGCACCACGGTGATGGTGGCGTCGCTGCCGATGCCGTTTTCGCGGAACGCCGTCCAGGCGGTGAGCACGCCGAGCACCACCTCGGGGATGAGGATGATGCCGCCGAGGATGCACAGAACGCCGAAGATCTTAAGGCCGAGCGGCGTTTTGCCGAGCGCCGGCTCGTCGGGGGAGGGCGTGGGGGCGGCGGGTTGCGAGGCGCTCTCGTTATGATGGGACATAGGTTCTCCTGCGAAATATGCGATGCGAATTTGAATAGCAATCAGGATACCCTATTTCGCCCCTCGGGGGTTGCGCGTCCATGTTCCGTCACGATGATGTAAGGGATGGACGGCGGGATGGTGACAAGGTGACAGGTCATTTGAGATGACAAAGGGACAGGTCATTTGTCATATGAACAGGGCAGCGAGCACGTCCCCTTGTTCGTTCCCGTGTTCACACTTTTCGCGTTATCGGTGCTACAATGCCTCCTTGTTGGCATTGATGGTTGCGCCGGCGGGGCGCGGGCTGGTCTTGACGACAAGGGCGGCTTAGGGGAATGAGGGTGCGAAGCCCTCGCTATACCAGTAACCGTAAACGCTGATGGGCGAAAGGCTCGCGCAAGCGAAGCGAGATCGCAGGCATGCGGATTCGTCCAGGTGAGGCAAAGTCGGAATACCTATCCATCGCACATAAGCCCTGGAAGGAGAATCTGACGATGGTCGGAGCGAATCATGCGCCCTGCGCTGCAAAGGCGGCGCGGTCGGGTGCGCAACTCATGGAGAAAACGGAAGGCGTGCGGTCGTTGCGGAAGCGCATGGTTGCGCTGTTCGCGGCGGTTACACTGTGCGTGGGCCTTGTGCCCGTCGTGCCCACGGCAGCGTGGGCGGCGGAAAGCGGCGCCGCCGCGGGTGCAGCCGCGCAGGTCGAGCAAACGGCCGGCACGGCAACGCTTACGATCGTGAAGGGCGTGGGCAGTTACTCGGGCCCGAGCGTCGTGGTAAACGAAATGCTTCCCTTTAAGGACGGCGCTACGGCGGCGGACTTTCTTGCAACCGCGCAAAAAGAGGGTCTGATCACGGGATATGCTTTCGATAGCACGTACGACGAGGGCAAGACGTACTTCTTAAGCTCCCTTAACGGCGTGTCCGAAGGCGGCTATTGGATGAGCCTCGTTGACGGCGATTTCAATGTCGCCGTTACCAGGGACACGCCCATCGAGGCGGGAAAAAACTACCAGTTCTATTGGCTTGACTCGGCTCCCGGCGTTGCGCCTACCGCCGACCAATGGAAGGCGTTGAAGGAAAGCGCGCAACCGAGCGGAACT
The DNA here is from genome assembly GCA_030524475.1 of Eggerthellaceae bacterium. Taxonomy (GTDB): domain Bacteria; phylum Actinomycetota; class Coriobacteriia; order Coriobacteriales; family Eggerthellaceae; genus CAAEEV01. The sequence goes on along the minus strand of JAUNGO010000049.1, from coordinate 14,873 downwards.
GTTGTGAAGGCTCATGCCGATGCTAGCGCCGCTACCGACCCCGATGCCAACTCGGCTGCCGATGCCGCTGCCGCCGGCGCCGCCGACACAGTGACGCTCTCGATCGTGACCGGCGTGGGGTACAACAGCGAAGGCGCGTACGGCCCGATTGCAACCGTGAACAAAACGTACCAGTTCGACAAGGGCGCAACGGCGGACGGCCTCCTTGCCGCCGTGAAAGCTGAAGGGGACATCAGCGACTACGCCTTCAACAGCACCTACGACGAAGGCAAGACGTACTTCTTAAGCTCCCTTAACGGCAAGTCCGAGGGCGGCTTTTGGATGAGCCAGATCGATGGCGACTCCAGCGCCGCCATCGCGAAGGACACCCCGCTTGAGACGGGCAAGCACTACCAGCTCTATTGGCTCGACTCCGCCCCTGGCGTGGCACCGTCCGCTGACCAGTGGGCAGCGCTTGCCGCGAGCGCCGCGGCGTCCGACGGCACGCTGAAACCCACGCCGTCGAGTGCTCCCGCACAGACCGTCTCCCTTGACGGCGACGCGGAAACAACGTTCGCGGCGCTCTACGAGAACTTGCCGACGTCGTTCGCGGGCGCGGGCGGCTCGAGCGCCGCCAACGTGAGCAGCTGGAACGTTTTGTCGTTGGCCGCCGCCGGCAAAGCCGACTTGGCCAACAAGGACGCGGCGATTTCCGAAGCTGTGGCAAGCTTCGAGTCTCCCGACGGCTACAACCTTCAGCGAAGCGTTCTTGTGCTCACGGCGCTTGGCGTTGACGCGACTGCCGTTCCCACCTCCGATGGGTCGATCAACCTGATCGACAAGCTGGCGAACACCGCCGCTACCGTCGATTCCTACCCGACAAGCGTTGCCTACACGCTTCTGGCGTACGCGTGCGGCAACTACGAGGTGCCCGCCTCGTCGTGCAACTCCCCGCGGGCGCTGCTCGATAAACTGGCGGCGGCTCAAGAAGAAGGCGGCGGTTTTTCCTCCGCATGGGGCATTGACGTGACGGCGATGGTGATCCCGGCGCTGGCGGCGTACAGCGCCGATGGCCAGGTGCAAACCATGATGACCCGCGCGGTTGAGTCGATGCGTGCGGCGCAAGAGGCCGACGGCGGGTTCGGCAACGTGAACTCGACGGCCGTCGTCGTTGTCGCGCTGTGCGCGGCGGGGGTCGACCCAAACGGGGACGCTTGGTCGACCGAGGCGGGCGGAACGCCTTTGCGGGCGTTGCTTGCATACGCCAACGAGGATCTTTCGGGCTTCGCCGTTCCGCAAGGGTATTCTCAGGACTTGGCGAACCAACAGGGCTTCATGGCGCTTGCCGCCTATCAGGGCTTGAAGAACACGGGCGCGGCGTACAACATCTACACCCAGGCGGCGAAGGGCGAGGCGGTTCTGCCGCCCGCTGCACAGCAGCCTGCGGGCGAGTCGAAGACTGCCCCTGTGAACGCGTTGGTTCAAACAGGCGACGCAACGCCTGTGGCTGCGGTGAGCGCGGCGGCGCTTCTGGGCGCGTTGGCGTGCGCGGTTGCTGCGGGCGCGGCGCGTCGTCGTGAGATTGCGAGGAAGTAGGCATGCGCGCATTGGGCAAGGCGAGCGCGCTTGCGCGGCGCGGCGCGGCGGCGTTTTTGGCGCTGTTCGCGGCGTTTGCGCTGGCGGGCTGCTCGTTCGATTGGTTTCAAACGGTTGAAGAACCGTCGAGCTCAGCGCAGGAGGCGGAATCATCCGAGGCGTCGGACGCACAAGAAGGCGCCTCCGACGGCGAGACGGCTGGCTCGCAGGACACTGAAAGCGGCACGCCCGACGCCGGCGCTTCTGCGGAAAGCGCCGGCGATAGCGACGACGGATCGGTTGCGAACGCGGCGTCTGCGGGCGGCGGCGCTGCACCCGCGCAAGATTCGGGCGGCTCAGGCGGCGCATTGCCCGCAGCAGACGTCGCGCCTTCCGCCTCTGCGCCCTCAGCGCCGAGTAGCGAGCCTTCCACACCGGCGGCCCCTGCTGCCATCACGGTGTCGGTGTACGTCGACAGCTCCGCAGCCGCAAGCGCGGGGTACGCGAGTTGCATGGCGTCCACATCGGTGACGTTGTCTGCCGGCGCCACCGTCTACGACGCCCTGTGCGCGACGGGCGTGTCGGTGGGCGGGTCGAGCTCGTATGTGACGTCGATCAACGGCCTGGCGGAAAAGCAGGTGGGCTCAGGCAGCGGATGGATGTACTCAGTCAACGGCTCGACCCCGATGATTCCTGCGGGGGCGTACACGCTTTCCTCGGGCGACTCCGTTCGCTGGTATTACGTTGTCTAGCGCAGAAAGAGCCAACGTGGCGCAAGGCGCCTTCGACACGTTGCACCCGGCGGTGTGCGTGGCGTACGCGACGTGCGCGCTGGTGCTCACGATGGCGGCGTTCCAACCGGTGTTGGTGGGCGTGGCGCTCGCGTCGGCGGTGAGCCTGCGCGCGCTGCTCGGCGGCTGGCGGGCGGCGGCGCGCGCACTTGCGTGGCAGCTGCCGCTCGTGGCGCTTATCGCGTTGGCGAACCCGCTGTTTGCGGCGATGGGGTCAACCGAGCTGTTCCGCGTGGGCACGCACGCGTTCTACCTCGAAAGCCTTGCGTACGGCGCGTGCATGGGCGCGATGCTCGTGGCGGTGATGGCGCAGTTCTCGTGCGCGAGTGCAGTTCTCTCGTCCGACAAGGTGATGGCTGTGACGGGTCGTAAGCTGCCGACGGTGACGCTGGTGGTGTCGATGGCGCTACGGCTGGTGCCGCGCTTCACGCGCTGCGGCCGCGAGATTTCCGTCGTGCAGCAGGCGAACACGGCGGCTCAGGGGGCGCGGGGGGCGGGCATGTCCCCGTGCTCAAGCAATGGCTCGCTTTGTGGAACAGCCCACTGGGCTGTTCCAGTCGCTGCGCAACCTGCGCGCGGGAACGCGCCCGCCCCCCACGCAGTTGAAGGCAAGAATTCCGCGATAAGGCGCGGCAACGGAGGCACAACGTGCTCGCTTCGCGCGCGGGTTGCCGATTACGCGCGCCTGATCTCGGTGCTCATGGGTTGGAGTATGGAGGACTCGTTGGAGATGGCCGACGCCATGCGCTCGCGTGGCTGGGCGAGCGGCGCACGGCGCACCACGTATCGCCGCTGGCGGTTTACGCTTGCCGACGGCGTGGTCTTAGGCGCGGTACTGGCGCTGGCGGCTCTGTGCGGCGTGTGCGCGTTCGCCGCTGTGACGCAGTTTCGCTTTTACCCCGTGCTCAGCACGCTGGTGACGTGGTGGGGCTATGCGCCCTACGCGCTGTTCTTCTTCCTTCCGCACCTCGTTTTGCTAGGAGATCACCTTCGATGGATGCGCTAACGTACACGCACTTTGGGTTCACGTACGCAGGGGCCGCTGCGCCAGTGCTCCGCGACGTGTGCTGGTCGGTGTCGCAGGGGGCGTTTGCGCTGCTTGTGGGCAACACGGGCTCGGGCAAAACGACGCTTCTGCGCTGTGCGAAGGCCGAGATCGCCCCCGTGGGCGAGCGCGTGGGCAACATCGCGGTGTGCGGGCGTGAGCAGCACGCGGGCGAGCGCGCGCTTGACGTGGGGTATGTGTTCCAGCGCCCCGAGAACCAAATCGTGTGCGACACGGTGTGGCACGAGCTGGCGTTTGGGCTGGAGAACGCAGGCGTCGGTCAGGACGCGATGCGGCGGCGCGTGGCGGAAGTTGCGCACTTCTTCGGCATCGAGCCGTGGTTCCGCCGCGCGACGCATGAGCTTTCGGGCGGGCAGAAGCAGCTGCTGAACTTGGCGTCGGTGCTGGTCATGCAGCCGCGCGTGCTGCTGCTCGACGAGCCGACGGCGCAACTCGACCCCGTGGCGCAGAGCAACTTCCTGCACGCGCTTTTCCGCATCAACCGTGAGCTGGGCATCACCGTGGTAGTGGCGACGCATGCGCCTGAGGCCATGGTGGATTACGCGACGTGCGCTGCGTGCGTTGTTGATGGGTGTGTGGAAGAGGTTGAACTGGGTGCGTTGCGCGCGGAGCGGGCCGGCGGGGGCGCTCAGTCGCTCAAACAGTCCTGCTCGCACGAAAGCGCCACTGGCGCTTTCGGCTTGTGCGGAACTCGCTTTGTGAGCGCCCCCGCCAGCCCTGTGGGCTTGGAAGGCTTCGCGCAACCTGCGCGCGGCGCAGCCTCCCCGCCCAGCCCGGCGCCCCCGCCAGCCCATCGCCGAGAGACCACGCAGCGCAGCGTGCTGGGGGGAGGAGGGGAGGTCGCCGTCTCTCTTTCCGGCGTTTATTTTCGCTACGCGCGTACTTCGGATTGGGTGATGCGGGGGCTTGACCTTGGGCTTTGCGCGGGGGGCGTGCATGCGTTGGTGGGCGGCAACGGGTGTGGGAAGTCGACGCTGTTGCGCCTGGTCGCGGGCGTGCTCAAACCCGAGCGCGGGCGCGTGCGCAACAACCTGCGCGCGCGCCAGGCGCTTTTGCCGCAAGACCCGAAGGCGCTGTTCGTGCGCGACACCGTGCGCGAGGAGCTCATGGAGTGGTCGCGGGGCGCGGGCTACGGCGCGGCTGAGGTCGACGCGGCGATGGATCGCTTCGGAATTGCCCCTTTGGCTGCGCAGCACCCTTACGACACGAGCGGCGGGCAACAACAAAAGATCGCCCTCGTGAAGCTTCTGCTCACGTGCCCGCAGCTGCTGCTGCTCGACGAGCCGACGAAGGGGCTCGACGCTCCCTCGCGGCTGGAAATCGCGCGCATCCTGCGCACGCTGCGCGACGAGGAAGGCTGCACGGTGGTGCTCGTCACGCACGACCTTGCGTTTGCCTCGCGCGTGGCGGACACTATGACCATGCTCTTCGACGGCGAGGTGGCCGCCAGCCAACCAGCGCGGGAGTTCTGCGAGGAAAACCTGTTCTACCGCCCGCGCCCCGACCAGTTCACGCGCCTATGGGACGTCTGCGGGGAAGAGGTGTGCTCGTGAGGGGCTGCGCAGGGGAAAGCGGCGTGCGCGAGGGCGGCGCGCCCTCCCGCTCGCAGGGATGGCGCGCTCGCCTCATAAAGCTTTTGGAGCCTGTGCTGCTCGCGTGCGTTCCCGTGGCGTTGGCGGCGTGCGCGTACTTTCAATTCGACCAGACGGCGCTGCTCACGTTCGCGGTGGCGGTGGCGGCGCTCGCGTTGTTTTTCGCGGGATGGGAGGCTTCGCGCCCCGCGTTGCGGCAGGTCATGCCGGCGGCGGTGCTCGGCGCTCTGGCGGCGGCGGGGCGCATTCTGTTCGCGCCCGTGCCCGACTTCAAGCCGGTGAGCGCCATCTGCATCGTGGCGGGCGCGGTGTTCGGCCGACGCTGCGGCTTCATGGTGGGGGCGCTGGCGGCGTTGGTGTCGAACTTCTTCTTCGGGCAGGGCGCGTGGACGCCGTGGCAGATGTACGCGTGGGGCATGGTGGGCTACCTGGCGGGCGCGCTGTTCGGGCGTGAACGTGACAAGGGGACAGGTCATTTGTCATATTGCGAAAGGTCATGCGTCCCCCCGTTCGCCTTCACCGGTTCAGCGAACGGGGCTACGTCCCCGTGTTCGCCCGCGTGCTCGCCAAGCGCGCGAAAAGCCCCTGCGCTCGTGTGCGTCTACGGCTTCGTTTCGGCGTTTTTCTACGGCGCGCTCATGAACACGTGGACGCTCGTGGGGTTCGTGCACCCCATCACGTGGGAGGCGGCGATGCTCACGTTCGGCGCGGCGTTGCCCTTCGACGCGATACACGCGGTAGCCACGGTGCTGTTTCTGCTGGTCATCTACGTGCCGTGGCGCAAAAAACTCGAGCGCGTCAAGCTCAAGTACGGCATGTGAGCGATGCGACGGGATGAAGGTGACGTGACAAATGGTCAGGTAGCTTGTCATATTGGTAAAACGCAAGGGAACGGACGATCTGCCGCAATATGACAAACGACCTGTCCCTTTGTCACCCCATGTTACTTCAGGCGGGAGAACTCGTTGATGGCGGCTAGGCGGGCGTTAAGCTCTTCCTTCGAGATGCCCTGCGCAACTGCAAGGTTGTCCACCACGCGGCGCGAGTTTTTCTCCATGAAATTGAGAAATCCCGGATCGATCGGCGTTTTCCCGCTCATGGCCTGGTTGTTCTGCACGAGGATCGACAACATGCCGCCGGCGGTGAACTCGATGATCGCTTGCGCCTCGCTGGTGAGCTCGCCGCCGTGGGGGCACAGCACCGACTGCCACATATTCTTGACGACTTCGGTCACCTTCACGAGCACCATGTCCATGCCGCCCCGGTTGAGCAGCAGCCCCATGCGATAGATGCCGACGTTGCTTGCGAGGATCAGGTCGCGATAGCTGCCGCCCGTGCATACGCGGAAGATGTTGCGGGCTATGGACTGCTCGCCGGCAAATCCTTCCTCGATCACGCTGAAGATAAGGTCGTCGAGGTCGCGGTAGTGGTAGTAGAACGTGCTGCGGTTGCACTGCGCCTGCGCCGTGATGGTGCCCACGGTTATCTCGCGCAGCTGGTGTTCCTCGAGCAGCTGCCAGAAGGCGTCTTGAATGCGAATGCGCGCGTCCACGGTGGTTGCGTCGCGTCGGGGCCTAGCCACGGTGCGCCTCCTTTCCCTTAATCCCCATCACCAGCATCTGCAGGCGGTTCTCCACGTTGGCGAAGCTTACGTCGGGATCGTAGTCGAGCGGCAGGATCTGCGCCTCGGGGTAGCGGCGCTTGAGTTCGCGCGCGATGCCGCGTCCCACCACGTGGTTCGGCAGGCACCCGAATGGCTGCAAAATGACGAACGTGCGGCAGCCGTGCTCGGCGTGGTGCAGGATTTCCGCCGGGATGAGCACGCCTTCGCCCGCGTCGAACGTGTGATGGATGATGTCGTCGGACGCCTGCACGATCTCGGGCATGCGCGCGGGGCGCTCGTACAAAGGATGCGCCCGCGCGATGCGGTCGCAGTTGTCGTGCGCCAGCTCGAAGAAGCTGTCGGACACGGCGTTGGTGGCCTTGTACGCCAGCGGCTTGTCCAGGTGGTATTCCTTCACCTGCGCGTGCTTGTAGAAGTACGTCTTGCGAATGACGTCGGTCATGCGTGCCTCGATGATCTCGAAGCCGTTGTCTTCCAGGTAGCGCTCGATGTCGTGGTTGGCGCCGGGGTGGAAGTTCAGCAGGTACTCGCCCACGATGAGCACCTGCGGGCGCAGCTTCTCAGGCGAGCGGTCGTATTTCACCTGCGCCATGATGTCGATGCTGCGGCGGAACCCTTGCGTCATGCCGCGGATGCCGCCGTCGATGCCCTCGATGAGCGCGTCCATCGCGCACTCGAATGCCGCGTCAGCGCTGCCCGGCTCAAGCTCGTAGGGGCGCATCTTGCGCAAAAGCTCCTCCAGCACGTCGATGCACGGCAGCGCAAACGCGATGCGCATGGCCGACAGCAGGTTCATGCGGAAGCCGGGGTGCATGTCGTGTATGTCCACGTCGTCGTTTGTGAGGATGGGTACGTGGGAATACCCGGCGTCGTTCAGCGCTTTGCGCAAAAGCGCGCTGTAGTGCGTCAACCGGCAGTCGCCCACGTACTTCGCCATGCCGATGCACACGTTGTTCGTGTCGTACTTGCCGCTCTCGAGCGCCGCCAATGCCTCGCCGATCACGATTTGCGCGGGGAAACAAATGTCGTTGTGCACGTACTTCTTCCCCAGGCGAATGGCCTCCTCGCGTCCCAAGTCGATGGGCACGGCGTTCACGCCTTGTTTGGCGAACACGGCGGCCATCATGCGCGAGAACGCGTGCGAGGTGTTCGGCACCAGCACGGTCATGCCGCTTTTCGCGTTGTCTTTGGTGAACTTCGCGGGGTAGGGGTCGGGCAGCGCGCGCGGCTTTTGCAGACGCCCCATGCGGCGGCGCAGGTTGAGCGTTTCCGTGAACGAGCGCACGCGAATGCGCAGCGGCCCTTCGATGGAGCTTTCGTCCACCTTGAGGATGAGCGGCGCGTCCTCGCTGGTGGCGCGCATGAGGCGCACGATCTCGTCGGAGAGGTACGCGTCGTGCCCGCAGCCGAACGACACCACCTGCGCGTACTCGAGGTGCTCGCTGCGCGCCGCGATGAGCGCGCCCGAGAGCATGCGCGCGTGGAAGTTGTTGGCGATGTCGAGACGGCTTTGCGACAGGTCGACGTCGTTGATACCGGGCACGCTGTCCACCGTGAGCACGGCGATGCCCTGCTCGGTGAACATCTGCGGCAAGTCATGGTTCACGAGCGGGTCGTTCTGGTACGGACGCGACGCCAGCACCACGGCGTAGGCGTCGGCCTTCTCGGCGGCGGCAAGCGCGGCGGCGCCGGCGTTTTGCAGGGTGTTGCGGAACTGCCGCATGGTTTCGTCGGCCTGCTTGACGGCGGCCAGCGTGAACTCGGGCGCAATGCCGAACGTGTCGCGCATGTAAGCCGTGAGCTGGCGATTTCGGTCGGAGTTTTTGTACCAATGGAACAGCGGCGTGTCGAAGGGGATGCCGAAGCGTTCCTCGGGGTTGTCCGACGCGCGCATGACCATGGGATAGCCCTTCACCACGGCGCACATGCTTTCGGCGGTGTCGGCGGTGCCTTCGGGCTCCACCGTGGTGATGATGGGCATGAAGATGCGGTCGACCTTCTGCCGCGCGAGGTCGTGCACGTGCCCGTGGACGAGCTTCGCGGGGAAGCAGATGGTGTCGGAGGTGACGTTGGAAAGCCCCTCCTCGTACATGGCGCGCGTGCTTGCGTGCGAGAGCACCGGCTCGAATCCGAGTGCCGAGAAGAACACGTGCCAAAAGGGTGCGGTGTCCCAAACGGCGAGCACGCGCGGAATGCCGATGCGGATGTTGCGCGCGGGAGCAAGCTCGCGGAAGAACCAGTCGCCGAAGAGCAGCTGCTCGCGCAGCTTGAACAGGTTGGGAACGTCGTCAAGGCGTGCGGCGGCGGCCTTCACCCGCGCGCGCACCGCTTCGTCGCGGGCGTCGCCGACGACCTCGCCCTTCGGGCAGCGGTTGCCCGTGATCCACGACGTGCCGTCGGCGAACATCACGCGCGTGCGGTTGCAGTGGTTGGTGCAGAACGGGCAGGTGAGGTTCGTTTCTTGCGTGTACGAGAAGCTGTCGAGGGCGTTGAGGCCGATGAACGTGGAGGGGCTGGAGGGCGCGGAGTGCGGCGGGGGCACCTCGTGCGCCCTCTCCTCCATGTGCTCTTTCGCCAGAAGCGCGACGCCGATGGCTCCCATGAGGCCGGGGTAGGGGGCGCGGTGCACTTCACGGCCCACGTAGCGTTCGAACGCGCGCAGCACGGCGTCGTTGCAAAACGTGCCGCCCTGCACCATGATGGCATCGCCCAGCTGATCGAGGTTCGACATGCGAATGACCTTGGTGAACACGTTCTCGATGATCGAGGTGCACAGCCCCGCCATGATGTCGGCGGGCGTTTTCCCGTTGCGCTGCTCGGTAACGATCGACGAGTTCATGAACACGGTGCAGCGACTGCCGAGCGCCGCGGGGTGCTCGGAGGCGAACGCCATCTCTGCGATGCCTTCCACGGGAATGCCGAGTGTGCTCGCGAAGTTCTCCAAAAAAGAGCCGCAGCCGCTCGAGCACGCCTCGTTCATCAAGATGTCGGTGATGATGCCGTTGTCCATCCAGATGGCCTTCATGTCCTGGCCGCCGATGTCGAGCACGAAGCTCACGTCGGGCAGGTAGGTTTGCGCGGCGTGGGCGTGCGCCACGGTTTCCACCACGTGGTAGTCGAAGTGGAACGCCTGGGCGAACATGAGCTCGCCGTAGCCGGTTGACCCCGCACCGAGGATGTCGAGCGTCACGCCGAGCGCGCGGTACTTGTCGCGCAGCGCGATGAGCGCCGATTGTGCCACGTCGAGCGGCTCGCCCTCGTTGGAGGCGTAAAACGAGTCGAACGGCGTGCCGTCCTCGTCGATAAGCACGAGCTTGGTGGTGGTCGAGCCGGAGTCGACGCCCAGGTAGGCGCGCAGCGTGTCGCCGGCTTTCACGTTAGGCATGCGGATGGCGGGCGCGGCGTGGCGCGCGGCGAAGGCGGCGTATTCGGCGTCGTCGGCGAACAGCGGCGGCAGTTGCGCGGTGTCGGCGTCGAGCGCGGGATCGTAGGCGTCAAGCTGCGCGATGGCGACGTCGAGGCTGATGGCGGGCGTCTCGCGGGTGCTCTGCGCACCAACGCTCGCGCATTCTCCCGTAGGGCAAGGGTCATGCCCTTGCCGCTCAACCTGGGAAACGCCCTGCGCGCCCGCGCCCCCAGCGTCCGACGCGTCCTCTACCGCGGCGTCCATTTCCGCTGCCAGCGCGGCGCCGAGCGCCACCATGATCTCGGGGTGCTCGGGCGTGATCGTCTCGTCGGGCGCCAAGCCCAAACGCTCGGCGAACACGCGCACAAGCGTGGGGTTGAACGTGAGCGGCCCGCCCTCGAAAATGACGGGCGCCTCTATTGCGATGCCTTGCGCCAGGCCGCCGATGGTTTGCTTGGCGATGGCGTGCATGGCCGAAAGCGCGATGTCCTCCTTGGGAGCGCCTTGGTTGAGCAGCGGCTGGATGTCGGTTTTGGCGTACACGCCGCAGCGCCCCGATATGCTGTGGAGCGCCGTGCCGCGCGCGGCCATCTGGTCGAACTCTTCGACGGGCACGTTCAGCACGGTGGCGATCTCGTCGACGAAGGCGCCCGTGCCGCCCGCGCAGCTGCCGTTCATGCGCATATCGGCCACGGTCGGCTCGCCGGTTGCGGGGTCGACGGCGAAAAAGATCATCTTGGCGTCTTGCCCGCCCAGCTCGATGGCGCAGCGCGTTTGCGGGTAGTAAGCGCCGATGGCAAGCGAGTTCGCCACCACTTCCTGGATGAACGGCACGCCGAGCAGCTGCGCGGTGCCCGTGCCGCCCGAGCCGGTGACGGCGGCGCTGACGTGCGCGCGGGGGAACGCGTCGCGCAGCTCGCGCAAAAGCTCGGCGGTGCATGCCGTTTGCTGCGCGTGATGGCGATGGTAGCGCGAAAACACGATTTCGCGCGTGTCGCGGTCGAGCGCCGCGATCTTTGCGGTGGTGGAGCCAATGTCGATGCCGACGATCAGGTGGGAGGGGCCACTTGCCATACAACTACCTACTTCATGCGCGTAAACGTGCCGCCTGTAGGGCAACGGCGCAATACAGGCGGCGTAATTAAAATGTTTGTTCAATTATATCGAACACTCTGTTGAATTAAATAAACAAACCATCAACAATTGTCGGGATCAAGGAACGGGCAACGGCAAAAACGCTACGAAATGTGCAATGAGGCGAAAGACAACTCAAAAAACACCGAGAAATGTGCAATCTGGTTGTTGTTCGAAGGGACTTTGACGGGTTGTGAGACAGATCGTTGCCTGTTTTCGCAGGTCGCGATCTCAAGGATGGATGCACTCTAATTTGATAACGCGTCAGATTGCACATTTCATGGTGTTTTTTGAGCAACGGGCTTATGGATTGCACATTTCGTATCAAAAATGACGCGGGACTACCCACGTGCTCGTGCCTATCGCTTCGCGAGGTCGGTCCACATAGACATGGTTTGGAAACGGTCGTCCATCCATTCGTTGCCGTAATGGTTGGCGAAGAACAACTGCAAGGGCGTTTCGGGTACGGCGCCCGACAAGCGCTCAAACCAAAAGTTGAAGCTCATGAGGGTGACGGTTACGTCGACCAGCAAAAACGCCGACATCGCCACGGTGAGCGGCGTGCGCCAGTTGGCGGGAATCAGCCCGATAACGCGCATGACGATCGGCAGCGCCACAAGCATCCATGCCAAGCCCGCCAGTCCCCATACCACCATCATTTCAACGCAGGTGTAGCCGCCGAAGTTTAAGGGGCGGTCGATGTAGCTCCATGCGATGATGCCGAACGCGTTTTTCCAGAACCAGCCTGCGACGAACTCAAGCGCGCCGCCCACCACGGCGGCGACGGTGAACAGCAGGATGCGGCTGCGGCCTTTGAGGTCGTTGAGCGCCACGGTCATGAGTACCGCGCCGAGCCCGTAGAGCGGCGAGAACGGCCCCCACACCAGCCCCGCGCGGTCTTTCACGAAGCCGTCCATGACGGTGGCGACGATGGTTTCTCCGATCAAGCCCACCACGCTTGCTACCACGAAGATCCACAGCAGGTTGAAATAGGTGAGCTCGATGAACGAGTGCGCGTCGTCAGACCCCTGTTTGCGTGCAAGGGCTTGGGAAAGGGGAGCTGTTCGCGCATGTGTCATGCTCAGGATTATAGCGGCTCCTGTAGAGGGAATGCAAGATAATCCTCACCTGTAGATTTATCGTTTACCGTTCGTCTTCTTCCGACACCATGGCCAGCAGCTCTTGCTGGGTGTGGATGTCGAGCTTCTGGTAGATGTGGTAGATGTGCGTTTTGGCGGTCGACTGCGTGATGCAGAGCTTCTTCTGGATGTAGGCGGCGTTGTAGCCCTTCGCCAGCAGGAAGAGCACCTCGGTCTCGCGGCGCGACAGCAGGTAGCGGTTCGCGATCGTCTCGCATTGGGTGCGGAAACGCCCGCCTCTCTTCTTGGTGGAACTCTCTACGATGGGGGCGCCGCCTTTGTCGCTCAGGCGCGTGGCGTCGATGGCCGCCAGCGTGCCCGCGTCCATGAGCTCGTCGGCGCTCACCATGCGCTCGTTGAGTGCGGTGTGCGTTTCGGCGGCGGTCATCGTGGTGCGCCCGCTGTCGGAGATGCTCTCGATCGGCGAACTGAACGCCCCGCGCTCATGCGCCACGCGCGCGTCGTGCACGGCCGCCTCGTCGATGCCGCCTGACGTCCCGCGCCCACCGTTCGAGCTCGCCTGCGCGCCTGCGCCGCCGGCGTTGCCCGTGCCGGCGGAAACGCCCTCGCCCGCGCTCGCACCCGCCGCGCGACCGGCATCCGCCGTCGCGCCGTCCGCGCCACCCGAGCCCGCGCCCGCTCCGCTCGCAGCGCTCGCGCGCGGCTGGTCGCGCACCACGGCGTCGAGCTCGGCGGCCTCGTCGTTGATATCGTCGAGCGGCGTGTGGCGATGCTCGAAGTCCGGATCGATCATGCGCTTGATGTCGCGCACGCGCGGCAGGAACATATAGGCCAGCACGAGCGCCGCCATGTAAAACAAGATGCCGCTGTACGGCCCGAACGGCGTGAGCGCGTCCAAAAGCTCGGGGCTCGCCAGCGTCATCGTGCCCACGAGCGACCCGAGCGCCAGCGTGCCGCGCCCGATGCCGAACACGAACACGGCCGACAGGCGAAACGTCTGGCACAGCTGCCCGAAGAATATCCACATGAGCGCCTCGAGGCACAGGTACCCCGACACCAGCGCGATCGACGCCACCACCGAGTTGTCGGTCACCGACACGGGCAAAAAGCAAAGCGTCACCAGCACCAGCGGCACGATGATGCGAAACAGCGAGTCCCAGTAGCGGTGGGCACCCGCGAACAGCAGCGCCAGCAAAAGCACGATCACCACGATGCCCGCCGCCACCATGACCAGCGCGTTCACCGACAGATGCGGCGAGGGCAGGATGATCTGCGAGGAAATCGACCGCAGCGCCCCCAGCGCGAAGCCCACGAGCACCACGGGCACGCCGAAGCGCACGCAGAAACGTCCCTTGCGCACGGGCAGCGGCTGAAAGATGGGCACCTCATGGCGCAGGATGTAGCTTACGGGCGTCTTCTTCCACAGAAACGGCAGCTCGGCCAAGGGCAGAAGCGCCGTCAGCACGCCCGCCAACGGGTTCGGCACCGCATAGAGCAGCACGCCGTACACGACCATGGCGAACACGATGGCGACAACGGTGTTGATCACGATACTCGACGAGCTGCACCGCGCGAACGCCGTTCCCCAGAACAGCAAAAGCAACGCCGAACCGAAGCCCGACGCCACGCCGGCTGTCACCGAAAGCGCCGTGCCCAGCGCGCCGCCCACCCCCACAAGAAACAGCGCGAACGTGGCGAGCGACGTGACCACCGCGGCCGCGCGCAGCGTGTTTTTCGACGTGTAGAAGCGCAAAAACTTTTGATCGGTGATGCCCATGAGCAAAAGCGCCGCCACAAACGTGACGATGGACGCCATGAAGTAGGTCGTGATCGAGGCGAACGAAACCTCGCGCATGCCGACCGCATACATTTCCGGCACGTTGAACAGCGTCGAGGTGCCGAACAGCGCCGCGTAGATCCACGCTTGGTGAAGCCCGAAGCCAATGGAGAGCGAGGAAAGCTCGCCTTGGGAATCGAAGCCCTTTGCATCGCTGATAACAAGGCTTACACGCGGTGGATGAAATGCCATGGCTCTCACTTTCGCATCATATATAAAGAAGGATAGGAAGGTTCTCGGCTATTCTACTCAAAAGTGGGGAAACCGCAGCCGAAAGTCGCGGAAGATTCTCAAACGGAAGCGCCGTCCGCGTGTTTGCGCGTCTCGTACGAAAATATGCGTTTGACAAGCAAAAACGCATTGAAACAGAGTATGAGAGATCGAAAAAAATCAAACTCTCATACCGACCGATCATCCCAAAAAGTGAGCACTGAAAGTCTGATCACACAACCCGCAACTTCACTAATCTGTTCCGCGTGAGGATTCCGCATCCGTGTGCCTCGCGTCTCATGCGTCCGTGCTGAGCGGTGTGAGGCATCGCTCGCGCCGAACTACACGGCAAGGTGTAAGAGGCGGCGTGCACTGGAAGCGGAATATATCTGACACGCGGTGTTTCAGACTTAAATGAAAGGAATGCGATTATGTGCTTTAGACCAGCAGATGCGGCCGGCGCAGGCCCGAACAAATGCCCCGAGTGCGGCAAGATCGTCCAATCGATGGGCGGCATGGTGCTGAAGAAGTGCCCGTTCTGCAAGGCCGACTTCACCAA
>JAUNGO010000096.1 GCA_030524475.1 Eggerthellaceae bacterium | reverse complement strand
CCGCCTTGGTTGATGAGGGGAATTCGGCCTCTTCAGGGGTTGCGACTGTTTCTGCTTCCGAATTGGCGGCCCATTACGGCGGCAAGCAGTTCGAGTACGGGTTCGCCAGCGTTTGCAAGATGCTGCTTCCCGCCTCTGACCTGCGAGGGAAGAAGGTGCTCGACATTTGCTGCCGGCGGGGGCGCGGCGTGTATAAGCTGAGCTCGATGGTGGGCAACGAGGGCTCGGTCCTCGGTGTCGACTGGAGCGCCGCCTACATCGAGGAGGCGAAGGACGGCGCCGCGCGCGCGTGGCACGACAGCGGCCTGAAGCGCAACAACATGGACTTCCGCGTGGCCTATCCCGAGGATTTGATTGCGGCGGGCATCGGCACGGCCACGATGGATGCCGTGTACGTGAACAACGTGATGACGCTTTTCTACGACCAGGCCGTCGCCCTGCGCGAGTTCGGGCGCGTGCTTAAGCCCGGCGGACTGCTCATCATGGAAACGGTGCTTGCCGACCGCCCGCGCAACGAGAGCGTGGTGGAGAAGGCGCGCGCCATGGGCAACAGCATTCAGGCGGCGCGTACGCAGGAGGAAAACTACGCGTGGCTCGAGGCGGCGGGTTTCGCCGAGCCGAGCGTGGAGGAAGAGTACGAGGTGGAGGCCGTGCGCGGCGTGAAGGCCGACACCAAGGTGGCCGTCGTTGAGGGCGACGAGGACGTGAAGTATCGCGCCGTGTCGCTCTACGTGCGGAAAAGGTAACTGTCCCTTTGTCACAATCCGAAGGGGGAAACTATGACAGATGTGCCGGTGGAGCGGCGGTTTCGGGGGTCGGTTCGGCTGATCACGCTGCACTTGTGGCGCGTGGCGAAGTCGACCGACCTTAACGCGGGGTTCGCCGAGGCGCGCGCGTTGCGCATGATCACGCCTGAACACGAGGCGTTCATGCGCCGCTGCCTGGCGCTCGACGCGCAGCTTGAGGCGGGCGAGCAACCCGACGAGCCCGTCACGCTCGACATGGTGAAGGAGTTGCAAGCCTGCGCCATTCGCCTGAACTCGGCTGACCCCGCGTAAGGAAGTTCCGCTTTTCGCTGACGTTACGGCGACCCGCGAGCGCTTGTGGGGATGCGACAAGCGACTCCTTCCCCTTCCGCGTCCCTCAACCTGGGTTGAGTTGTCTCATACTGTCGGATGGAATCGTGGGGTGTCGCGGCGGCGCGGCGCGGCGTGTGCGTTACAATAGTCGGGCGCGTCGCGCGCGGGGGTGCGCGGCGACTGCGCAATAAGACAAGTAACGCCGAGTATTGTATGGGGGAGAGACTGTGCAAGTAAAAGACAAGGCGCGCGAGGACGACGGCGAGCGTCAGGAAGTCGTCCTCACTATCACGGCGAGCGCCGAAGAGGTTGACGCTGCCGCGGACGAGTTTTTCGCTCAGATCGCCCAGCGCGACCTCAAGGGGTTTCGCAAGGGGAAGGCTCCGCGTACCGTGCTGGAGCAAAGCGTCGGCGGGCACGCCAACGCGATGGGCGGCGTGGCTGAGACGCTCATCAACGAGCAGGGCTTTGCGGCCATCGACGGCTCGGACGTGATCTTCATCGAGGAGCCGCAGTTCAACGTGGGCGAGCAGCTTGAGCTGGGACAGCCGTTCAGCTTCACGGTGTCGGGCCCGGTGGCCCCCGTGATGAAGCTGACCGACGCGGGCGCGGTGTCCATCGAGATGCCTCCCGAGGAAGTCACCGACGAGGAAGTCGAGCGCCAAATCGCCGAGCTTCAGGACTACTACCACTCCTTCGAGGAGATCAAAGACCCCGACCACGCGGCGGAAATGGGCGATTTCGCCATGCTCGTGCTCACGGTCGACAACCACGGCAAGGTGCTGCCGGGCCTGCGCGGAGCGAGCCGCATGGTGGGCCTCGGCGACGGCACGATGCCCGCGTCGTTCGACGAGCACATCGTGGGCACGAAGGCCGGTGACGAGCTCGACTTCGACTTCGAGGCCAAAGACGAGGAGGGCAACTCCGACTTCGGCGACGGCGAGCTGCACGCGGTGGTGCAGGTCAAGAGCTTCCGCAAGCGCATCCTTCCCGCCGTCGACGACGAGCTGGCGTTAAAGGTGGGCTGCACCGACGTGAGTGACCTGCGCACGCAGATGCGCCGCAACATCGGCAAGCAGAAAAGCGAGCAGCTGCCCAAGCTCAAGGTCGACCGCGTGATCGACGCGCTGCTCGAGCGCCTGGAAGGCGAGGTGCC
>JAUNGO010000048.1:4559-17591 GCA_030524475.1 Eggerthellaceae bacterium | reverse complement strand
GCCCCCGCGCCACAGGCCTTCACCCCGGCAGGCCCCGCCCCCCCTCGCCGCGGGAGCAAGAAAGCCTGTCAAAGAGAGCCCGAACGCTAGAACATATCACGCAACTTCTGCAGCGGCGAGCGGGCTTCCGACACTTCCTCGCCCATCTCCTCCGCCAGCTCTTCCAAAATCTCGCGCTCGCGCTTGGAAAGGCGCTTGGGGATCTTCACGTCGACGTGCACGAACATATCGCCGCGCGCGTCCGAGCGCAAACGCGGCATACCGTAGCCTTTGCAGCGGATGACCTGGCCGTTCTGCGTTCCCTCGGGGATGCGCACCGGCACCTCCTCGTCGTCGAAGATGCCCTCAATCTCGATCTCCGCGCCGAGCGCTGCCTGCACCATGGGGATGCTCACCTGCACGTGGAGGTCCTCGCCGTCGCGCTCGTAGAACTCATGCGGCTGCACGCGCACCGTCACGATGAGGTCGCCGGGGGGGGCGCCCTGCATACCCGCCTCGCCGAAGCCCGACACGCGCAGCTGCTGGCCGTCGCGGATACCCGCCGGGACCTCGACCGACACCTTTTGGCGGTCGGGCACGCGGCCTTGGCCCTCGCACTCCGGGCACGGGTTCTCGATCGACGAGCCCGTGCCGTGGCACTTCGGGCAGGTCGACGACGACTGCATGTTGCCCAAAATGGTCTGCTGCACGGTTACCACGCGACCCTTGCCGCCGCACTCCGAGCACGTCACCTCGCGCCCGCCTTCGCCTAAGCCCGACCCGTCGCAGTCGGGGCACGGCGCCAGGCGGTCGTAAACGATCTCCTTCTTCACGCCGCGCGCCACTTCCTCAAGCGTGAGGCGCAGCCCGATGCCCATGTCGCGGCCTTCCTTGCGCACTGCGCGCCCGCCGCCCGCGTTGCCGCCGAAGAAGGTGGAGAAGATGTCGCCCATGCCGCCGAAACCGCCGCCGAACAAGTCCTCGAAGTCAACGTATCCGCTACCGCCGCCGTAGGGGCTGCCGCCCGCCGCGCCCGGAACGGTGCCGAAGCGGTCGTACTGCGCGCGCTTGTTGGCGTCGGAGAGCACGTCGTAGGCTTCGTTGAGCTCCTTGAACTGGTCCTCGGCGTCGGGAGCCTTGTTCACGTCGGGATGCAGCTCGCGCGCCTTGTGGCGAAACGCCTTCTTGATCTCAGCTTCGGAGGCGTCACGCGAAACGCCGAGCACCTCGTACAAGTCTTTTGCCATGGGAAACCTTCTTCAACCTTTCCTCTATGCCGTACGGAGCCGCGAAAGGCGCGCACGACAGACGCTCCTTTCCCCGACCCCCTTGTTACCTCGTTTGAGCCGCCTCACTCGTCCCGCAGCACGTGCTGGGCGGCGCGCACCGCGCGAATGACCCGCGAATAGTCCATGCGCGTGGGCCCGATGACCGCCACGATGCCCTCGCCCTCGCCGCGCCCGTAGGCGCTGGCCACCACCGACACGCCCGAGAGCTCCGCCGCCGCGTTCTCGCGCCCGATGCGCACCATCACGTGCTCGCCGCCGTGGGCGACGCCCACGCCTTCCCCTTCCGCGCCTGACGCGCCCGCGTCGTCGGGGCACTCGTCGAGCACGTGGAAAAGCACCGCGTCGTCCTCGAGCACCTCCATAATGGGAAGAAGCGCGCTTGAGCTGCTGAACTCGGGTTTGCGCATGAGCGAGCTCATGCCGAGCCGGTGCGCGCGGCCGATGTTGTTCTCCTGCAGGCACGCGATCACCTCGTCGAGCACCAGCTGCACGAGCGGGTCGCGCATCGCCTCGTAGGTTTGGCGGTCGAAGCCCTCGCGCACCTCGCGCACCGACTTGCCCACGAGCACGCGCCCGAGCAGGTTCTGCACGGCGGCCAACTCGTCGGGTGTGACCTCCTCGGCGAACGCGACGTTGCGGTTGACGACTCGCCCGTCCTCGGCCACGATCACGATGAGCGCACGGTAGTTGGTCAGCGATATGAGCGACAGCTGGCGGATGTGCGCCGAGAACGACGGCGCCATCACGATGGAGAGGCAGTCGGTCAGGCGCGTGAGCGCGGCGGACGTTTGCTCCATGAGGTCGTCGAGCTCAGCGGCGCTGGCGCGCAACTCGCTCACAATGTCGTCGTGCGGGTGTTCCTCCTCGGCGATGCCGTGGCTTATGAGCTCGTCGACGAACGCGCGGTAGCCGGCGTCGGTGGGAATACGCCCGGCAGAGGTATGCGGCTGCGTGATGTAGCCCGCGTCCTCGAGCGCCGAGAGGTCGTTGCGCACGGTGGCGGAGCTCACGCCGAGCCGATAGCGCTCGGTGAGCGTGCGCGACCCGACGGGCATCGCCCGCGCCACGTATTCCTCGATAAGCGCGCTCAACACGCGCTGCCGTCTGTCCGAAAGCATGCCTTCGCTCACCTCCCGCGCTGCGTTCGCCGCATGCCAACATGCCATTTTAGCAGCCAAAGCGTGAGAGTGCTAACGTATCGGCGAATACGAAGGAAATTCATAGAGAACGGCGCGAGCGGAGAGGCGAGGACAGGGTCCTTGCCCTACGAAATCTGCATGCGCCGGATGCCTTCGCGACAAGACACCCCTACGGCGCGAGGTCGAAGATGCGGCCGTAGAGGTCGTTGCCGCAAAGCCACCCCTGCTCGGTGGGTTGCCAGCGCCCGTCCGCGTGCCTCACGTAGCCGTCGCGTTCAAGCGCGGCGAACACGCCTTCGACCTGCGGCAGCAGCACGCGCGCAGCCTCAACCTGCGCGTCCGCCACGCCGCGCGTCATGCGCATGCCGAGCATCAAGTCCTCGGCCGCCATCTGCGCCGCGTCAAGGTCGTCGGTCACGTGGCCGTCCTGCACGCGCGTGCGCCGCTCGGCGTTTTGCGTCATCGTGGCCGCCGACGCGCCCAGCCCCAAATAGGGCTTGCCCGTCCAGTACGCCGCGTTGTGGCGGCTCTCGAACCCCGGGCGCGCGTAGCTTGCCACCTCGTAGCGCCGAAAGCCCGCGCGGCTCAACGCCTCGGCGGCCACCTGCATATGCTCGGCCTCCGCGTCGTCGTCGGGCTCGTCTATCTCGCCGCGCGCCACCATGCGCTCAAACGGCGTATGCTCCTCGATGGTCAGCGGATACACGCTCACATGCGTCACGCCGAGAGAGGCCGCCTCCTCCACGCTGGCGCGGAAATCGCGCGTCGTTTGCCCGGGAAGGCCGCACATCAAGTCGATGCTCACGTTCTCGAAGCGCGCTTGGGCCGCCGCTATCGCCCGCCGCGCGCCGTCGGCGTCGTGCGCGCGCCCGAGCGTGCGCAGCAGGCGGTCGTCGAAGCTCTGTACGCCGATGGAGAGCCGGTTCGCGCCGAGCGCCCACATATCGCGCACCAAGCGCTCGTCGAGGCTTTCGGGGTTGCACTCCACCGTGCATTCGACCTCGGGCGTAAGGTGCATGGACACGCCTAGCGTGTAGAGCAGCTGCGAAAGCGCGCGCGAGCCCACGTGCGTGGGCGTGCCCCCGCCGATGTAGACCGTCTCGACCTCGGCGAGCTTGCCCTCCTTGCCCGCACGGCGAATCTGCATCACGAGGTCTTCCACGTAGGCGGCCACCTCGGCAGAATCGGCCGCCACGGCACGTGTGGCGAAGTCGCAGTACGCGCACCGCGACACGCAAAACGGAATATGGATGTAAAGCGCCTTATACGGGTCGTAAGCCATCGCGCTCACACTCTTTCGCCCGTCGCAGGACGCGCCGGCGGCGCGCCGTGCTCGCAGGCGATTGCCTCGAGCTCGTCGAACACGTGGTTGAAGTCTTCAAGCGTGGTGCAGTAGTTGATCTTGGCCCGCGCGGCGGCGGCGCCCGGCAGACCGCCCACGTACCACATGGCGTGCTTGCGCATGCGCACGATGTTGCGCCCCTCGCGCCGCGACAGCAGCTCGGCGTGGCGGCGCGCCATGGCCAACCGCTCGGCCACCGTCGGGGGCGCGGGTTCCGCTTCCCCTGTCAACGCGGCCTTCACCTGCGCGAACAGCCACGGGTTTCCCTCGGCGCCGCGCGCGACCATCACCGCGTCGCAGCCTGTTTGCGCGCGCATCCGCGCCGCGTCGGCGCCGCATCGCACGTCCCCGTTGCCCACCACGGGCACGCCGACCGCCGCCTTCACGCGCCCGATCGCGTCCCACGCGGCGCGCCCGCGGTACATCTGCAGCGCGTAGCGCCCGTGCACGCACACCGCGTCGACGCCCGCGTCCTCCATGCGCCGCGCGAACTCAGGCGCCGTCTCCGCGCCTTCCTCCCAGCCGCGCCGAAACTTGCACGTCACCGGGTGCGCAACCGCGGCCTTCACCGCAGCCACGATGCGCGCCGCCAGCTCAGGCTCGCGCATGAGCGCGCTGCCGTCGCCTTTGCTCACGATCTTGCGCGCGGGGCACCCCATGTTCACGTCCAGATACGCCAGGCGCTCCCCCAGCGCGTCTTCCACCCACGCGGCCTGCGCCGCCATCGTGTCGGGCTCGTGCCCGAACAGCTGCACGCCCACCTCGCGCTCGCCTTCCGCCAGCGCCAGCAGATGCCGCGTCTTCTCGTTCGCGTACGACAGCCCCTTCGCCGACACCATCTCGGTGAAGGCCAAATCGGCCCCTTGCTCCAGACACAGCGTGCGAAAGGCGATGTCGGACACGCCGGCCATCGGGGCCAGCAACGCCTCGTATTTCCCGAAAAGCGCCATAAAGCCGCACCGTGCCTAAAGAGCCGCGCCCAACGCGCCGATCGCGACCACGGCGCCCACGATCAGCGCAAGCGCCGCCACAACGACGACCGCCAGGCCGCAGCCCGCCGCCTTGCCGCCGCGCGCCCGCTCAAGCTCCTCGGCGCACTTCTTCTCGTCGAACGGGTCGTTAATCCAGTCGTATTCCTCGCGCTTTGGGCGCATGCTACTCATCTACCTTCAAAATTGCCATGAACGCCTCTTGGGGCACCTCCACGCTGCCGATGGCCTTCATGCGCTTCTTGCCCGCCTTCTGCTTCTCCAGCAGCTTGCGCTTGCGGCTGATGTCGCCGCCGTAACACTTCGCCAGAACGTCTTTGCGCTTCGCCTTCACCGTTTGGCGCGCCAGCACGCGCCCGCCGATGGCCGCCTGGATGGGCACCTCGAACATCTGGCGCGGGATGATCTCTTTGAGCTTCTCGCACAGCACGCGCCCGCGGTCGTACGCCTTGTCGCGGTGCACGATGAACGACAGCGCGTCGACCGGCTTGCCCGAAAGCAGTATGTCGAGCTTCACCAGGTCGGAGGGCTTGTAGCCCAAAAACTCGTAGTCGAGGCTCGCGTAGCCTTTGGTGTTGGACTTCAGCTTGTCGAAGAAGTCCATGATGAGCTCGGAAAGCGGGATTTCCCAGAGCATCTCCACCGTGGTGGGCGACAGGTAGTTCATGGTGACGAAGGTGCCGCGCCGCGCCACGGTGAGGTCCATGACCGCCCCCACGTAGTCGGGCGGGATGAGCACCTTGGCCGAAAGATAGGGCTCCTCCACGTGGTCGTAGGTGCCGGGGTCGGGCATTTCCTGCGGCGAATGCAGCGAGACGACCTCGCCGTTTTTCATGTGCACGCGGTACTCGACCGAGGGCGCGGTGGCCAGAAGGTCGAGGTTGAACTCACGCTCGAGCCGTTCCTTAATGACCTCCATGTGAAGCAGCCCCAAGAAGCCCACGCGGAAGCCGAAGCCGAGCGCGTGGGACTTCTCCGGCTCCCACACGAGCGCCGGGTCGTTGAGCGAGAGCTTCTCGAGCGCCTCTTTGAGCGGCTCGTACTGGTCGCCCTCGATGGGAAACAGACCCGTGAACACCATGGGCTTCGCGTCGCGGTAACCGGGAAGCGGCGCATCCACGCCGCCCTCGCAGGTGGTGATGGTGTCGCCGACCTTCACCTGCCGCACGTCTTTGAGGCCCGTGACGAGGTATCCCACCTCGCCCGTGGAAAGCGCGGGCTCGGCAACCTCGGCGGGGTGCCGCGCGCCCACCTCCTCCACGAGCACCTCGGTGCCGGTGGCCATCATGCGAATGCGGTCGCCCTTTTTCACGGCGCCGTCCACCACGCGGATGAGCGCCACCACGCCGCGGTAGGGGTCGAAGTAGCTGTCGAAGATGAGCGCGCGCAGGGGCGCTTGCGCGTCGCCTGTAGGCGCGGGGATGTTGTACACCACGGCTTCCAAGAGGTCGTGCACACCGGCGCCCGTCTTGCCGCTGGCGAGGATGGCGTCGTCGGCGGGCAGCGCCAAGCCGTCCTCGATCTCGGCCTTCACGCGTTCGGGGTCGGCGGCGGGCAGGTCGATCTTGTTGATGAGCGGGATGATTTCCAAATTCGCGTTCATCGCCATCATGGCGTTGGCCACCGTTTGCGCCTCGACACCCTGCGTGGCGTCGACCACGAGCACCGCGCCGTCGCACGCCGCCAGCGAACGCGACACCTCATAGGTGAAGTCGACGTGCCCCGGCGTGTCGATGAGGTTGAACTGGTAGGTTTCGCCGTCGTCGGCGGTGTACTCCACGCGCACGGCCTGGCTTTTGATGGTGATGCCGCGCTCGCGCTCGATGTCCATCGAGTCGAGCAGCTGCTCTTGCATGTCGCGGCTGGCCACCGTGCCCGTGAGCTCAAGGATACGGTCGGACAGCGTTGACTTGCCGTGGTCGATGTGTGCGATGATGGAAAAGTTCCGAATATGGGAGGGGTCTTGCGTCATGTTGTGCTTTCTTGTGGACTTCGATAATGGCAGCTTTAACTGACCAACATCTTAACAAACTGCTTAGCTACCTCATTTCATCAAGATTGAAGTTGGTGCTTCAAGCCGACAACCTTGATGGTTCTGCTCTCTATCACGTAGTAGGCATTGTAGCGCCCGTGGCTCACACAGTAAAACGTTTGCCCACGCATCCCTTTGCGTGCGACGGCGATTGTCGGCGTGTAACGCTGCTTTTCGAGTTTGCCGGTTATGTCGTCATAAAGTTCCCGGGCAGCCACAGGCATCTTAAGGTAGTTTTGAATGTAGTCGACGGCAAGAAAGAGGTCTTCACTGAATTCAGGCGTCCAAACGAGGTCGTAAGGCTCATCTACCATCCCATGCGCTCCTCGAAATCCTGCATGCCTTGCCGCTGGCTGACACACGAATCCAGCGGAACGGCAGCAGCATCTTCAAGCATATCGAGAAGCTCGGCTTCGGAGCGAGGAAAGATGCGGCGATAGCGCTCAGCCTCATGCCCATGCACACGCGTTGTCATAGCAAAGGGAACCTCCTGGTTACGCACGACGGTTTTCGCAAAGACGTTCATGAGAGACGAAGCTGACATTCCCAATTCATCGCAAAACGCCGTGAAATCACGCTTTGTATCCGAATCCATGCGCACATTAAGCGTTGCAGTTCCAGCCATTTCAACTCCTTTTGTAACCATATTACTATGATTATAGCCACATTATCCGTCTGTGACAAGAGTCTTGCGCAACAAGGACGCTCTTCGAGACCACAGGTGACGATCCCGTACAGACAACATAAATGCGGCAAGTTGTCGGCATTGTTGTGGAATTACCTAAAAACAAGAAAATCATGTGCAGCGAAATGCTTTTTCTGTTATCCTTTCGCTTTGCGTATTCAGCGATACGTGTTGGCGCTCATTAGGCGCCGCATCCGCAGACGTGGCTGCACACAAGGATTCGAATCGCTGGATGACCGACGGGTCGCAAGGCGGAGAAAACCCGCCGCCTTGAACATGCACGCGTGCTGCGCCTTCGCGCGGCGTTGGAGAGGGCGCGTCAATGCGCCGCTTGCTGCATGTGCCGTCGTTCATCTTCCGCAACCGAATCTTTATGGGCATCCACTCGCAGCGCTGAAACGCGCTGTTTTTGTTTGCATCGAATACACACAGGAGGAACAATGGCAAACATCAAGTCGCAGAAGAAGCGCATCATCACCAACGAGAAGGCACGCATGCGCAACCGCGCCGTCAAGGCCGAGCTCAAGACCGCGACCCGCCACGTCAAGGACGCCGTGGCCGCCGGCAACGGCGCCGAGGCGTACGCCTACGCGCTGGCCGCGTGCCGCCTGATGGACAAGGCCGTCAGCAAGGGCGTCATCCACAAGAACCAGGCCGCCAACCGCAAGAGCGGCATCATGAAGCTGGCGAACACCGTGGTGACCGACGCCGACCGCGCCGCCTACGTGAAGCCCGAGCCCAAGAAGCAGGAGGCCACCGGCAACAAGAAGAAGGCCGCGAAGGCTGCCCGCAAGGAGGCGCTGGCCGCGAAGTCTGCCGAGAAGGCGAAGCGCCGCAAGAAGCAGCTGAAGATCGAGGAGGCTGCCAAGAAGCGCAAGGCGGAGGAAGCCGCGAAGGCTGCCGCCGAGGAAGCTGCCGCCGAGGCCGAAGAGGCCGCCGAGTAGCGCCAAACGCGCCCTACGACGCAAAACGCCCGCCATATTGGCGGGCGTTTTTTGTTGCCTCGCGTACCGGTCGCTCGACGGGCGCGCGGCTCTTACCCTACTTCAACACGCCAACGACCCAATCGAGAAACGCCGCGTTCGGGTCGGCGCCGCTTTTCATCGCTTGCTCGACGTCGCGCGCCGAGATGACGGCGCGCCGCAGCTCCGCTCCCGCAAACTTCCGCGCCCACGTGGCATGATGCTTGCAACGCCAGTCGGGCATGCCGAGCGCACGGGGCAGCTGCGACACCGACCCGCGCCGCATGAGCGACTGGGCGCACATCAGCTCACGTATGCGGTTCACGCACATGGCGATGAGCGCATGGGGCGACGTCGATTCCATCAGCTGCAAAAAACGCAGGCATTTCGCAAGGTCGCGCGCCGCGAACGCGTCGACGAACTCCCACGGCTTCACCTCAGCCGTGCGCGCCGTGAGCGCAATGACCTCGTTTTCGTTCACCGCGTCGCGCCCGCGGTGGGCAAGCGCTATCTTTTTGATCTCGTTGTCGAGGTGCACCGTGTTCTCGCCGACGAGCTCCACAAGCTTCACCGCCGCTCCGTCGGTGAACGTTACCCCGTGGCTCGTTGCCATGGCGCGCACCTGGCGCGGCAACTCGTAGCTTTTCGGCGGCGCGCAGTCGATGACCGCCGATTTGCCCAACGCCGCGACCGCCTTGTACAGGCGCGTGTTCTTGGCGAGCTTTTCCGCCTCAAGGGCGAGCACCGTGGTGGAGGCGGGCGACTTCAGGTACGCCACCACCTCTTCGGAGTCGGCTTTCTTCAACTTGTCGGCGTTGCGCACGTACACCAGGCGCTTCTCGCTGGCAAACGGTATCGTGTTGCACGCCGACACGACCGCCGCGCCCTCGATCACCTCGCCGTTGAGGTCGTCGGAGTTAAACGACAAATCGCCGAACGCCTCCATGCGCCGGCGCAAACGCGACAGCACCGCCTCGCGCTTCAGGGCGTCCTCCCCCACCACCAAATAGGCAGGCAAAAGTTCCGTGTTCTTATTCGTAGCCATAAGGGTATTGTAGCCGATTGCACGCTAGAGCGAACGCCTCAGATGCGCGCAAAAGGCATCTCGCGCCACGTGAGCAATCCTCAACTCACCTGCATCGCGCCTTTGGTGAAGGTGAGCTTGACGTCTCCCGATTGATCGGTTCTGAGGATGCGGGCGTCGACGGACTCGAGGCGCTCAAGGGTTTCCTCGTTGGGGTGGCCGTAGCGGTTGTTCGCTCCGCAGCTGATGAGCGCGACGCGCGGGCTCAACGCGCGGGCAAGCTCGTCGGTAAGCGACACGCGCGCGCCGTGGTGCCCCACTTTGAGCACGTCGACGCCGCCGCGCGCGCAAAGCCCCTGCTCCTCGACGACGCGCTCAACTTGATCTGCCTCGGCGTCGCCGCAGAAAAGCGCCGTCCAATCGACTTCCCCGTCGCGATCGACGTCGAGCGCCGCGAGCAAGCAGAGGCTGTCGGCGTTTCCGCCCTCGTCAGCGAAAGCGTGCGGCCAGACCACCTCAAGCGTAAAGTTCCCCACGCGCACCGTATCACCCGCCTCAAGGTACGCCACGCTCTGCTCGCCTGCCGCCGCCTCCGCCGATGCGCGCAAGCTTTCGCACGGCTTGCAGGCGCACGTTTGCGCATCAGCGGCAAGAAGCACCTGATCAACTGCAACCACACCCGCAAGAGCGCCCATGCTCCCGCAATGGTCGTCGTCGCCGTGCGTAACGAAAAGCGCGTCGAGCGCGTAGACCCCTTGCCGCCCGAGCGCCGAGCGCAAGCGCGCGTCTTGGTTTCCCGTGTCGATAAGCACGCTGGAGCCCCCGCTGCGCACAAGGAGCGCGTCGCCTTGGCCCACGTCGAGCATCACAATCTCGTCCGCGCGGAAAAGCGGGACAACTACGAGAACCGCCGCAAGAGCAGCCGCCGCAACGGCAGAGCCCGCCGCAAGCCCGCGCACGCTGAACGTCGGCCACGCGGCCCAAAGCGCGGTGCACGTTGCCGCCGACAAGGCGATCATCGGCACTTCAGGCACGTCAACCGCCACGCAGGCGTACGAGACAGAGCTTAAAAAACCGACCGTCGCGTCGAGCGGCGCAACGAGCGCGGCCGCAGCCGAGACGAACAAGGCCGCCTCGGCGGGCGCGAGACACGACAAAACCGACGCTGCGAGGGCGGCCACGCAAGCAAGGGAAAACAAGGGAGCGGCCACGGTGTTCGCCACGGGGGCGATTAAGGGAACTTGGGAGAAAAGCGCCGCCGAGACGGGTTGGGTGGCGACGCTCGACGAGAGAGTCAAACCCGCCGGCTCGGCGACAAGCGCGCGCAACGGGCGCGGAAAGCCCGCGAACCACGAGGCAACAAGAGGCGCGAACAGTATGATGCCCAGCGTCGAGCCCGCCGAAAGAAGCAGCGACACCGACACCGACGAGGTCGGATCGAGCGCAACAAAGACGATGAGGCAGAGCGCAAGGGCGTTCGCCGAGACGTTGCGTCGACGCGCAACCGACGCCGAGAACGAGAGCAGCACCATGGCCGCCGCGCGCACCGCCGACACAGGAACGCCCGCCATCACGAGGTATGCCAGGACAAATGCCGATTGAAGGGCGAGGCGCGCACCGTGCGGCACGCGCAAGGCCTTGAGCGCCCAGCCGACCATCGCGCAAACGATGGCGAGGTGGGCCCCCGAAACCGCCACCAGATGGGCAAGCCCCGTCGTTTTGTAGCTTTCGTACGCGCCCTCGTCCTCGATGGCGTTGCGGTACCCGCAGGCAAGCGCTTGTAGAAGCCCTGCTTGGCTTCCTCCGTGCGCCCCGAGCTGCTCGATCGCGCACGCCCGCGCCGAGCGAATCGCGGCAACAGCCCCTGTCTGCTCCACAACGCTGAAAGACCCTATGCGGGCCACGGCGCATGATCCTCGACTCCACAAGTACGCACGGTTCGATTCGCTCGGCGCCGCGAGTTTCGCGGTCGCCTCGATGCGCGCGCCGTGCAACAGACTCACCTCGTCTGCGAACATAAGGCGCACGCGTGCTGTTGCGCCCTCTTTGTTTTCCGCGCAGGCGAGAGCCGTCGAGCCGAAGTCGCCCGACGAGGCATCCTCGACAAGCTCAAAAACCCACGTTTGCGCCCCGCACTCAACGAGCGACGCCTCTCTCAAGAGACCCACCGCGCCGCAGCCCGCGCAGCACAGCCCCAACATACAACCGAGCACAACGGACACGACGCGAGGGTGCGACGCCCTTGCAAGCCGCACAGCGAGAGCAATCGAGCCGACCGCGCCCGCAAGCGCCGACGTCTGTGCGCATACGGCGTCAAGCGAGCCGAGCGCCGTGTAGGCCGCCGCGCACACGGCCCACAGGGAAAGCGCAAGGGGCAGCATCAAAGGCAAGCCGGGTCGCGGAGGCTTGTCGTCGCCCGAGGCGTCGCATCCGTCGAACCCGAACGTCGCCTCGAACGCACGCCGAAACTCGCTCACCCCACGCATATGAAGTCTTTCAGGTTCTCGAACTTCTTGTCGCCTATCCCCGAGACGCGCTTGATGTCCTCGACAGTGGCGAAGGGGCCGTTCGCCTCGCGATCGCTCACAATCTTGCGCGCCGTAACCTCGCCGATACCGTCAAGCGTCTGCAGCTCGGCGGCGCTGGCCGTGTTGATGTTCACGCGCGTCGTTGTGCTTGAACCTATCGCCGCACTCGCCGAACCCGCTGCGGCGCTTGCGCCGACCGCAGCGCTCGCCGCCTCCTCAACCGAGGGCACCGCCACCTGCTCGCCGTCGTTGAGCAGGCGCGCGAGGTTCAGCGAGCCCTCGGACGCGCCTTCCGCAAAACCGCCCGCCGCCTCGACGGCATCGGTCACGCGCGCGCCCTCCGCAAGCGCATAGACGCCGGGGGTCGCCACGCACCCGCTCACATGGACGTAGATGAGCGCTTCCGCGGCGCCGTCCCGCACGTCGTCGGACGCCGATCCCTCAAGACGCGCCGCATCGGCATCCGAGGCGTCTTGCGCCTTGACCACTTCAAACTCGTGGGACGGAGTCGCCTGAACCATGCCGAACGCCGCGCAGACAAGAACCAGCGCGCCGACGACAATTGCCCCTGCAAGCGCCGCGGGGCCCACCTTTCCCAAATGCAAGCGCGAGCGCAACGAAAACGCCGAGTCTTGAAAACCCACAGACGCCGCCTTTCCCTCGAAGGTGTTCGCTTCAAGGGTAGCAGCGCCGTTTTACCCGTTGATGGCACAGGTCAAGCGAATGTCTCGCGCGTTTTGCCGACGAAAGGGAAACGGAAGAAACCCGCAACTTGCAGGTCTCTCCGCGAAGGGAAGCAGGAATCCGACCGCTTTCGTACCGAAATCAAGCGAGAGTCGCGCCGATTTCTTGCAGGTATGGTGCGCAAATCTCGCGCGTTTCTTACCGAGATCAAGCAGCCACGTTACCAGTTGTGGGAAAATCTACTTGCGCCTCTTGTACGCGGCGCAAGCGTAGTCGTGAACCTCAGCAGCTTCGGCCAGCTCCTCCACCCACCGATCGATCGGCAGCTTCGCCTCGGCCTCCTCGACGTCGGGCAGCTTCGCGTGCGTCTCAGGGCTGC
>JAUNGO010000048.1:0-4549 GCA_030524475.1 Eggerthellaceae bacterium | reverse complement strand
ACAGCGTGCAGCAGTCGGGCGCGTCTTGCGAGGAGATCTCGAACGTGCCCAAGCGCTGCGCCTCGCCAATGATCTCCAGTTTATCGGTGCCGATAAGCGGGCGAAACACCGGCATGTCAACCGCCGCGTCGGTGCAGCGTATGTTGTCGAGCGTCTGAGAGGCCACCTGGCCTAAGCTCTCGCCCGTAACCAGCGCGCCCGCGCGCTCACGCCGCGCCAGACGCTCGGCCACCTTGAACATGAGGCGGCGGTACAAAATGATGCGCAAAGACGGCGGGGCGAGCAGCGATATCTCGCGTTGGTAGTCGCCAAAGGGAACGACGTACACCCGCGCGACGCATCCCGTCTTTTCCAGCACGCGCGCAATGTCGTCGACGAGGAACTCCGACGCGTCGGAGGTTTGGGGGCGCCCCGAGAAATGCACGCCGACGCACACCGCGCCGCGCCGCGCCATGCGCCACAGCGCTACAGGCGAGTCGATCCCCGAGGAAAGCAAGCTCACCACCGTGCCCGACGCGCCCACGGGCAAGCCGCCGATACCGCGAATGCTTCGGGCGTACACGTAGCACGCGTTTTGCACCACCTCGACGCCGACCGTCACGTCGGGGTCTTTCATGCGCACCTTTTTATCGGGAAACGCCTCGCACAAAACGGCGCCCACCTCGCGGTTGAGCGTCATCGAGTCGATGGGGAAATCGGTGTGGTTGCGCCGCGCGCTCACCTTGAACGTGGTGAACTCCCCCGCCTCGGCGAGCGCCGCGCGCGCCGCCTGGCCCATGAGCTCCAGCTCGCGCTCGCACTTAAAGCCGCACGACACGCGCGCCACGCCCGGCACGTTCACGATCGCGTCGGCACAGGCGCACATCGTGTCGTGGTCGGCGTCCTCGCGCAAGAACACGAGCAGACGCCCCGCGATGCGATGAATGGTCACCACGGGAAAGTCGCCCAAAAGCGACTCAAGGTTGCGCAAAAGGCGCATCTCGAAAGCCGAGCGATTGTGGCCCTTCAAGCCAATCTCGTGGTAATGCACCAAAACAATGCGTTGAAACTCAGGCATGGGAAATCCTCAAATCGCGGAAAGACCCCCGAAAGCCAAACGATCGAGGGTCTGCCTACAACAGAGCCAAAACCGCAAACCTCGCGCAAACACGCCTCAGCTGGACGGCAAGGGCATGGCCCTTGCCCTACGGAGCTAACCAGCAAACGCAGCGCGACCAAGCGGCAGCACAATGAAAAAACTCGCAGTCGTTCGTAACGTCAGCGAGAAGGGCTGGGATGCCCATAATTGCCCCGCCTTCGACCCAAGCGGCCTTTGTGCCGCGCCGTGGTCGAAACAAGGGGCAAGGATGGGTATCCCAGCCCTTCGCAGCGTCGATTCGTTCCGCTGTTGCGTCAGCAACAGCGGAATAAAAACCTTAGTGATTCTTCGCGTCGATGCTTTCGGGGTCGTAGGAGACTTCCTCGCGGGCGATCTCGTTGAACGCCATCGAGAGCGGCTTTTTGTCGGCCGCGCGGGCAATCTCGACGGCCGTTTGCAGCTGGATGGCGCGGTCGCGCTGACCACGCATCATGTCGTTGATGTCGTGCGCGCGCTTCGACGCCAAGGTGCACAGCAGAAAGCGGTCGTTCTCGGTCTCGTTTAGAAGAACGTCGATCTTAGGTTCAATAATGCTCATATGTCGTCTACCCTCGTGTGTCTTCGGCTTGTTCGTTCACGTAAGCCACCAGCTCGGCAAGCGCAAGCTGAAGGTCGTCGTTTACCAGCCGTACATCATACTCCATTTTACGGGAAAGCTCCACCTTCGCCACGTCAAGGCGCTCCCTTATCACGTCGTCCGTCTCGGTTCCCCGGTTGCGCAGGCGCTCCTCGAGCACCTCCAAAGACGGCGGCTCGATGAACACCAAGTGCGCGTCGGGCATTTTCTCGCGAACCTGGAAAGCGCCCTGCACCTCGATCTCGAGAATCACCTGCTCGCCCGCCGCAATATGCTCCTCGACCGACGCGCGCGGCGTGCCGTAGCAGTTGCCGTTGTAGCGCGCCCACTCAAGGAAGCCGCCGGCGCCCGCCAGCTTTAGGAACTCTTCCTCGGTCTTGAAGAAGTAGTGCACGCCGTCGACCTCGCCCGCGCGGGGCGCACGCGTCGTCGCGGACACCGAGATCCACGTGTCGGGAACGGCCTCGCGCAAGAGGGCCACCAGCGTGCCCTTGCCGGCACCTGATGGCCCCGAGATGACGAAAAGATTTCCGCTGCGCATGAACTAGCTCAGGCGCTCAAGCAGAGCGGCACGTTGGCGCTCGCCCAAACCGCGCAGACGGCGGCTCTCGGCGATCTGCAGCTCCTTCATGACCTTCTCAGCCTTCGCCTTGCCGTAGCCGGGTAGCGTCTCGATCAGCGTGGACACCTTCATGCGGCCGACCACCGGGTCGTCCTTCATGTCGAGAACCTGCTCGATCGTGAGTTTGCCGGCTTTCAGCTCGTCGCGCACCTCGGCACGCTTGATGCGCGCGGCCTTAGCCTTCTCAAGAGCCTCCGCACGAGCCTCAGGGCTGAGTTGAGGGATAGCCATGAACGTTCTCCTTCTTCTTGTCACCTTCGTGTTTGACACGCGCACGCCGCAAGGCGCGCGCATATACGCGAATCCATGTTCCCGCCAAAAGCGCGGCGCACGATGCGCCCAATTGGCGGTTCAAGCGCCAATATTATGGATGAAACGTACGCTGAACTGGGAAAATTAACATTTCCCCCACAAATACTCTATGAGATGGCGGCATCAAGCTCCGCCGCGATGGCTTCGAAGGCAGCAACGGGATCGTCGGCTTGGGTAATGGGGCGGCCCACCACGATGTGCGAGGCGCCGCTCTTAAACGCCGAGGCAGGCGTTGCCACGCGGCTTTGGTCGCCCAACGCCGCACCCGCAGGGCGAACGCCCGGCGTGACGATAAACGCGCACGGCCCCAAAAGCTCGCGCAGCGCCGCTGCCTCCTGAGGAGACGCCACCACACCCGAGATGCCGGCCTCGCGCGCCTGCGCGGCGAGGGCGAGCACCTGCTCGCGCAGCGGGCGGGTAACGCCCGTGGCCGCAAGCGCGTCGGCGTCCATCGAGGTGAGAACCGTGATGCCTAACGTTGCCGGGACGTCGCCGCCGGCCTCGGCCGCGCCCGCGACCGCCCCGCGCTGCGCCGCCTCCATCATGGCCACGCCGCCCACCGTGTGCATGGTGATCATGTCGGCGCCGCTTGCCGCCGCCGAGCGCGCCGCGCCCTCGACCTGGTGCGGAATGTCATGGAACTTGAGGTCCAAAAACACCTTGAAGCCGCGACGCTTGAACATCTTGATGATGGCCGGGCCTTCCGCGTAGTACAGCGTCATGCCCACCTTCACCCACGAAGCCTTGCCCGCCAGGGCGTCGGCCAGCGCGATGGCCTCGTCAGCACCGCAGTCGAGCGCCACGATCACGCGATCGCGCGCAGGAATGTTTTGGAAGTCGTCTAGCATTGAAGTGCTCCTATCAGCTCGTTTACGTCGCGCACGCCCTGTTCCTCGCAATACTCCACGATGCCGTCGATCACGTCGACGGTTGCCGCGGGGTTAGAGAAGTTCGCCGTGCCCACCGCCACCGCCGTGGCGCCCGCAAGCATGAACTCCACCGCGTCGACGCCGCTCGATATGCCGCCCATGCCGAGCAGCGGGATGTCCACGGCGTTGTGGCACTGCCACACCATGCGCAGCGCCACCGGCTTCACGGCAGGCCCCGAAAAGCCGCCCACCACGCGCGCCAACTGCGGGCGGCGGCGCTTCGCGTCGATCGCCATGCCGAGCAGCGTGTTGATGAGCGACAGCGCGTCGGCGCCTGCCGCCTCGGCTGCGCGCGCGATCTCGGTTATGTCGGTCACGTTCGGCGTGAGCTTCACGATGAGCGGGCGTTTCGTGGCGGCGCGGCAAAGCGACACCACCTTCTCCACGCTGGGCACATGGCAACCCATCGTCATGCCGCCCGCGTCGACGTTCGGGCACGAGATGTTCACCTCGTAGGCGTCGACCGGCGCGTCCTCAAGCGACTCGATGACCGCCACGTACTCGTCGAAGCTGTGCCCCGACACGTTCACGACGGTGGTGGCGCCCACCTCGGCGAGCCACGGCAACTCGTGGGCTTTCAGGTGCTCAACGCCGGGATTTTGAAGCCCGATGGAGTTCAACATGCCGCTTGGCACCTCGGCAATGCGCGGGCTCGCGTTGCCTTCCCAGCCGTTTAAGGACACGCCCTTCGTCGTGACGGCGCCGAGCGTGGAAACGTCGACGAAGTCGTGGTACTCCCGCCCCGCGGCAAACGTCCCCGAAGCCGTGGTAACGGGGTTTTTCATCAGCAACCCCCCGAGGTTGACCCCCAGTTTCACAGAAGTCTCCCGAGGAGACCTACGCGCGCAGGTCATTTCCCCTCCTCTCCCCCGTGGCAAGAAGCGTCTCGTCAAGATAGGGGCTTCTGGCGCCTCTCACAAAGCGAGTTCCGCAGCGAAGCGAGGACTGTTTGAGCGACTGAGAGGTGCCAG
>JAUNGO010000005.1:71783-72456 GCA_030524475.1 Eggerthellaceae bacterium | reverse complement strand
GCTTCAAATGGGGCGTTGTAGGCGGATTTGGCGCTTAAAAACGCCTACAACGCCTGATTCGCAGCCACGACTTGCGCTGAGTGGCTTCAAACGGGTCGTTGTAGGCGTTTTCCGTACAGCTCTCAAACTCGCGCAGCATCGGATGCATCAAAAGAACTGCTCATGCCACACAATGAACGTGTAGAACGACCATATCTTTTGCATGTGCGAGACCTTCCCCGACCGATGCTCGTTGAGCAGGCGCATTAGCTCGCTCGTCACGAAGAACTCCCGCGCAGTTGCGCCTTCAAACGCCGCGCGCACCATCTGATAGTATCGATCCTCGCGCAACCATGTTGCCAGCGGGGAGGGAAAGCCCAGTTTCTCGCGTTTCCACACGTATTCGGGAAGCCGACGCGACGCCGCCTTCCGCAACGCCACCTTCGACGTGTTGCCCTGCACACGGAAGTTTGTCGGCAAGGTCAAGCACACCTCAAGAACACGTCGATCCAGATAAGGAACGCGCAGCTCAAGCGAATGGGCCATCGACATGCGGTCGGCTTTCAGCAAGATGTCGTACGGAAGCCACGTCTTGATGTCGGCGTATTGCAGCTGCGTGACCGCATCGGCCCCAAAGCGCGTCGCCTCATCGAAATACCGCTTCGAAAGCTCCTGTGGGCTTTGTGGGCTTTGT
>JAUNGO010000005.1:32024-71773 GCA_030524475.1 Eggerthellaceae bacterium | reverse complement strand
TGCGTCTCGGCGGAGCTGCGCAGGAAACGCCGGCATTCGCTTTCCTCAAACACGTAGTTCGCCCGCGAGTTGCGCTGCCACGGCTCAACCGCCCCGCGCACAAGAAAATGCTGTCCCTTGAACGAGGGCAGCCCACCCGCCGCAGCGCCTGCCAACCTTCGCAAAAACCGCGGTACGCAGCGCTCGTATGCCGCCGTTGCGCACTCCTGAGAGTAGTTCGGATACCCGCCGAACAACTCGTCGGCTCCTTCGCCGGAAAGAACGACCTTTACCTGCCGCGCCGCGTTCTCGCAAAGAAAGTACAGCGGGTTTTCGGAAGGGTTCGGCAACGGCTCGTCCATGTGGTATTGAATAGCAGGCATGGCGCCGAAAAACTCGTCTGCGGAAACCGTGTTCGCCACGCACTCGACGCCGAGTTCGCGCGCGAGGCGCTGAGCAGCGGGAAGTTCGCTGAACCGCTCGTCGGCATAGCCTACTGAAAACGTCCGCAGCCCGCCCGCCTTTGCGCCGCCTACGCCCGCCGCGCCGACCGCGCTTGCGCCTTCCGCAGCCGCCGCGCCCACGCCACTCGCGCCTGCGCCTTCCGCGCCGCCCGCATGCAGCACGCGCTCGACCAAGTAGCTCGAGTCGACGCCCGACGACAGAAAACCGCCGACTTCCACGTCCGACACCAAGTGCGCCGCCACCGACTCGCTGAGCGCCTCGTCGATGCGCTGCGCCCACTCGTCGAGCGTCAAACGTTCGTCAACGCGGTAGCGCATCTCGTAGTAGCAGCCCGTCGAGAAGCTTTTCGTGCGCACGTCCCATTCAAACCAGTGCGCCGGCAGCACCTTCTGAACGCTTTTGAACAGCGTCTGCTCATTGGGAATGTACTCATAGGAAAGATACGTGGCGATATGCGCGCGCTCGAGCTCGCACAAAAACCGCGGGTGCGCAAGAAAGCTCTTGATCTCGGACGCGAACATGAACTCGCCGCCGCGCTGGTAGCAATACAGCGGCTTGATGCCGAATATGTCGCGCGCGCCGAACAGCACGTCGTTGCGCTTATCCCAGATCACGAACGCGAACATGCCGCGCAGGCGGTCGAGCACCGCCCGACCGTACTCCTCGAAGCCATGCAGCACAACCTCGGAGTCGGCGTGGGTTTTGAACACATGCCCGCGCTTGACGAGCTCCGCCCGCAATTCGCGATAGTTGTAGATCTCGCCGTTGAGAACGAGCACGCACGACCCGTCCTCGCTCTCGATCGGCTGGCGTCCGCCCTCCAAGTCGATGATCGACAGCCGGCGAAACGCCAACGCCACGCGCTCGTCTATGTAGTACGCCGCGTCGTCGGGGCCGCGATGCTTGATGCGATCACCCATACGCTCGGCAACGCGCTGCGGGTCGCTCGTCGCGCGCAGCGCGTCGGTAACGACAAAACCGGCAAATCCGCACATACCGCTACTCTCCCCCTTCGTCCTGAAGCTGCAAAAGCGCTTGCGCCAAGCGTCCGTCGAAAGATCGCTCGACCTCCCCCTTGCGCACCTGCGCACCACTTGCGCGCACGCACGCCGCAGCCAACACGTCGAGCGCGTCGACCGTCACCATGCCCCTGTACGACAAGGGCGCATCGACAAGCGACAGCTCCGTGCATCCGAGAACCACCGCGTCGCAGCCCGCCTGGGCAAACGCACGAAACAATTCATCGAGACAACCCGCTTGCACGCTCGAGCGCGCCTTCGCCTCTTCGTAGATAACGCGAACGACCTCACGCTGCCCCTTTGCGTCGGGATACGCTACCTCGATGCCGCACGACGCCAGCGCGTAGCCGTACACTCCCGCGTGCACCGTCCCGTCGGTGGCCAACACACCCACGCGACGCGCGCTGACATACGCAAGCAGGCGCACAACTTCGCCGACCATCGACACGAATCGAGCGCGAGTCAGCGCCGACGCAATAGCAGCCTCGCGCGCGTGCGCCGTGTTGCAGGGCGTTGCCACCACCTCGCAGCCCGCCGCCTCAAGCTCGCGCGCCGCTTGCTGCATAGGCTCAACGAACGAGCGCGCGCCCGGCTGCCCAAGCAAGTACGCGCTTCTGTCGGGAATTTGAGGGCGATTGAGCACCGTGACGTCAAGGTGTTCTTGGTCGCAATGCGCGTCCGTCAACTCCACTACGCGCCGAAAAAGACGCGCCGTGGCGAGCGGCCCTACGCCTCCGATAACGCCGAGCTTCTTCAACTCAGTCATCGACATGACGCCGACCAAAGCACTCGGCATACTGCCGACGATAGTTCCTTTGGTTCATCTGATAGCTGATCCACCGCAAAACCGAGCGGTCGTCAGACGTCCAGTACGACCTGCTCACGCGCCCAGCTTTCACAAGCCTGCGCGCACGCTCCAACACATCGGCGTCATGCACGTATTCCTCGATCACCGACAGCGGCACCATCGTCCACAAAACCTCGCGTCCCATGCCTTTGCCGGAAAGCGCCACCTCGCAGGGCGCGTTTTCGCCGTAAACCACGTCGCGCACAAGGTAGCGCGCAAGGTTCATCCCCGACGCCGTGGCGAAATAGCTCGACCGCCCCTGGCGAGGGTTGATCTCGAACAGCTTGTACGTCCCGTCGCGCTCGTCGAACTTCATGTCGAAATTGGAAAAGCCCACGTACCCGATCTCCTCAAGAAACCCGCGAATGCGTCTGGCAATGTCGGCGTCGAACCCCGTCATGATCGCCCCGTAGCTGCCGATGCCCTCGGGCGTATGCTCTTCAAGCAACACATCGCCAAGCGTCATCATGCGCACCTTGCCGTCGACGCTGCTGTAGCAGTTCATGACGCGCATGCGGCTGTCGTCGCCGGGCACGAAATCTTGCACGATCATCGCGTCGTCGTAGTCCGATGCGAACACGCGGCTCAATATAAGGTCGAGCTCGTCTTGGCTTCGCGCCACGAACGCCTTCTTCTTTCCCGGGTAGTCGCAATTCCAATACGCCACGCTGTTCGACGGCTTCACCATCACGGGAAAGGGGAACGGCGGCCTGAAGCCGGCTGCTGACGCGCGCGTGACCTCGCATTCCGCGGGAAAGGCCAAGCCGAAGCGCTCGCACGTGCGATAGAAGCGCTCCTTGGTGGAGAGCAAGTTGAACTGCGAAGGCGACATGATGCTGAACCGATACGCGTCGCGCAGGGCGTCTTGGTTGCGCACGAGCATGCGCGTATAGTTGTCGCCGCAGGGCGCAAGCACAAGCTGCGCGGCGGCGTGGCGCCCGCGCGACGCGGCGTAATCGAGCAGCGTGCGCGTGAACACGGCGTCGTCTTCGAGGTTGGGCTCGGTCACGTCGACGGTGAGCAACTTGCTGTTTTGGCAAATGTGGAAAGCGCCTTTGCAGATCACGTGAGACCGAACGCCGTATTCCTCGTAAAACGAACGCGCCATCCCGTACGCGTTTGCGTCGCCCCCTAAAAGCACGGGCACGAACCCCGCTTGCCCTTTTCGCTCCGCCTGCCCCACCTGTTGCCTCGCCATTCCTCGACACGCCTTCCCCGCCTCGTCGCACTGTGCGTTTCCTCTGCCGCCAGCAGCGGACACACTTCTTTTGCATTTCGCGGCGTTGTTAAATTGAACACAATAAGTCACGTATAAACACGCGGAACTATAGCACAAGATGTGACTTATTGTCTGGAAATCTATTGTCTGTAGACGTTTTGAGTGAACAAAGGAATCATCCCATCAAAGCTGGCAACCCCGCTTAGACGCGGGAGAACAGGTGAGACATGGACATTCTCTTTGTTTTCTCGAAAAACGTGAAGAAGTATCGCGAGGCCATCGGCCTTTCGCAGGAAGCCTTTGCGGAAAAGTGCGGGCTTCATCGCACCTACATTAGTGCCGTCGAGCGGCAGCGGCGCAGCATCTCGCTTGCCAACATACAACGAATAGCTGACGCCCTTGAAATTGAGACGTACCTGCTGTTCGTGGAGGACGAGGACGCTTTGCGCGCAAAGTACCGCGCCGGTGGCGGACCCATCAGCAAACCCGCAGTCCAAACTGCAGATTAAGCCGCAAGAGAGCCCCCCCCCATTCGGACGAACGAGCCTCGCGGACAGCGTAACAAAGGCGACCAAGAGCGACCGAAAGAGCGCCCATTTGTTACCGAATGCCTAAGCAAAACGTCTTCTCACGCAAGACGGAACAGCGCCCTTTGCTCCTTCTCGAAACGCCCTGATTGAGGCCTTATGCGCCTTCCCAATCTATGCGCCGCCTGCTTGGCAACTTTCAACATTTCAAGCGGATCGTTCAGCTGCTTGCGCGTTACCGTGATCACCTTGTAGCCTTCCGCTTCGAGCGCAGCACGCTTTACTGCGTCATGCGACAACTGATCCGAGGTCAGGTGTAAGTCGGAGTCATACTCGATTGCGAGTTTGGCGTGCGGCCAGCACAAATCCGCCACATAATAATTGCCCCGAGAGAACGCGCGAGCCCTCACACTCAAATCGATGCGATAGTTGAGAACAGCATCCGGAAGTCCGAACCCGCCATGGCAGCTCGGCAGCAAAAGCCTCATGGCCAGATCCGTTTCGCGCGGCGACGCCGATCCGTCGCGCACGTGCTTAACAGCAGAACGTGCGCTTGATATTCCCCTTGCTCCGCCGCACATCTGCACATACCTCGACAAGTCGGCGACGGAGGAAATTGGCGCACGTTGCCCAAGCCCCGTTTCGTCTTTCGACCTCTCCAAGAAACGCCCGCATAGGGCGTATCCGTGCTTTACCGCAGCAAAAAAGGACTTCTCGGCAGACATCTGAACAAAGCAAAGCTCCGGAGATGAAACATAAAGTCCGCTTGCCACGCGAATGAAAGAGCCTTGCGGAAAGTCATACGAAGACACATGAACTTGAGCGTCCCGGACGCTCCGTTCGCAGGAGCGCGTCGGAACGAGAAAGTGGTACGGCTCAGTGAGGAACGGGGCGACATTTCTTACATAGCGAACGCCACGAACCGTTGGAGCGCAGTCGGAGAACGCCTCGTTTCCGAAGGCTTCCGATTCCGCACCGCGCGTTGCAGCGCGCGCCCACCATTGGGCCGCTGATATGCCATAGAGAAAAAGCTTCATGCGCAAACGCTATCATGCCGAAACAGCATCCTGAACTGCGGTTTCTTTCTTCATAAATTCTCCTTTGACAGGAATATATCAGATTTCGCATCGAGAGAATGCGGGCATCTCGCACGTTTCCAATCGCTTTCTTACCGAAAGCAAGCGCGGTTTCGACACGGTTCTTGCACGTTTTGTGAGCGGTTCTTGCACGGTTTTCGAGCGGTTCAAATTCTGTTCTTATGTGGCTCTTGCACGATCCCCACATGACCCTTTCGCGACCCTTGCGCCGCCTTGCCACGCCCGCAAATCTTACCAGACTGCCAAGCAGCTCACCTAAGGCTTAATCTTTTGGGAGAGAAGGGGCGGGTCGCGCTCCCTGTTGCCGTCTTCGCCCTTGCCTTCACCGTCTTCGCTTTCTCCGCCTTTGCCTTTGTCTTCGCCTTCACCTACAACGCCCGATTCGCAGCCATCCCGGGAAAGTCGTGGCTTCGAAACGGCCGTTGTAGGCGGATTTTCTTGGAAAATGGCTTCAAATGAGGCGTTGTAGGCGGATTTGGTGCCTAGAAACGCCTACAACCCCCGATTCGCAGCCACGACTTGCGCCAAGTGGCTTCAAATGGGTCGTTGTAGGCGTTTCGATTCGCGTTATGCGATTCGCGAGTATTAGCTCGATCGGAAATGCGATCCCAAACTGTTGATCGGCCCTCGACGGCAGCGGCTATGCCCCTTTGCGCCAGGTGCTCGGCAGGAAGGGGCAGCTCCATTCGTGGGTGCTGCGGAAATAGCGCACGAGGAAATCGACGCCCGCCATCGCGAGCGCAAGGCCGATGCCCGTGTAGAAAAAGGCAATGAACCAGTCGGGCACAAGCCCCGACATGCGCAAGCCGATGCCGCCGCCCATCATGATGGCCATCATGACGTAGCCCTTCGCGTCGAAGAAGGCGAAGACGTTTTTGCGCGGCTCGTCGTAGCCGTAGATGCGCGCCGTGTGCTTGGCGACCATCCCCGTGAAGATACGAATGTGGAACACGGCGAAGATCGCGCACGACCCCACGACGAGCAGCGGCAAAACCCAGCCCCAATCATGCAGGTACGCCTGAACGCCCAGGTTCAGTATGTTGGCGCCCGCCAAAAACCACACGACTCCCGCCACCAGCATGAGCTTCTCCGTCGGAATGCGCAACACGACGATATCCCCCTTCATATTCGAAAACCGCCTGACATGGTAGCGCTGCGCGCGCGGAAGGGCAAGAGGGCGTCCCTTACTGCAGCGCGTCGAGCCGCGCGACGGCCGCCGTGAAGCGCCCGTCTTCCACATATGCCGCCCAACGGGGGTCATTGCGCAGCGCCTCGGCGAACGCCTTGCTCATGGAGGCGGCCGCGCGCTCGCCCGCCCCGAGAGCTTCGGACGCTTTGTCGTCGGTGTGCAGCAAGTCGGGAATCTCGTCGAACAGAAGCGGCGTGACGCCGCCGGGATAGCGCTTGTAGGTTGCCGCCTCCTCCGCCGCGGCATCGATGAAGCGCGCAAGCTCGGCGAAAGCCTCGTCGGCGCGGCCCTCCGCCAGATACGCTGCCGCGTTCTCGCGTCGCACGAGCGTCATGAAGTTCGGATGCCAACTCGTGAAGTCAAGCGACCGCTGCAACGCCTCGGCAACGCGTGCCACCTCGTGCATGCGCGCGACGTCCCCCGCACCCGAAGCCGTGCTTGCCACGCCTACAAGCGAGGTCGTGAACGTCAACAGCCCCGAAAGCAGCGCCCGTTGCTGCACGCGCCGCGCCGCGCGCGTGTCCCCTTGACGTTGGTAAATGCTCGCAAGCAGAACCTCCGCGCCGAGCGGCTGCGTCGGCATAAGGGGTTCGAGCAAGCGTTTCGCCTCGTCAAGCTTGCCCTGCATGGCAAGGAGCGTCGCCAGCATCACACACGCGCAGCGCACCGTGTCGGCGTCCTCGGCATGATCCGACACGCGCTCGAACAGCTCCTGGGCTTTGGCGGCGCAGCGCTGCGGAAGGGAGGGGACAGCGGCGGGGACCGCTTCGGTTGCGCGCGCGGCGCGCGCGGCGTCGCAAGCACCCGCCGCGTCGCACGCACGTTCCGCGCTTTCCGCACTCGCCCCTTGCCAGCCAAGCGCAGCCTGCGAAAAGAGCAAATCGCCC
Organism: Eggerthellaceae bacterium; assembly: GCA_030524475.1. GTDB lineage: Bacteria > Actinomycetota > Coriobacteriia > Coriobacteriales > Eggerthellaceae > CAAEEV01. The sequence continues at coordinate 64,544 of JAUNGO010000005.1, read as the reverse complement.
ACGGTCATCAAAAGCGACCAGCACGACCAATAGCGCGCCGTCAAGTCGACACACTGCGCGAACGCCGCCTCGGCGTCCTGCGCGAACGCGTCAGAAAGTTCGTAGCCTGCCCGCTGTACCTCTTCCTCGGAAAGCTGCGGGCGATAGTCGAGCAACGCGTCGAGCGTCACGCCGAAGTACGCCGCCAGCTTCGGCAGCAGCGCCACGTCGGGCAAACTCTGCCCCAACTCCCACTTCGACACCGCCGCCTTCGTCACGCCCAGGTGCTCCGCCACCTGCTCCTGCGTCGCGCCGAGCGCCCTCCTCTCGCACGCAATCGTCGTGCCAAGGTTGATCTCGCCCACGCCCATGCGAACGCCCCTTCCCTTTTCGTAAGTCGCCCTTCGTTGACGCTTTCAGCATAAAGCGAGGCTATTCGTTGACGCAATGGAGCGCTCGTTGACTTTTCGCGGGGAAAGTCAACCGCCGATGGAAGCCGCAGAAAGCAAGCCGTCACGGAAAAATAATCTCAGCAAGCTCAAAAATACTCTTGCATACGATATACTATGTGTTATATAGTATTAGGCGAAGGGAGGCATTATGGACGCACAGATGAAGCGAGGGTTCCTTGAGGCGTGTGTTCTGGCCACGTTGTGCGACGGGGAGTCGTACGGCTACCGGATCATCAAGGACGTGCCGAAAAGCCTGGCGCTTACCGAGTCGACGCTTTATCCCCTGCTCAAGCGCCTCGAAGGCGGCGGGCTTATCGCCGTGCGATCGGCTGAGCACAACGGTCGCCTGCGAAAATACTACCGCATCACCGATGAAGGCACCCGCCACATCGAGGGGTTCCTCGACGAGCGCGAGGGCGTGCTTGCGCTTTACCGCTTCGTGGAGAACGCCGCGCGGGGTGGCGCTGCACAGGGCGATGTCGAGTACGACGACTCCGCACAGGGCAGACCAACTCACGAAGCCCCTACGCAAAGCGGCTCCGCGCACGAGAACCCCGAACCCGACGACAACGCCGCGCACGGTCGCCCCACACGCGACGCTTTCGCACGAAGCAAGCCCACAAGCGGCAACCCCGCGCACAGCAACCGTTCCCATTCCGCGACGAAGGAGGCCGCACATGACTAAGCAAGAGTTTCTCGAGCGGCTCGGCGAGCTTTTGTCCTGCTTGCCCGACGACAAGATAGCCGAGTCGAAGGCGTTTTACGCCGAGGCGATAGCCGACCGCATGGAAGACGGCGCAACCGAGGATGAGGCCGTGGCGGCGCTGGGATCGCCGGGCGTCGTGGCCGAGGCCATCCTCGACGAGCTGCCCGCCGTACCGCGCGCCGTCGCCAAGACGCGCCGCAAGAGCCGCACGCTTTTATGGGTGCTCGCCATCGCAGGATCGCCCGTCTGGCTTGTGCTGGCGCTGGCGTTCGTCATCGTCGTCGCGGCCGTTTACGTGTGCATTTGGGCGCTGGTCGTATGCATTTGGGTGCTAGCCGCGGCGCTCGTCGTCGGATGCCCTGCGGCGGCGCTGTTCGCCTATTGGGGATTCGCCGCCGGCAACGCGCCGTTCGGCGTTGCGTACATAGGGGCCGGCTTGGCGCTGCTGGGCCTTGGGATGTTTTGCCTGGGCGGCGCCGTGGCGGCAACCAAGCAGCTGACGAAGCTGTCGCACTACTGGGGACGCAAGGCGCTTTCCCCCTTCAAAAAGGCCGACGCGCCTGCAAACGCGCCCGTCGCGGCAGCAGCATAGAACAAGGAGGTCGAAGCAATGCGTAACGCATGGAAAATCTTCTACGCCGTCGCGGGCGGGCTGGTGGCGGCGGGGCTTGTGGTGGCACTTGGCGGGTTCGTGGCGTCGGGCTTCGATGCGCGTGTGTTCACCGCGCAGGTCGATCGCGGGCAGGTCACGCTCGGTGGCACACGCGTAGACGATCCCGCAAGCCTCCCGCTGTTCCCGGAAGTCCTGACTGCGGGCAACGTCGAGATAGCGGGCAACTAACTCGCGCTTCCCGTCCGCGCACCGCGTTTCCACAGCATCCCTGCTACGCGCCGTCGCGCAGGGCTTTCAGCTTCGCGAGCGTGGCGGGGTCGATGCGGTCGGCCACCGTGCGCTTCTGCGCGACTTTCGGCGACTCGTCGAGCCGCGCCTCGGCGTAGTACATGCCCACCTCGTGCGAAAACCCCTCGGCGCTCATGCGGTCGACCCCGCCGCCGAACACGGTGTCTTGGATGGTGGCGTCGGAGGTGACCACCAGCGTTTCCACCGCTCGCTCGCGCGCGTCGTGCGCCAGCTTCTCGATCACCTTGTCGGCCGACTGACCCGCCGGGCTGAACATGATCTGCACGCCGCCGACCTTCTCCACCTCGCCGCGCGAGAACTCGTTGTCCTTGCCGTCGAACACCACGATGGCGCGCCAGTCGCGCCCCGCGAAGTTCACCACGTCGTTGATGAGCTTCTCGCGCGCGGTGTTGAAGGTGTCGTCGGTGTAGTCGGGATGCGCCCGCGAGATGGGCTTGTAGCGGCTGCCCGAGCGCAGCACGTTGTACCCGTCGACGATCAGCAGCTTTTTGCGTTGGCGCGGCACGCTAGGCTCGCCGGCCCTCGGCGGTAGACGAAAGCCCCTCGGCGACGGTGCGGTTTTGACGCAGCCACTCGTACATGCACGCCGTGGACGCCTGCGCCACGTTGAGCGAGGAAATCTCGCCCACCTGCGGCAGCTTCACGCCGAAGTCGCAGTTGCTGAGCACCAGGTCGGACACGCCCTCGCCCTCGTTGCCGAGCACGAGCGCGATCTTGCCCTTGAGGTTCGCGTCCCAAATGTAGCCCTGCGCGTGCTCGGTGGCCGCCGCCACCCAAAAGCCGGCTTTCTTCAGGCGCTCCAAGCTGCTCGAGATGTTCGCCACCTGCGCCACGGAGATGTGCGCGATGGCGCCCGCCGAGCTTTTGTAGGTGGCGGCCGTCACGCGCGCGGAACGCTTGTTGGGGATGATCAGGCCCGACGCGCCCACCGACTCGGCCGAGCGCGCGATGGCGCCCAAATTTCCCGCATCGGTAATGTGGTCGAGCACCACCACCAGCGCGCGCCCTTCGTTGCGCTCGGCGCAGCGCTCGGCGGCCTTCAGGATGGCGCCCACGTTCACGTACTCGAACGGCCGTGCCTCCGCGATCACGCCTTGGTTGCTCTCAAGCGACGAAATCTCGTCGAGCTTCTTGCGCGAGACGTTGACAACCGGCACGTCGAGGTTTTTCGCCTTGCGCAGAATGTCGGTCACCAAGCCGTCGCGCTTGATGTTGTCAGCCATAAGGATGCGCTTCACCGGCACGTGCGTGCGCAGCGCCTCGATCACCGGTCGCTTGCCTTCGATATAGTCAGCCATGAGGTTCGCTTTCGTCTAAGAGCGGAATGGGAGTCGGAATTACATAGTTTAACACGGGAATCGGTTACGCGCGCGACACGGGAACGGGTCATTCATGTGGCAAGGGGCAATCTGGGGCGCCCGAGCGCGTCGCAGCGTCGAGCAGTTCCGCCGTTGCATCAGCAACAGCGAAACACTCTACTTCCGCCGCCAGATGTCGATCACGATCCACAGCGACAGCGCAAACGCGCTCACGAAACCGACGGCCGCCAGCACGGGCACGCCAAGCACGCGGGGCTCCATGCTGGAAAGCGCCAACATGCACGAGCCCATGAACAGGCCTGCCACGATCATCGCCAGCGTGAGGCGCGTGAGCATCTTCGAGAGTTTCCCCAGCGGTTCCTCCGAGCCGATGACCTCCATGTTCATCTTGAGCTGCCCGCGCGTGAGCATTTTCAGCGTCTCGCCCGAGTACGCCGCCGCGTCGAGCGTGCCGCTGCCCGCCTGCTGCATCGCCAGCGCCAGGTCCTTCACGGCGTCGGTGAGCACCTCCATCTTGTCGGCGGAGTTCTTGATATGGTCGTTGATGATCGACACAATGTTCTGATTGCCGATGTAGTTCGCCACCGTGCCCTCCGCCGTCACGATGCCGCGCGCCACGTTCGTCACCGACGACGGCAGCGTCACGCGGCACGAGCGCGTGAGCGCCAGGATGTCGTTGAGCATCGAGCCTATGTCGATCTGGTCGATGTCGACCGACGCGTAGTCCTCAAGCAGGTTGTCGAGGTCCGCCAAAAAGCGCGCGTGGTCGATCGCCGAGTTGTCCTTCTGCACGGCAAAGCGGATGAGCGCGTCTTTCAGCTTAGGCGCGCTGTGCATGCCCACGGCCGACACGATGTCGCCGAATCCCGCACGCTCACGCGGGGTGAGGCGCCCCATGATGCCCAGGTCGATGTAGACGATCTGCCCGCCGCGAATAATGATGTTGCCCGGATGCGGGTCAGCATGGAAAAACCCGTGGTCGAGCACCTGCGTGGCGTAGTTGTCGAGCAGCTTCACGCCGATTTCCTCCAGGTCGTACCCGGCGGCGCGCAAGCGGTCAGCCTGGCTGATGGGTATGCCCTCGACGTACTCCATGACCAGCACATACTCGGTGCACAGCTCGCGGTACACCTTGGGCGACCCCACGAACACGCACTTCTCGTTCAGGCGCGCGAACTCCTCGAGGTTTTCCGCCTCGCGGCGAAAGTCGGTCTCCTCCAGGAAAGTGGCCCACATTTCCTCGACCACCTCGCGCAGGTCGACGAACTGGTCGTCCTTCATGAAACGCGACGCCTGGCGCGCCAGCGAACGCATGATGTCGATGTCGAGCGCCATCGTGGCCTTCACGCCCGGGCGCTGGATCTTGACCGCCACTTCCTCGCCCGAGGCCAAGCGCGCGCGGTGCACCTGCGCCAGGCTCGCGCTGCCCAAAGGCGTCGGGTCGATGTAGGAGAAAAGCTCGCGACGACGTGCGGGACCGTACTCGGCGTCAAGCGCGGCGAGCATCTCGTCGAAGGGCAGCGGGTCGCACTCGGCCTGGAGCTTCGCCAACTCGTCGCAGTACGCCTGCGGGAGAATTTCCGAGCGCGTGGAAAGCGTCTGGCCGATTTTTACGAACGAGGGGCCAAGGTCCTCGAGCATGGCGCGAAACTCCTCGGGCGTGACCGAGCGCAGCAGCTTGTGCTTGTTGACGATGCGCATGATCTCGGCCATGCGCGCCCGACGCGCCTTCGGCGAGAGGTTGAAGCGACCTTCGGGATCAACCTCGGCCGACTCGCTGAATATGTATTTGAGAAGCGTGTTGTCGGCCATGAGCGCTACTCGGCCGCGGCGTCCTTCGCCTCGGAATCGGCTTCGGCCGCCGTCGCCTCCGCCGCCCGCGCCGCAGCGGCCGCAGCGGCGGCGTCGGTCACGTCAACGGGCTCGGAAGCCTCAACGGCGCCTGCCGCAGCCTCCTTCTCGTTGGCCTCGCGCGCCAGCTCCGCCACGCGTGCGGCAAACGCCTCGCGCTCTTCGGCCGACATGACCGACAAGCGCGCGGAAATGGCGTCGTCGCGCAACGCGGAGGTTGCCGTGCTCGCCTGGTGCTTGAGCTCGGCGTTGAGCTGCTTGCCCTGCTCAACCGTTATTTCGCCCTTCGCGATGAGCTGGTCGACCAGCTCCTTCGACTTCTCGGCGCCGATCGCCATAGCGCCCACGCCCGCCAGGAAGATGTCCTTGAAACCGTCTGTGATGCTCGCCATGATGCGCCTCCCAACTGCTCGTGTTTCGAAACGACGCGCGCCGCGTGCCCGCGTTGCAGCTTCGCACGCACGCGCTGCAACCATAGTAACACCCTTGAGCAGAAACTGCGGTCACAGTTTGGCGTCGCGCGCTGCGGCGGCAGCCGCCACGAGGGCATAAAACAGCGGCATGTGATCGGGAAGGTACTCGGGATGCCACTGAACAGCCAGATAGAACGAGCGGTCAGGCGCCTCGACGGCCTCGATCACGCCGTCTTCGGCGCGCGCCGCCACGCGCAACGCGTCGGCCACGCGCCCGACCGCCTGGTGGTGCATCGAGTTCACGTCCAGGCGCAACGGACACGCAGAATCCGTCGCCTGTTCAATTGGGACGCTCTGTTCAATTGGGACGTTCCAAATGCCACGCGCACCCGCCGCACGTTCCGTTTGGAACGTCCCGATTGAACGCCGTTGCATTTGGACCGTCCCCATTGCACCAACCGTGCCATTCGCACCATTCGCGCCATCCCCGTCGCACGCGAACACGCGCTCCAACAGGCTTTCCCGCTCGACAAGCACACGGTGCGTCGCTGTCGTGTAGGGCGGCTCTTGACGGTGGCACACGTCGGTTAGCCCCGCCGCGCGCACGTCTTGGGCAAGCGTGCCGCCGAGCGCCACGTTCACCACCTGCGTGCCGCGGCACACCCCCAAACACGGCATGTCGCGCGCGTACGCCTCCCGCGCAAGCGCCAGCTCAAGGGCGTCGCGCGCGGGATACACGTCGCTGGTTTGCTCCCACGCGCGCGCCGCGCCGTAGATCGAAGGCTCGATGTCGCCGCCGCCCGACAAGATGAGCGCGTCGAGCCCGTCGAGCATCGTGTGCGCCGTTCGCAGGCTGTCCGCCGCACAAGGCGTCACGGGCGGCAGCAGCACCGGCACCGCCCCCGCGCGAAACACGCAATCGATGTACTCGGTGTTGACGCGCTCAAAGCCGTCGTCGGGGTTGAGCGTGGTGGTAATTCCTACGATCATGGTGAAACCTGCGAGTTCTTTCCTCTTTTGTCAGCCGTTTTGCTTATACTAATCGGTCACTATATCGCACACGTTAACAAGCAAAGGATTATGCCACATGGCGCACGAAGTACAAGGCGTGCTCTTCGACCTCGACGGCACGCTCATCGACACCTACGACCTCATCCTGTCGTCGTTTCGCCACACCACGCAAAAGGTTTTGGGGCGCGACATTCCCGACGAGGTGCTCATGCAAAAGGTTGGTCAGCCGCTCGTCGTGCAAATGTGGGACTTCACGGACGACGACGCGGTGCACGAGGAGCTCGTGCGCACCTACCGCGCGCACAATGAGACGATCCACGACGATGTGGTGCGCGCGTTTCCGCAGGTCAAAGAAACGCTGGAGAAGCTGAGCGCGGAAGGCTACCCCATGGGCGTGGTCACGTCGAAGCGGCACAAACTGGCGGCGCGCGCGCTCGATATTTTGGGGCTAGCGCCCTACCTCGCCTTCGTGGTGGGCTCCGACGACTGCCCCGCGCACAAGCCCGACCCCGAGCCCGTCGAGATGGGCTGCGACAAGCTGGGTCTGCGCCCCGACGAGTGCCTGTACCTGGGCGACTCGCCGTTCGACATGCAGGCGGGAAACGACGCCGGCTGCGTGACGGCGGCGGCGCTGTGGGGAATGTTTCCCGCCGAGGCGCTTGAGGGAGAGTCGCCCGACTTCACGCTCGCGAGCATCGAGGAACTCCCCGACCTGCTCGCAGGGCTGTAGACAAGATGGACGCCTCCCACTCGCAAATATGACGAATGACCTGTCCCCCTTGTCAGAAGACTCGCAGGTCGTTCGTAAAGTCAGCGAGAGGCGCTGAGCCGTGCCGCGTGCCCCCGGAGGGCCACCGGCACGAAACCCCAAACCAAACAGCGTGTCGAAACTTCCTATGCCGTCGGGGCGGATGCCCTTCAGGCTGCGATGCGCGAAGCTCATCATTTCCGCCACGGCGTCGAGCGGAACACTCTTCTTCGCGCCCGTGCGACGCAGCTTGACCTCGACCTCACCGGCAGCCAAGCCGCGCTTGCCCACGACCACCTGCAACGGCCAGCCGATCAGGTCGGCGTCGGCGAACTTCACGCCTGCGCGCTCGTTGCGGTCGTCGATGACCACCTCAAAGCCCAGCTTCGCGAACTCGCTCGCCAAGCGCTCGGCGGCAGGCTGCACCTCCTCGTCGCCCACCGTCAGCGGAATCACGCAGATGTGCGCCGGCGCCACCGACATCGGCCACATGATGCCGTGCTCGTCGTTGTGCTGCTCGACCACGGCCGCCAGCGTGCGCGACACGCCCACGCCGTAGCAACCCATGATGAACGGACGCTCGTTGCCGTCCTCGTCGGCGAACGTGGCTCCCATGGCGTCAGAGTACTTCGTGCCCAGCTGGAACACCTGCGACACCTCGATGCCGCGCGCTCCGTCGAGCGGCAGCCCGCACTCGGGGCAGCAGTCGCCCGGCTTCACCAGGCACAGATCGGCCCACTGGTCAACCTGGAAGTCGACGCCTAAGCGCGCGCCCACGTAGTGGAAGTCGTCCTCGTTGGCGCCCACGACCCACTGCGGCACCGCCTGCAGGCTGTGTGCCGCAACCACGCGCGCGCCCTCTGGCAGGCCCACCGGACCCATCGAGCCTTTGTGCAGACCGAACGCCACCATTTCCTCGTCGGTCAGAAGCGTGAAGCCGGGAACCGCGCGCTCGGCCTTGATCTCGTTGAGCTCGTGGTCGCCGGGAACGAACATGACCACCAGGTTGCCGTCGGCGTCCTTGCCGGAGAGCGCCTTCACCGTTGACGTGGCGGGAATGCCCAAAAACTCCGCCAGCTCCTCGATGGTGCGCACGCCGGGCGTGGAGATTTTTTCCATGGCGGGCACCTCGTAGACGGTCGGGCGCGCCAGGCACTCGCCCGCCTCGGTGTCGGCCGCGTAGCCGCACGAGCAGTACACCAGCTCCGCCTCGCCGGCCTCGGCCAGCGCCATGAACTCGGTGGTCACCTTGCCGCCGATCTGCCCCGAGTCGGCCTCGACCGGGCGATACTCAAGCCCGCAGCGCTCGCAGATCTTGCCGTACGCCTCGCTCATGGCGTCATAGGTTTCCTGCAGCGACTCTTGGGTGGCGTGGAAGCTGTAGGCGTCCTTCATGATGAACTCGCGGCTGCGCAGAAGGCCGAAGCGCGGGCGAATCTCGTCGCGGAACTTCACCTGAATCTGGTAGAGCGAACACGGCAGCTGCTTGTAGGAACGCAGCTCATTGCGAATGAGCGCGGTGATGAGTTCCTCGTGCGTGGGGCCGAGGCACAGCCCGTGGTCGTGGCGGTCGTTTAAGCGCATGAGCTCGGGGCCGTAGTCGTTCCAGCGGCCGCTCTCGTGCCAGATCTCGGCCGGTTGCAGCGCCGGCATCATGACCTCCTGCGCGCCCGTGGCGTTCATTTCCTCGCGCACGATGTTCTCAATCTTCGACAAAACGCGCTGACCCAGCGGCAAAAACGTGTAGATGCCCGAGGCCGTCTTGCGAATCATGCCCGCCCGCAAAAGCAGGCGATGGCTGGCGATTTCCGCGTCGGCCGGGTCTTCTTTCAACGTGGGAGCGTACAGGGCGCTCATGCGCAATACGTTGGTCATAGCTTCTCAATCTCCTCCATCAGGGCGTCGACGATCGCCGACTCGTCCACTTTGCGAACAATTTTACCATGCGAGAACACCACGCCCGAGCCATCTCCGCAAGCAACCCCGATATCGGCGTCGGCCGCCTCGCCCGGGCCGTTCACCACGCACCCCATGACGGCCACCTTGAGCGGCCGCCCGACGGTGGCGAGGCGCTCCTCCACCTGCTGCGCCAGCCCGATGAGGTTCACCTGGCAGCGCCCGCACGTGGGGCAGCTGATGAGCTCGGGGCCGCGTTTGCGCAGGCCAAGCGCGGAAAGTAGCGTCCAGCAGGCGCGCACCTCAAGCGTGGGGTCGTCGGTGAGCGAGATGCGCAGCGTGTCGCCGATGCCCGCCTCGAGCAGCACGCCCAGGCCGCACGCGCTTTTCACGACGCCTTGGAAGGCCGTACCCGCCTCGGTTACGCCGATGTGCAGCGGAACGTGCGGGATGCGCGCCGCCAGCAGGCGGTACGTGTCGATGGTAGCCTGCACGTCGTGCGCCTTGGCGCTCACCACCACGTCGTGGAAGTCGCGTTCCTCCTCGAAGTAGCGCACGTAGTCGGCAGCCGAGCGCGCAAGCTTCTCCGGCAGCGTGAGGTCGGCGCGCTCTTTCAGCGCGGCATCAAGCGAGCCCGCGTTCACGCCGATGCGAATGGGGATGCCCGCCGCGCGCGCCGCCTCGATCACCTCGTCGGTGGCGGCGAGCCCGCCGATGTTGCCCGGGTTGATGCGCAGCTTGGCGGCACCCCGCCGCGCCGCCTCGATGGCGATCTGCGCGTCGAAGTGAACGTCGGCCACCACGGGCAGAGACGAGCGCCTCGCCACCTCGGCGAAGGCGTCCAGGCAGTCGCGATGCGGGATGGCCATGCGCACGATTTCGCATCCCACCTGCGCCAACGCGTCGATCTGCTCCAAGTTCGCCGCCACGTCGCGCGCGGGCGCGTTCAGCATCGACTGCACCGCCACGGGCGCGCCGCCGCCGACGGCGACGTTGCCCACCGTCACGCGCCGCGTCAGCGCGTGGGGCCTCTCATTCGGCATAGACTTCCCCTAACTCCAAAAACCGCTCAGTATCCGTTGAATGTCCTGGTTCAGCATGATAGCGAAAAAACCGAGGAACAGCGCCATTCCCGCCACCGTCATGTAGTTCATGGCGCGCGACGACACCGTTTTGCGCGACAGCTTCTGGAACACCTCGACCGCGAACCGCCCCCCGTCAAGCGGCGGGATGGGCAGCAGGTTCATGATGCCGAGCGACACCGAGATCATCGCCATGAAAAACAGGCTGTCCACGAAGCCCCTCTCGAAGAAGCTGCCCGACATGGCGACGATGCCCACGATCGACGCCGACCCCTCCACCGTTTGCGCCGCCGTGGCGGGGTTGAACAGCCCTGCCACCGCCTGAACCACCATGCCGATGTAGACGAACCCCGCCTGGATCGACTGGAGCGGGGAGGCGGTGTAGTGGACGATCTCGCCCGTTTCGGTGTATTGCAGATCAACGCCGATCACCGAGTAGATGACGACGAACGCCACCATGGTGAACAAAAGGTTCACAAGCGGGCCCGCCAACAGAATGACCGAGCGTTTCCAGAACGGCAGCGCGCGGTACTGGCACGCGTATTCCGCGTCGAAGAGCGCTTGCGGGTCGTTGACGGGGCGCGGCTCGCCGAGGGCGTAGGCCGGCTCGGAGACGGTGGGGCGCACTTCGGCGGGAGCGGGAACGACGAGCGCGCTGGCGGGCGAGGCAAGCGCGTCGGGTGCGGTGGCGCTGGCGGACGCATATGCACCCGCACGAGTGCTGCTGCCCGCACCCGCGCTCGCATGCGCGCCAAACTTCGCCGAACCCCTCCGCCGCGTCTTTTTCGCGGGGCGCGTCTCGGGCGCGCGGTACGTGTTGAACTCGTCTTTCTTCGTTGGGCCCTCGCAGCTTCCCCACTCGGTGAGCTCTTCGAGCGCCTCAAACGCCTCGTCGTCGGTGATGCCGCAGTCGGTCGCCACCTCTTCCATCGTGGCCGTCCCACGCCGGTAAAGCGACGCCAGCGCGTCTTTCAGATGCGGGCTCATCTCGCCCGCCTCCATGCCGCACACGCGCGCGTAGCCGCCGAGCAGCACCACCGTCACGCCGTAGCGCGTGCCGCCGATCTTCTTGCCGATGCCGGGGCCGGGCAGTCCCAGCATGAGCTCGGTCACGCGCACGCCGAACGCGCGCGACGCCAGAAAATGCCCCGCCTCGTGGATAAACACGAGAAAACACAGGGCAAGCACCGCCAATATGATCATCAGAATAGTGTTCATGGGCCTTCTGTCTTTGCGCGTCCCTTCGCAGGTTGTTGTTGCTCGTTGTTGCCCGTCGACCGCCTGCGCGACCGACCTGCCGGCTTTTGCCGACTCCCAACCTGCGGATTCAACCGTTTCCGCTGATCATATAAGAAGCAGCCCGCGCGCCCACCGCGCTCACGGAAAAACCCTACAACCCCCGCGAGGTGCGCACAGGTTGCGGGTAAACGCCTACCGCACGCACCCGGCTTGCCCGCGCCCCATGTCGCATTTGACGCTGCGCCCCTTGTTCGCCATGTAGCGGGCGAAAAGCTCCGGGCGCTCGCGCTCGACGCGCGCAAACGCCCGCGACACCGACGTGCGGTTGCACGCCAGCACGTTCGCCACGTCATGCCGCGTGAGGTGCAGGTCGAACTCCAGAAGCCGCCGCATCAGCAGCAGCACCTTCTGGTACACCGACTCGCCCCGCAAAAGCGCCGACAGGCAGATGGCGTCACCCGCCGAAAGCAGGGTCATCTGCATCACGCAGCGCGCGAACCGCGCATCGCTCTCGAAAAGCTCGCGGAACACGTCGTGGCTGAACGTCGCCACGTAGCAGTCAGTCAAGCACACCATGTTGTCGTACGCCTGAGACATGCCCGCCATAAGGTCGCGCCCGAAAAACGTCACGTCAAGCGACAGCGGGCGTCCCGGGAAGTTCAGCGCGAACTGGGGATCTGCCGCCACGTTGCCGTCGGCCGACTCCTCAAACCCCTGCGACCCGCAGATCACGCCGTCGATGATGACCGACACCTCGCGATTGAAGCTCTCGTACAGGCGAAACGACCCCGCCTTCAGAAGCTGCCGCGAGCAACCCTGGCAAAGCTTCGCGCGGGCGTCTTCGGGCAAGCTGGCGCAAAAGGCGTTCTCCGAACACGTTGGCATGGCAACCCCCCATCGGTCGCGGCATTCTTTGTAGTGCAGCATTTTCATCATTTTAAACGATGAAAAGTTGTCGTTTGCGCCCAGTATAGCGAACGTCGCGGGCGCATTGAAGGGCGTAAACTCGCAGCAACGAGGCAGTTGGGAAATAGAGGGGAAAGCGCGCGGGCGGACACAGAGCCGCACGGAAACGCGCAAGAACGCGCATGGGTCGCGGCGCGCGCCAGGCGTCGGTCGCCAGCCACCCCCTTCCCCGCTGCCGTGTTTCCGCAAGAGAGAGCGAGGAAGCATCATGAGCGAGAACCGCACGGCAAGAAAAGGCGAGGAGGGCGCCGCGTGGGTGAGCGTTCCGTGCTGGCACAACTGCGGCGGCGGGTGCCTGGTGAAGGCGCTCGTGCGCGACGGCGAGGTGCTGCGCATGAAGACCGACGACGTGCACCCCGACACGTGGGAGCGCCCGCAGGTGCGCAGCTGCCCGATGGGCCACGCCATGCAGCACCAGGTATTCGGCGCAGACCGCCTGAAGCACCCCATGAAGCGCAAGCACTACACGCCCGAGGACCCGCACCGCGAGCTGCGCGGCGTCGACGAGTGGGAGCGCATAACGTGGGACGAGGCGCTCGACTACTTCGCCTGCGCGCTGAAGAAAGCGAAGGCCGAGCATGGCAACGAGTCCATCGCCTACATGAACATGGCGAACCTCGAGGGCTACCTCGGCGGCGTGCTGTCGGCGTTCGGCGGCTACTTCGACACCTGCGGCACGCAGTCGACGGGCACGTTCGGCTTGGCGAACGCCCAGTTCGGGTGGGCTGAGCTGGGAGGAAGCGCCAACGACCGCATGGATTTGGAGAACTCCGAGTACATCGTGCTCATGGGGCACAACGCCGCATGGTGCGCCTTCGGCAACCCGGGCGTGTACCTCAAGCACGCCAAGGAGCGCGGCTCGAAGTTCGTGTTCGTGGGACCCGAGTACGCGCAAACCGCCGGCTTCACCAACGCGCTGTGGATTCCCGTGCGCCCCGGCGGCGACACCGCGCTTCTTCTGGGCTGCGCCTACGTGATGATCACGCGCGACGCGGCACAAGGCGCGGGAAGCTACCTCGACCACGACTTCCTCGACCGCTGCACCGTGGGCTTCGACGCCGACCACATGCCCGCCGACGCCCAAACCGCCGAGAGCTTCACCGACTACGTGCTGGGCGTATCCGACGGCATCCCTAAAACGCCCGCGTGGGCAAGCGAGCTGTGCGGCACGCCCGTCGAGCTGATCGAGAGGTTCGCCGAGATCTTGAGCTGCAAGCACAACGTGTCGATTCACTCGAACGGCGCGCCCGCGCGCTGCAAGGGCGCCGAGAACTACCCGCAGATGCTCATGACCGTCGCCGCGATGGGCGGGCATTACGGAAAGCCCGGAAACTCCTGCTCAAACGACCAATACTACGGCGCCATGAACAGCGGCATGCTCGTGTACTCGCCCATGGGCGGCACGCCTGCCCAGTTCACCAACGCCGGCAACCCGGTGACCAAGTCGGCATCGATGGACGTGTTCTGGGACGCCGTCGTCGACGGGGAGTATTGGGACGCGGGCAACAACCTGATGGCCATCATGGGAGACGGCCCCGCCGCGCCGCACGCCATCCGCCGCGAGAAGGCGAACATTCGCGTGCTCGTGAGCGACGTCAACAACTACCTGGCGTCGCAGGCGAACACCAGCCGCGGCATCGAGGCGTTCCGCAAGGTCGACTTCGTGTGGGCAAGCGCCTACTACATGAAGCTCGACGCGCAGTACGCCGACGTGGTGGTGCCCATCACGACGCGCTGGGAGAACCTGCAGGCCAACCTGTACCCCGCGTTCAAGGACAAGGAGAACAGCTACGCCTACCGCGCGCCCATTCCGCGCCAAGGCGAGAGCCGCTCCGACTACGAGATTGCCGCCGCGCTGTCGGAGCGCCTGGGGCTCGACTACGCGCAGATCAACCCCGCCACCGACGCGCAGCGCTGGATGGACCAGATGGCGCAAACGGTCGTGCTCGGCTACGCCAACGGAAACCCCATGCCCGTCGCCGAGGTCACGCAGGAAGACTTCGCGCGCTACGGCGTGGAGGGCATGCCGCATCCCGGCCTCATGCCGCTTGAGCGCTACATCGACGACGGCGTGTTCCGCCTTCCGCGCGCGGCGGACGACCCGTTCGTGTCCATCCCCTTCAAGGCGTTTCGCGACGACCCCGAGGCCAATCCCCTCAAAACGACCGCATCCGGCAAGCTGGAGATTTACTGCCAGGCGAAAAGCGACTGGTACGACATGGTGAACGGGTACGCCGACGGGGGCGAAGGCGTGGCCGACTACGTGCGCGTGAGCCCGCTTCCCAAGTGGATCGACGCGCCGCTCAACTACAAGGACGCGTTCGCCGACTGGGAGAGCAAGACGCCGGGCGCCTACCCCGTGCAGATGACGCACATTCACTACCTGCGCCGCGCCCACACCGACTGCGACAACATCCCCAACTTGCGCGAGGCGCTTGTCAACCCCGTGTTCATCAACAAGCAAGACGCCGCCGCGCGGGGCATCAAAACGGGCGACACCGTGCGCGTGTTCAACGAGAACGGCGCGTTTCTGCGCCCCGCCAGCGTGACGCGCACCGTGATGCCCGGCGTAATCGTGGTTCCGCACGGGGCCAGCGCGCGCATCGACCGCGCGACGGGCACCGACCTTTCCGGCGCCGACAACATGCTCACGTCGTCGAACCGCACCACCACACCGTTCCTCAACGGGTGGAACTCGAACCTTGTGCAGTACGAGAAGTACGACGGCCCGATCGAGCTGATGCCCGACTGCCAGGCGGAGCCTTTGGTTCCGCTTGCGGAGACGGCGGAAGAGAACGAGCGCGCGTAGCGCGGCGCTTTGCGAAGGAGACGGATTATGCCTAAACTTGGATTTTACTTCGATGCCGAAAGCTGCATCGCCTGCCATACCTGCCAGGTTGCCTGCAAGGACACCCATCATTTGCCGGTCGGTACGAACTACCGCGTGGTGAGGTCGTTTTGCACGGGATCGGACTGGGAGCCGCGCCTGTACAACGTGTCGCTTGCCACAACGGGTTGCACCCTCTGCGCCGATTTGCGCGAAGTCGGCGAGCAGCCCGCGTGCGTGGCGTCATGCCCCATGCGCGCGCTTGAGTTCGGCGACGTCGACGAGTTGGCGGCGCGGCACGCGGGAGAGCCACTGGCCGACGGCTGCGCGGCCGTGCCCAACGCCGCCATGGCGAACCGCAACTTCATCATGCGCGTGAAGGACTGCATGGCCGACCCCGATTTCGACGAGATCATCATCTAGGGGGCTGAAAGACCCTCAGGGACGCGCGAGAGAGCGCGCTCGAAGATTCGCGGAGACGCAGACGCGCGCCGGAAAGCGCCGAGGAGCATTCGCTTCTCGGCGCTTTTTTGTTGTGTATCCGTGCGAGAGGTCGGTCAGATTCGTGCGAGAAACGCGCAAGAGTTCCGCGAGAAGCCGGTAAGAAACTGGTAAGAAGCCGGCGAGAAGCCGGCAATCTTCCGCGCGAAAACGGGCGCGCTCCCACGCTTCTTTCGCTGTGCTTTCCGCTGCATTCCGCATGTCGCACACGCGAAAAACGAGCAACACCGCACTTTCAACGACGCACCAAACAGGCGGAAAACCCGTCGGACTTCTGCCAGACACGTGGCATCAACTGGTCAAACGGGCTGGTTATGCTCCAAGGAAACGGCCTTAGGCTTTTCCCCACAGAAAGGAGCCCACCCATGGAAGCCAAGCAACCGAACCGCATCGCCCAGGCGGTGCGAGCGTTTTTCGCGGCGCTGCTCGTCGCGGGGCTGCTGCCGCTTGCAGCCCCCAGCTGCGCGCCGCAAGCCTACGCCGACGAGATTCCCGCCGTTGGGAGCACCGTCAGCGGCACGTGTTTTATCGGCGACGCGCGACTTGTGCCGCCCAACTCGTATTTCGACGTGGAATTCGGCGACGAGAACTTCTCCGGCACGTGGGAGCTCCACTGCCTCGACTACAGCGCCGCCGAGCCGAAGTACGTCCACGCCGACTACGAAGCTACGGTCACGGACGTCAATATAGCCGAGCAAACAGTCACCTACGATATGTACATCACGCCGCCCGGCGTCACCGACGGCGTGAGCAGAAACGAGCTCGGGCTCATCGGCTATCAGCATGTCGGCGGGCCGATGACGGTGAAGCGCAACTTCGGCGGTTACCTCGAGGTGAACAAGGCTTCTGCGGTCGCCGACATCACCGACGGCAACGCATGCTATACGCTGGCAGGGGCCGCATACAACGTTTACGACCTTGACGGCAACCTGCGCTGCACGCTTACAACCGACGAGACGGGGCGGGCGTGCTCGGAGCTGCTGCCGACGGGCGACTACCGCGTGCAGGAGGCGAGCGCGCCCGACGGCTACCTGCTCGACGAGACGAGCTACGAGGCGCACGTTTCCACGGGCGAGACGACGCTTGTTACCACGCAGGAGAGCCCCCTCGTTGAGCGGCAAAACCTCGCCGTCGCGAAAATCGACGCCGACACGGCGCTCGCGCAGCCCCAAGGCGACGCCGCGCTCGCAAACGCCGAGTTCACCTACCGCTACTACGACGGCTACTACGAGACCGCCGAGGAAGCCGAGGCATCGGGCGCGGCCGCGCGCACATGGGTCATGCGCACTAACGAAGCTGGAGAGACGAGCATCTTTCGTGCAGACGAGGGCTTTTTGGTGTCGGGCGACGAGCTCTACCGCGACCAAAGCGGAAACATCGTCGTGCCGCTTGGCACGCTCGTGATTCAGGAGACGAAAGCCCCCGACGGCTACCTGCTTGCGAGCGGGGCACCCGTCGTCGTGCAGCTTCGCCAGTCGGGCGCTGAAGTCGTGCGCACCAAAAGCCTCCCCGACCGCGCAACGAGCAGCGGCGAGAAAGCCGTGGGCGTGAAGGAGAGCGTCGTGCGCGGCGGCGCAACCGTCGAGAAGCGCGACGCGGCAACGAGATCGCTCGACCCCTTGGGAGGTGCCTCGCTCGACCCCACCACGTTCGCCGTCGCGAACGCCGGCACGCGCGCCGTGGTGGTTGGCGGCATAACGTATGAGCCAGGGGCGGTCGTCTTGACGATCGCGACCGAAAACGGCGTCGCCTCGACGGCGGCCGACGCGCTGCCCTACGGCACCTACGAGATTCGCGAGACGGCGACCGGCGCAGGATACGAGCTGATCGACACGCAGCCGCGCACCTTCTCCATCCGCGAAAACGGGCAGATGGTGGTCTTCGACGCCGAAAACGCATTTTTCAACAGCGTCATGCGCGGCGACGTCGAGTTCGTGAAGGCGCGCGAAACCGACCAGGCGCGCCTCGCGGGCGTTCCGTTCAAGATCACGAGCCTTACCACGGGAGAAAGCCACGTCGTCGTCACCGACGAGAACGGCTATGCCACAACCGCCGCCGACTTCAACGCGCACACGTATCGCACGAACGCCAACGACGCCGTTGCCGCAGGCGACGCAGCCGCTGCCGCCGACGCAAGCCTCGTCGACAACCGCGCCGGCGTCTGGTTCAGCGGGCGCAACGACGCGAGCGCCGAGACACCCGCGCCCGTAGACGACGGCCTGGGGGCGCTTCCCTACGACACGTACCGCATCGAGGAGCTTGCCTGCCCCGCGAACGAGGGGCTTACGCTGATCACGCTCGACGCCGTCACCGTCTCCCGCAACAACCGCACGGTGTCGCTCGGGACCTTCGACAACCAACCGGGACCTGAGATCAGCACGGCGGCGCGTGACGCGCTCGACAACGACAGCCAAGTCGTTGCCGACACGCACGCCTCCATCGTCGACCGCGTAGCCTACACCGGCGCAACGCGCGGCTCGACGTACCGACTCGAGGCGACGCTCTACGACAAAACGTCCGACCGCTTTGTTTCCGACGAGCAAGGCCGTGTCCTTTCCTTCGAGCGCACCTTCGTTGCCGCCTCGTCCTCGGGCACGACGGAAATCGAGTGCGGGTCCGTCGACCTTTTGCCTCACGCCGGCTCGGATATCGTGGTGTTCGAACGACTCTATGACATGACGACGGGCGGGAACCTCGTTGCCGAGCATGCCGACGCCGACGACTACGCGCAAACCGTGCACGTTCTCGTTCCCGAGATCGGCACGACGGCGATGCGCGCGCACGACGGCGCGGACGTCGTCGCCGTCGACCCCGCCGCATCGCTCGTCGACGTCGTGGCGTACGCCAACCTCGTGCCAGGCGCCGCCTACGAAGCCGAGGCAACCCTCATGGCGAAAGACGCCGAAGGGAACGCGACGGCGCTTCTCGATTCCGAGGGGAATCCTTATCGCGCTTGCACGCCGTTCGCGCCTGAGCAGGCGCAAGGCTCAGTTGAAGTGGCGCTTGGCGGCGTGAGCACGCTCGACCTTGCGGGCACACGTCTTGTCGTGTTCGAGCGGGTGTATCGCCTGTCCGACGACGGAAACCGCACCTTGGTGGCCGAGCACGTCGACGCCGACTGCGCCGCCCAAACGCTTGCCGTCGAGCAGCCCTCGCTTGCAACAAGCGTGAGCGACGCGGCAGACGGCGACCGCGCCGTCGTCGGCGACGCGGAGTCGCGCATCGTCGACACCGTGGAGTTCTCGGGGCTCAATCCGCAGCGCCCCTACCGCGTCGAAGGCGTGATCGTTGACGCGCACGCCTACATCGAGGCGCTCGACACCACGCAAGACCACGCGGCAGCCGTCGAAGCCGCCGCCGTGCGCGACGGCGAAGGCAACGTCGTCGGCGCGTCGACGTCGTTCACGCCCGAGGAAGCAAGCGGCAGCGTAGACGTGACTTTCGCCTTCGACAGCAGGCCTTATACAGGCTCAAGCCTCGTCGTGCTCGAGACGCTCTACGCCGATAAGGCCGTTGTGGGCGCACACCACGATCCCACCGACGCGCTGCAAACCTTCGACGTGGCTACCACGTCGATCGGCACCGTTGCGCTTGACGCCCTGAGCGCCACGCACACCGCCACCGCCGACGAGGGCACCGCCGTCGTCGACACCGTCACGGTTGAAAACGCCGTTTCAGGAAGGGAGTACACCATGTTCGGCATACTCGTCGACAAGCAAACCGGTCTACCCGTCACAGGCGGAGAAGACAAGGTTGACGAAGACGCTCTCGCATCGTTCGCGCGCGACCTGTTTGCCGCGCTCGGCGGCACCGTCGAGAGCGCCGAAGGGCGCCTGACCGTGCAATGCGAAGGGGCGTTTGGCGCCTACAGCGAGCCAGACGTGACGCGCGTCCTTGAGCGCTACGCCGACGTCGTACAACACCTCGCCTTCGCGCAGACCGCCTTCACCGCCGCCGAGCCCACCTTTACCGTTGAGGTTCATCTGCCTATCAACGCAGAAGACCTCCCCGACACCGCCACTGTGGCGTACGAGTTTCTCGTAAGCGACGGGCGCGTCGTCGCCGCCCACACCGACATCGAATCGCCGGACCAGTCGGTCGACATCCTGCGCAGCCGCCTGTCTACCTTCGCCCACGATGCCGCCGACGACGACCATTTCCTCGATCCTGCGCCCGGCGCGCGCATCGTCGACACGGTGTCGTACACGCACCTGATCCCCGGCAAGGAGTACCGCCTGCACGGCGCCCTCATGAGCCTCGACAAGAAAGAGCCCCTCGTCGTGAACGGAAAAGCCGTCGAAGCCGAGCTGACGTTCACGCCCAGCGAGGAGAGCGGCACCGTTGAGCTCGTCTTCGACTTCGACGCCACAGGGCTTGACGGCTCGACGCTCGTGGTGTTCGACGAACTTTTCAAAGACGACGTGCTCGTAGCTGACCATGCCGAATGGGACAACTCCGCCCAGTCCGTCTGCGTCACCGTCGGCGAGCACGGCAGCTTCGCCCAAACGAGCGGCAACCTTCCCCGAACGGGCGACGGCCTGCCCCTCGTTGCCGCCGCCGCAACCCTCGTTGCCGGGACAGCCGCCCTCGCGGCACTCGCCTTCCGCTCCAAACTGAGGAAGCGCCTGTAATCCGTTTATGACCCTTTTGCGAGGTGAAAACTATTAACTAACCTTAATAGTTTTCACCTCATTCCCCCACCGCTCTCAGAAAGGATGCTAGAATGGTGAAGCGGAAAACCGTGGTAGACCTCCTCAGAAGAAGCGGCTTGCACCCTACGGGCGGCTCCAACCACGAGCACTGGACAGACGGCACCCATTGGACGCAAGTGCCAAGGCACCGCGAAATACCAGACCAACTGTTCGAGAAGATCAAGAAACAGGCAGGGCTCAAGTGAACGCATCGTCGAGCGAGAAGAGGTGCTCTATGTTGCACGTATATGAATTCGAAGCATTTGAGGACGAAGGGCTTTGGCTCGCATTCCCCTACGACATGGACGGAGGCACGCAAGGCCGCACTTTTAGGGAGGTCTGCGAAATGGCAGCCGATTGGCTCCAAGGGGAGATGGAGCACTGCGCTTTGCGCGGTCTACCCTTTCCCGAGCCGACGTTCGACAACACGCCGAGAAACGGCGGAAAAAACATCATCGTGGCCGTTAATGCGGGGCTCAACACCGTTGACACGATATCGGCAAACGAAGCGGCTACCGAGCTCGGCGTGTCGAGGCCGCGCATAACCCAAATGATCAAATCAGGACGCCTCGAAGGCTACACCAAGGACCATGCCACGTTCGTCACGCGTGCAAGCGTAAACGCCCGTCTCGCAGAAAAGCCTCGCCCTGGTCGACCGCGCAAGGCAACCGACGCGCAATCCGACCAGCTGCCTGTTGCGTAAGCGAAAGCGCTTCAGCAGCTACCCTCGATGCTCCCCTATCCAGCGGCGAGCCGTCGCGCGCGCCCACGCGTCGAGGGACTCAAGCTGATCGAGGCTCTCGACCACCTGCACGCCTTCGGCCACGTGCGCGTCCATCGTCGCCTCGACGCACGCGGCGATGCCCAGGTAGCTGCCTTCCTCGGCAAGAAACGCCGCCACAGCCACCTCGTTCGCCGCGTTCATCACGCACGGCAACGTGCCGCCGCGCTCCCCCGCCGCGCGCGCGAGTGCCAGACAACGAAACGTGTCGGTGTCGGGCGCAGCGAACTCAAGCGAGCCCAAGGTGCGAAAGTCAAGCGGTTTGACGGGCGCGTCCCACCGATCGGGATACGAGAGGGCGAACTGAATAGGAATGCGCATGTCGGTGGTGCCCAGGTGCGCCTTCACGCTGCCGTCGGCGTATTCGACCATCGAATGAATGGCGCTTTGCGGCTGCACCACCACCTCGATCTTGTCGTAGGGCATGGCAAACAAGTGATGCGCCTCGATAACCTCGAGACCCTTGTTCATGAGCGTCGAAGAGTCGATGGAAATCTTCGCACCCATGTTCCATGTGGGGTGCGCCAACGCCTGCGCGGGCGTGATGTCCTCAAGCTCGGCACGCGTGCGCCCGCGAAACGGGCCGCCCGACGCCGTCACCCACAAGCGCGACACCTCGCGCGCGTCCTCGCCGAGCAGGCATTGGTAGATGGCGCCGTGCTCCGAGTCGATCGGCATAAGTGCGCCCGCAGGCCCCACCTTGGGAGCTGTGCCCGCCGCCCGCCGCTGCGCGTCGACCTTCGCCGCCAGCGGCATGATGAGGTCGCCCCCCACCACCAGCGACTCCTTGTTCGCCAGCGCGAGCACCTTGCCCGCCGCCAGCGTCTCGTAGCTCGCGCGCAAGCCGGCCTCGCCTACCAGCGCGTTCACCACCACGTCGGCCTCGGGCAAGCGCACAAGGTCGAGCACCGCTTCGGGTCCCACGCCGAACGTGCCCGCCTGCGCAGCCTCCTCGCCGTGCCGCCCACACGCGTTCACCGCCTGCACCACCTGGTCGCAGCGGGCATCGCCCGCAAGGCGTATGTCGCCCGCCGCCGCATGGCGCACGCCGAATTCGCGCACCTGAACCGCAAGCGCCTCAACGTTCGAGTTGACCGCAAGCCCGACGACCTCAAGCTTGTCGGCATGCTGTCGCGCCACGTCGAGCGTTTGCGTTCCGATAGAGCCCGTCGAGCCCAAAACAACGATGCGCTTCCTCATCGCGCAGTCCTTTCGATCTGATTCCTGCTTTTGCCGAGCAAAAAGTTCGAATCCTTAAAACACCGCGTACGGAATGCAGCCTCCCGCTATGAGCAGGATGGCCGCCGTGATCGACGCCAGAAACATTGAGTCGCAGCGGTCGAGCAAGCCGCCGTGGCCGGGCATGATGGTCCCCGAGTCCTTCACGCCCGAGTTGCGCTTGATGCGACTTTCGGCCAAGTCGCCCAAAACCTCCATCAACCCGCAAACGAGCCCGAACACGATCGCCATCGGAATGGGCATGTGGACGCCCGGCACGAACGACAACACGCACCAAAACGCCGCCGAGCCCACCAACCCCGCGAAAAACCCTTCCCAGCTCTTTTTGGGGCTCGTGCGCGGCGCCAACTTGTGCTTTCCGAACTTGCTTCCCACCAAGTAGGCGAACGCGTCGTTGGCCCACACGCTCACGAACAACAGCAGAACCACCACGCCGCCCCACGGCACGTCGAGCGACTGGCGCACAATCACGAGCCCGCACAGCAAAAGCCCCGTGTACGCCGCGCCGAAAAAGCTCACGCCCACGTCGGGAATGCGCGCGCGCAGCCAGAAAACGTACCACACC
Source organism: Eggerthellaceae bacterium (assembly GCA_030524475.1). Classification (GTDB taxonomy): domain Bacteria; phylum Actinomycetota; class Coriobacteriia; order Coriobacteriales; family Eggerthellaceae; genus CAAEEV01. The sequence continues at coordinate 41,356 of JAUNGO010000005.1, read as the reverse complement.
AGCAGCGCCAAAAGCAGCGCCAAGCTCACGACCATCGCACCCGCCAAGCCGTAGAAGTACACGCTCGGCGGATACAGCACCGCCGCGATAATGCCGAGCATCTCGTTGGGCAGCTTCGCGTCTTGGCGCAGCATGTAATAGAACTCGCCCGCGCAGATGCCCGCCACCACCATGAGCATGAGCACCATCGGGATGTCGCCCGTCAACACGCAGACAACCGTGAGCCCCGTGTACACGGCTCCCGTGCGCAAACGCACCTGGAAGCTCGACGGGTTCTTCAGCTTCTCCGGCGTTTTCTCGAGCGCCGTCTCCTTGATCTTCTGCTTCTTCTCGGCGCGCTGCTCCTTTCGCAGGCACCATTCCGCGCGTTCTTCGGGCGTCATGTTGTAGCGCCACGGCGGACCGTCGGGAGCGGGATCGGGCGTGCCCTTGCCCGCTTCGCCCGCCGTAGAAGCCGCATCATGCGCCGACAGCACGCCGTCGTCTATGTCGACCAAGTCTTTCGTCGTCGGGGGCGTGCGGAATCGCGGCAGGTCAGACGCGTCATGCGCTCCCTGCGCCGCGCCTTGCAAGCCGTCTGCGTCCCGCGCGTCTTCCGCCGCCTGCTCACGCAAGCACGCCGTGCGCGCGCGCAAGCGAGCCCGCGCCTCGATTTGGCGCTCGGTCAGCTCCGGTTTCGGCTCGCGCGCCTCCACTACTTAACGCCCCCGAAGCGGCGCTCGCGCTTCTGGTACTCCAACAGGCAGCGTAAAAACTCGTAGCGGTCGAAGTCGGGCCACAGCACGTCGGTGCACACGAACTCGGAGTAAGCCACCTGCCACAGCAGGAAGTTCGACACGCGCATTTCGCCGCTCGTGCGAATAAGCAGCTCAGGGTCGGGAATGCCCGCCGTGTAAAGCCCGCGCTCAAGCATTTCCTCGGTGACCCGCGGCACCGCGCCCGTCTCCTCGGCGGCCAGCGCCGCGCGGTCCATGCACGCCTGCACCGCGCGCAAGATCTCGGCGCGCGCGCCGTAGTTCACCGCCACCACCAGCGTCATACCGTCGTTGTCGCGCGTCTTCTCCCACGCCTCGTCGAACGCCTCGCGCGTCTCGTCAGGCAACGCCGACAAGTCGCCGATGGTCATCACGCGCACATGCTCTTTGTGCAAGCCGTCAACCTCGGCCAACATGGTCTTGGCAAACAGGTCCATCAAGCCCACGACTTCGTCCTCGGGGCGCTTCCAGTTCTCCGTTGAGAACGAGTAGATGGTAAGATAGCGCACGCCCAGGTCAGACGCACAGCGAATCGTCTCGCGTACCGCCTCGATGCCGGCTTTGTGCCCGCGCAGGCGGTTGAGCGCGCGCTTTTTCGCCCAACGCCCGTTGCCGTCCATGATCACGGCCACGTGCTCGGGGATGCGCGCCGCGTCGAGCGCCGCCGGGTCAAGCCCTGCGGGCGGGTCGGGAAATATGTAGTCAAGCGGTTTGTTCATCATTGCATCAGTATACGCGAAACGCCCGCGTTCGCCGACTGTGTTCTCGCAGGCCGCCGCAACGTCAGCGAGAAGCGCTCCGGTGTCCCAGATTGCCCCGCCTTCGCACCAAGCGGCCTTAGGGCCGCGCCGCGTGCGAAACAAGGGGCAAGATGGGGCGCCCGAGCGCTTCGCAGCATCGAGCGGTTCCGCTTGCCCCGTCAGGGCAAGCGGAACTTATATCTCCATGACCTCGGCTTCCTTCTTCTTCAGCGCCGCGTCGACGTCGGCGACGTACTTGTCGGTCAGCTTCTGAATCTCAACCTCGGCGCGCTTGGCGTCGTCCTCGGGAAGACCGTCCTTCTTCTCCTTGTCGATGGCAGCGTTTCCGTCGCGGCGCGCGTTGCGCACGGCCACGCGAGCCTCCTCGGCGAAGCCCTTGCACTGTTTCACCAGGTCGCGACGGCGTTCCTCGGTAAGCGCCGGGAAAGGCAGACGGATGACCGAGCCGTCGTTGTTCGGCGTCACGCCCAGGTCGCTCTCCTGGATGGCGTGCTCGATCGCGCGCAGCATCGACTTGTCGTACGGCGAGATGACGAGCAGCTGCGCCTCGGGCGTCTTGACGCTTGCCATCTGGTTGATGGGCGTCGGCACCCCGTAGTAGTCCACGCGAATGCGGTCGAGCACCATCGCGTTGGCGCGCCCCGTGCGCACCGAGGCGAAGTTCTCGCCCAGCGCGACGAGTGCCTTCTCCATGCGTTCCTCGACGTTCATCATGATCTCGTCTACATCGGCCATCGTGCTTCCTTTCCCCTGGTTTTTCCTTGGTTTCGCGCTGATCCCCTGACGCTATTCCACCGTGGTTCCCACGGCCTCTCCCTTGAGCGCACGCTGGATGTTGCCGCGCTTCGTCAGGTCGAACACGATCATGGGAACCTCGTTGTCCATGCAAAGCGACGTGGCCGTGGCGTCCATCACGTTCAAACCCCGATTGAGCACGTCCATGTACGTAATGTGATCGAAGCGCTTGGCGTCGGGATTCTTCTTCGGGTCGGAGTCGTACACGCCGTCGACCTTCGTGGCCTTCATCAGGCAGTCCACGTCGAGCTCGCACGCGCGCAGGGCGGCGGTGGTGTCGGTGGTGAAGTACGGGTTGCCGGTGCCGGCCGCCAGAATGACCACGCGCCCCTTCTCGAGGTGTCGAATGGCGCGGCGGCGAATGTAGGGCTCGGACACTTCCTGCATGTTGATGGCGCTTTGCACGCGCGAGAACACGCCGTGGCGCTCGAAGGAGTCTTGCAGCGCGAGCGCGTTCATCACCGTGGCGAGCATGCCGATGTAGTCGGCCTGGGCGCGGTCCATGCCCTCGGCCGAGCCCGCCAAGCCGCGGAAGATGTTGCCGCCGCCCACGACGACCGCCAGCTGCACGCCGTCGTGCACGATTTCCGCAATTTCCTCGGCCAGGTCGTCAACGACCTTCGGGTCGATTCCATAGCCCAGATCCCCCGCAAGCGCCTCGCCCGACAGCTTCAGCAGCACGCGGTCGTACTTGTATTCCTTCGACATGAAACCTGCCCTTCGTCGTGTGTCATCAAATCTTATACATATTACCCGAAAATGAGACAGCGAGAGCCGCGCGCCGCCGTTTTGCCGATATTTTCGCAACAAGAAGGCACGCCGTCGCATACGGCTTGCACCCGCGTGCTTGTCGGCACGCCTGCGCCCGCGCCCGCGCGCAACCCCCACAACCGCATACAACTCGCGTCTGGGCGTTGCCGACACGCAACAGAACGCGCTTCACGGGCAGCTGCGCCAAATGCCTCATATGCGTGGAGCCCCCGGTATCGAGGGCTCCACTTGGGAAAGGAAGGGAAGGAGATGGTGAATTGTTGCTACGCCGCGTTGCCCGAGCCTTGGCCGCTGCCCGAGCTGCCCGAGCCGCCACGCAGCATGTCGAGCAGGCTGGACTCGCCTTGCGCGTTCTGCTGGCTTTGCTGCTGCGTCGAGCTTGAGCTGCTCGACTCGTCGGAGCCCAGCGTCACCTGGAAGTCCTTCGACTGGCCGTCGCGGTTCACCGTGACCGTCACCACGTCGCCGGGGTTCTTCGACCGCACGTCAAGCATGAGGTCAGACGCGCTGGAAACCGCCTCGCCGTCGAACGCCGTGATGATGTCGCCCGATTGTATGCCAGCCGCCTCCGCGCCGCCGCCCGCCGTAACCTCGGACACGTAGGCGCCCTCGTCAACCGCGAAACCGTAGCGGCTGGCGATCGAGGAGTTGATGGTGGTCATCGACACGCCGAGCTGCGCGTGCGTGGGCGTTTCCCCGTCGATGATCTGCTGGGCCAGCTGCACAGCGTAGTTCACCGGTATGGCGAAGCCCACGCCCGAGTAGTTGCCCGAGTACGACGTGATCAGCGTGTTGATGCCGATGAGCTTGCCTTCCGCGTCGACCAGCGCGCCGCCCGAGTTGCCGGGGTTGATGGCCGCGTCGGTTTGGATCATGTTGGGATAGATGGTGTACTCGCCCGTGCTGTTGCCGAACATATCAGTCGAGGAGTTCATGATTTGCGAGCGGCTGGTGGCCGACACGATGCCCGTTGCCACCGACTGCTCAAGCCCAAAGGGGCTGCCGATCGACATGACCCACTCGCCGATAGTCAGGTTGTCCGAGTCGCCCAGCTCGATGGCCGTCAGGTTCGAGGCGTCCTTCACCTTGATCACCGCGATGTCGGAGCTGGGATCGGAGCCCACCACGTCGGCGTCGTAGGTTGTGCCGTCGATGGTCACTTCAAACGCAGAGCCGTCCTCGATCACGTGGTAGTTGGTGATGACGTAACCGTCGGAGGAAAGCACCACGCCCGAGCCGAGCGAGCTTTTCGTGAGCTCGGTGCTGTTGGAGCTCGACCCGTAGCCGTAGCTGCTCGAGCTGGCGTTGGTGTACACGTCGATGGCCGCCACCGAGGGAAGGCACTTCGCCGCCACGGCCTCGGCCAGCGTGGTGTCTTCGTCGGTCGCGTCGACGCCGGTTGACGTGGAGGCGCCGAGCGTGGTCGACGAACTGCCTGACGACGCGTTGCCGTTGCCGCTCAGAAGGCCGAAGGCGCCCGCCACGCCGAACGCGAGCACGCACGCCACCAGCGCGCCGGCGAACGCCACGAGAAACGTCTTGCCCGCCGAATTCTTCTTCGGCTGAGACGCGGGCGCCGCCACGTGCGTCGCCTGGGACTGGTAGCCAGGCTGCGGCTGCGATTGCGGCTGCTGCGCCTGGTAGCCCGCCTGGTACGTCGACTGGTAGGGATTTTGGTTGTTTTGAGGAGGGTAATTGCCGTCTGTCATGATGCGCTCCTTCGCTCATCGGATGTCATGGGCACACCTTACCACGCGCCTTCAAGCGCCCGCGCCGCCGCAACCGAATCGTCACGATGCCGTCACCGATATACACCAAAAGGTGTATGAGGGGGGCGGCGTAAAGTTGAAGAGAGGGGATTCAGATTCCCTATTCAGGATCGCCCACCACGGACGGTCGCAGGGCAGTCGTCGGCGCGTCGCTGGATGAGATGCATTGTCACCCGAAGGATCCTCAGTGCCCGAACCGCGCCATTGCCATTCTACACCCGCAAAATATCTGTATTGATAATATAACGCGCCTTAGGGAGGTTCGCAGACGAGGTGAAATAAGCGCGAACGAATCACCCGCGCCTGTACACCTCCCGCCTGTGCGCCACGTCGATCACGAGGATGACGAGCCTTCCGTCCTCTATGTCGCACAGAACCCGGTAGTCTCCGACACGGTAACGCCAAACACCAGCAAGGTTCCCCGTCAAGGCTTTCCCCCTGCTCCTCGGATCCTCAAGCTGCGAGATCTCCGCAAGTTCGTCTCTTATCCTGCGGGCCATTTGCTTGCCCATCTTCCGCAACGCGCGCAGAGCCCTTTCCGAGACGTCAATCGTCCAAGCCAAGCATCTCACCGACCTCGTCGAGGCTGTAGGTCTTCAGGCGGCCAGCCCGGTAGTCCTCGACGTCTTTGAGAACCCCATACTCGTACTCAAGCCTATCTATGGAGCCTGCCAACGCCTCCGTCATGTAATAGGTCTTCGTGCGGCCCGTGGACTTGGCGAGGCGGTCGTATCTCATCGACAGGTCTTCAGGCATCCTGAGCGCTGCAGTCGTTGTTGCCATTTCACGCCTCCTCTCGCTTTTGTTTACGTGTTATACATTCTAACACACCTATTGCAGAGCCGTTGTGCGTCTTGCGCTCTGCAGATTATCGCTGTTCCAAAGCCCAGAAGAACGAGGGGCCTATCGACCACCCTTCCTCGCCGCGTACTTATCAACCCACCTCTTTAGGGAAAGCGCGTCACCCTTGTTTCTCATGCGGAACCTGACGACCCCTCCGCTGTCGTAGACGCAGACGTCCCACAACCCGCGGCGCCTTCCCGTCCACGCGTTAAACGGCCCCTCGCCCGACTTGCGGACAGTCGCTTCGGTCGGATCGATCCTCCTGACGGGAACCTTAGAAGACCCCCTCAGCTCAACCAGCGTCAGACCACCTCGCTTGCCGCACGCCAACATGAGCGGTGCACCGTCGCTGGGAGTCCTCCCGTCCACGCAATCGACCGCGAACCTCTTGTTGAACATTATCATGTCCTTTCGCGCGAGCGCCTCAACGCACTCGACCCGTCCGACTACCAACCAGGTGGTCAAAAGTATACCGCGCAGGCGGCAAGGCGTTCGAGCGCATCTGTCCCCGCGCCCACAAACTGTTGTGCTCTCGTGCCCCACCGTGGGCGCGGGCGGCGGCGCGCTTGCACTATAATGCGTCGATAGGAATTGCGAGGAAGGATGTTGCCGTGGGTGCAGGGTTGCTTGAGTGTTCGGACGCGTATCGGAAGTTCTTGGGGCAGTGCACGCAGTGCGGGCATTGCACGGAGGCGTGCTCGTCGCTGGTGGCGGCGGGAATGACGCTCGGGCAGATCGCGCGGGCGCTGCTGGCACACGAGCGCGCAGCAACCTCGCGGGAGGACCTGGCGGCGCGCATCGCAGCCGACGGCGCGCTCACGCAGGCCGTGCGCGGGTGCTTCTTCTGCACCTCCTGCAAAAACACGTGCTTCGCGCACAACGACGTGTGCGACCTCATCTACCATGCGCGCATCGACTTCCAGTCGCTCGGCCTCATCGAGCGCGGCGCGTGGACCAGCGTGATGGTCGACCAAGAATGGGACATCTTCACCGCCTACCGCGCCATCCACGGCATCGGGTTCACCGACCTGGTGCGCCACGTCGCTTCCGAGGATCACGCGGCGGAAACCGACTGCGCCGTGGCGTTTTTCCCCGGCTGCTCGCTTGCCGCCTACGCGCCCGAGCTCACGCGCGAGATTTTCGCCACCGTGGAGGAGCTCGGCGGGAAGGCCACCATGATCGACCACTGCTGCGGCTCGCCCCTGAAAAGCGCCGGGTTCTTCGACCGCGCCGAGGCTCTGTGCGACCGCATCGCCGACGAGCTTTCCGCGTCGGGCGCGGCGCAGGTGGTGTGCGTATGCCCCGGCTGCGCAAACGCCATGCGCTCGACGCTGGCGCGACGCGGGCTTGACGGCGCCATCGACGTCGTGTCGCTGTCGGCGTTTCTCGCGACGCGCGGCTTTACGCCGAAGCGCGCGCTGCCGGAAGGGCCGCTGTGCCTGTCGAAGTCGTGCCAAGACCGCGACGGGCGCTACCTCGAGGAAACGTGCGCGGTGCTCGGCATCGGGTCGGACACGCCGACGGACGCGGAAGGCGGGCGCAGCGTGGCGGCTGCGGGAGCGGAAGGCACAGGCAGCGCGGGCGCGGGCGCAAACGGCGAAACCCCCGCGGCGCAACCGGCGCTTTCCATCTTCCACGGATGCTGCGGCGCGGGCGGCGCGGTGAGCGCGTTCGACCCCAACCGCCAGGCCGCGCAAGCCGACAGCAAGCTGTCGTTCGCCGAGGACGGCTCAACGGTGGTCACCATGTGCCCCACCTGCACGTACACCTACGCGTTTCGCCTGATGAACAACCCGCGCAACATCGAAAACAAGCACTATACCGAGCTTCTGTTCGAGAATCAGTTCGACTGGAACACCGTGTTTGCCCAGCTCGGCGGTATGTGGTCGGGAGAATACGGGCCGTGGCTTGCTCAGGTGTTCGCGTAGGCGCGGGCGTTGAAGGAAACGAGAGACATCATGACGCAACTTGATCAAACTTCGCAAGCGGAAGCAACCGCCGCCACGAGCGCGGCGTGCGCCGCCGAAGGCTCCGAGGAAACTCGCGCGACGGAGGCAACCGCCGCTGCCGCCCCGACGCACGTGCGCGTGGCGCTCGTCGGATTCGGGACCGCCGGCGTGAACGCCGCCATCGCGCTGCGCAACGCCGGTTACGCAGGCGACATCCACGCGTTCTCCGACACCGCCACGCCTCCTTACAGTCCCATCCTCACCTCGTACTACGCGGGCGGCGAAAAGACCTACGACGAGTGCTTCCCGTGGAGCGCCGACGAGCTGGCCGACCTTCACGTTACCGTGCATACGGAATGCCCCGTGCTGGAGATCGACCCCGAGCTTCACCTGCTGCACACGACGCGCGGCGCGTTCACGTACGAGAAGTGCCTGATTGCCACGGGGGCGCACCCCTCGACGGTTGGGTTTCCGCAGGTTGAGAGCGCGAAAGGCATCGAGTCGGCAGATGACGCGGAAGGCGAAGCCGGCAGCATGGCCGACAACGCCGCAGGCTACGAGCCGCTCGTGCTGCGCACGCTCGACGACGCCGTGCGGCTGCGCGCGGCGCTTGAGCGCGAAAGCTGCACGCGCGTGCTGGTGAGCGGCGCATCGATGGTGGCGCTCAAGGCGCTTGAGGCGTGTCTGCGCCACGGCGTTGCGACGACGCTCGTGGGCATGAACCCGCACGTGCTCGATATGACCGCGCTGCCCCCCGCCGCCGAGCGCTTCGAGCGCGGCTTGCGCGCGAAAGGAGTCGAGCTGCGGCTGGGACAAACGATCGCGAGCGTGCGCGTTGTCGGGAAAGAAGCGGGCGCGAACGCGAGCGGCGGCAACGCGAGCGACGGCGCCATCGCAAGCAGCGGTGCGCAGGCGCTTGAAGTAACGTTCTCGAACGGCGAGACGGCCGCCTTCGACGAGATCATCGTGGCGCACGGCGTGAGGTCGAATCTCGGGTTTGTGCAGGCAGGTTCGCTGAAGATCGACCGCGCGCTTGTGGTCGACGAGTTCATGCGCACGAGCGACCCCGACGTGTACGCCGCCGGCGACGTGGCGCAAGCGCTTGAGCTGGTGTCGGGCGAGAAGCGCGTCGTGGGCATCTGGAAGAGCGCCGCCGTGCAGGGCGCGTGCGCGGGCACCGCGATGGCGACCGAACTGGCAGGCGAAAAGCCCGCGCCGAGCTGCGCGTACGCGGGCGGCATCGCCACCAACACCATCGCCGTCGACGGCACGCTTTTTATCTCGGCCGGCAGCGTGGAGGAAGCCGAGAACCGCCGCGTCGAGGTGCGCGAAACCGACGATATGACGGTGGTGTACGTGTTCGAGGTCGCCGCCGACGGCGCGGAGCGCCTCGTCGGGTTCAACATCACCTGCGACCACGACGAACCCGGCAGCCCCGCCTACGACACTGGAGCCATGCTCACCCTCCGCATAGAATCAGGTTGCCACAAATAGCGCTCTGGGGAGGGGCGCGGAACGCATAAGGCGGCAAGGGCATGGCCCTTGCCCTACGGAAAAGCCACATCACGTTCGTAACGTCAGCGAGCAAGCCCAACGACGCGCCCTCCCCCTCCCCACCCGTTGAAGTCGAACGAGTAGCGTCGTGTAGCGCCGGAGAGCGACGAGGCGCAAAGCGAAGGCTGCGAAGCT
>JAUNGO010000005.1:0-32014 GCA_030524475.1 Eggerthellaceae bacterium | reverse complement strand
TGGGGTGGTGTTTCTCGCGGGGGGGCCCGCCGCGGCCGCCCGCCGGGGCGGGCCCCCAACATATCACAACCCCCACGACTCCACCATGTCCACCTTCGCCAGCTTTCGGCGCATGGCGAGCATGACCAGGCACGCGAACAGAAGCGTGAGCGCAAACGCCAGCACGTAGCTTATGGCGTGGATCTCGCGCCCGAACATCACGTAGTCGACCTCGGCCGTGGTCACCACGAACCCTTCGAGCACAATGCCGAGCAGCAGCCCCACCGCGCAGCCCAGCACGGTCAGCAGCATCGTCTCGCGAAAGATGTACGCTTGGGTTTCGCGCGGGGTGAAGCCGAGCACCTTGAGCGTGGCAATCTCGCGCACGCGCTCGGTGATGTTGATGTTCGTCAGGTTGTACAGCACGATGAACGCGAGCGCCGCCGCAGCCACCACCAGCACCACCACGATCATCCCCACGCTTTTGAGCATGGTGCGGTAGGTGTCGATGATCTCGGCGTTGAACGACACCGTTTTCACGCCGTCGACGCCGCGCGCCGCCGCGGCAAACGCCTCGTGCGCCGCGTCGCCCTCCCCCGCGATGCCGTACATCGTCCGGTACGTCGGCGCCTCGCCGAACGCGCGCTCGTAGGCGGCCTTCCCCGCGAACACGTAGTTCGCCACGTAGTTCTCCACCACGCCCGTTACCGTAAGCTCGGTGCCCGCGCCCACGGCGTTGCCCATGGCGTCCTGCTCAAAGAGCTCCAGCGCGTCGCCCACGCCGATCCCTAGCTTAGACGCCAGTTTCTCGGTTACCAGCACGCTGTCGTCGCCAAGCGCGACGGGTTGTGCGCCCAGGCGCTCGCGCATCGTCCACAGGTTCTCGAACGCCTCGGGCGACTCGGGCGTGATCACCGTCGCGTTGAGGTTGGTGCCGTCCGGAGTAACCGTCACCATCGACACGTCCTGCGTAAGCGCGGGCGTGCTCGCCAGCGCCGCCACCTGCTCGAGAGCCTCGTCGCTTGCGTCGGTATCGAGCGTCACCGCCACGTCGTAGTGCACGATCTCGCCGAACTCCTTGTCGATGATGTCGTCGATGGCGTTTTGCAGCCCCAGCCCCGTCAGCAGCAGCGCCGTGCAGCCTGCAATGCCGATCACGGTCATGATCAGGCGCTTTTTATAGCGGAAGAGGTTGCGGCACGTCACCTTCCACGAAAACGACAGCCGCCGCCACAGAGACGTCACGCGTTCCAGCAGAATGCGCTTGCCGGCCTTCGGGGCGCGGGGCAGCATGAGGCGCGCCGGCTGCTCGGAGCACGTGGCTGCGGCGGCCGCCCACGTGGCAACCAGCGTGATGCCCACGCCAAGGCCCGCCGAGAGCGCCGCGATGGGCCAGTCGATGGGATACGACGAATGCGGCACCGAGTAGATGATGGCGTACGCTTGCATGATGACCGCCGGCAGCACCTGGCTGAGCACCGCGATGCCCGCCACCGCGCCGATCACGCTGGCAGACGCCGCGTAGATGAGGTACTTCGACGCGATGCGCCCCCGCGAGTAGCCGAGCGCCTTGTACGTGCCGATGAGCACGCGTTCCTCCTCGACCATGCGCGTCATAGTGGTGAGCGCCACCAACGCCGCCACCAGGAAGAATATGAAGGGGAACACCTGCGCGATGGAGTCGACGCGCTCGGCGTCGGAGGAGAAGCTGACCGCGCCTGAGTTCTTCGTGCGATCCATCACGAGCCACTCGGCCTGCGGGATGGCGTCGATGTCGGCCTGCGCGTCGGCAAGTTCGGCCTCGGCGTCGGCGAAGCGCTCGTCGGCGTCGGCGCGGGCGGCTTCGTAGTCGGCCTGACCTTGAGCGTAGTCGACGCGGCCCTGCTCAAGCTGCGCCTCGCCGCTCTGAATGCGCGCGGCAGCGGCGTCGAGCTGCGCTTGGGCTTCGGACAATTGGGCGTTTGCCTGCGCGCGGGCGGCTTCAAGGGCGGCGCGGCCGTCGGCAAGCTGCGTCGCAGCAGCCTGGTAGGCGCGCTCCCCTTCCGCATACGCAGCTTCGCCCGCCACAAGCTGCTCGAGCGCGGCCACGTGCGCGGAAAGCTGCTGGTAGGCGGCTTCCGCCTCGGCGCTGCCTTTGCTCGCCGCCTCCTTCAAGGCGGCCAGCTGCTCCTTCATCGCAGAGAGCGCCGCCTGCGCCTGATCAGCCGACACGCCCGCCTGTGCCCACCCGGCGTCAAGCTGCGCGCGCGTAGCGGCCAATTGGGACTCGCTTTGCTCAAGCTGAGCCGCCGCCGCGTCGAGCTGCGCCTGCTGCGACGCCAACTGCTCCTCGGCGCTCGCGCGCTGCTGCGCCAGCGCGTCTGTGCCCTGGGCGTGCGCGCTGCGGCCGCTTGCCAGGTCGGCTTCGCTTTGCGCAAGCTGAGCCGCCGCGCTGTCGAGCTGCGCCGCGGCGTCGGCCAGCTCGGCCTCCGCGTCGGCACGCTGCTGCTCGTACTCCGCGCGTGCGTCGTCAAGCTCCGCCTGCGCCTCCGCGCGCAAGCCTTGCGTGCGCGCCGCCGCTCGCTCGTCCGCTATGCCCTCGACGCGCGCGAGCACGGCGTCGACCGCCGCCTGGTAGGCGTCGCTTCCCGCGAATTCTTCCGCCGCGCCTTCCACCAGCGCAAACGCCTCGGTGTAGGGCACGTCTTCCGCAAAGGCATCCGGCAGCACGTAGGCAAACTGCTGGATGGAGCCCGACCCCAGCGTGGTGGAGCCCATTGAGGTCGAGCACACGTAGTACGGCGAATGTGCGAAGCCCACCACCGTGAACTCGCGCGTGGTCAGTGTGTCGTCCACGTCTGCCGAGCCCTCGACGACGGTGAGCACGTCGCCGAGCGCCACAGGCGCGTTCATCACGCGGTCGGCCGAGATGACGCACTCGTTCGCGGCCTCGGGCATGCGGCCCGCGTCAAGCACCAGTTGGTTAAGGCTGGGATCGTCGCCCTCCGGCAGCGTGTGCACGCGCACCGCGTACTGCTCGCCGCCCAGCTCCGCCATCACGTCGGTTTCGCGCGCGGGCATGACGGCCGTAACGCCTTCCACGTCGCGCAGCGCGTCAATGTCCTCATCTGTCAGCCCCAACGTCGACACCACGCGCACGTCCATGAGCGCCGTTTCGTCGTAGTAGGCGTCGGCCGACGTCTTCATGTCGGGACACGTCATGCGCAGACCCGCGTAGAACCCGCAGCCCAGCGCCACGATGGCGGCAATAGCCACGAAGCGGCCCGCCGAGTGGCGCACCGAGCGCAGCAGGTCTTTGGTGAACGCGCTGGCCATGGACGCTTCCTACCACTCCAGCGTGTCGGCCGAGGCGGGATGCGCGTTTGTTTCCACGCACGCCACGCGCCCCTCGCGCACGCGGATGACGCGGTTGGCGATGTCGCAGAACGCCGAGTTGTGCGTGATCACCACCACGGTTTTGCCCGTGTCGCGGCACGTGTCCTGCAAAAGCTTGAGAATGGCCTTGCCCGTGTTGTAGTCGAGCGCGCCGGTGGGCTCGTCGCACAGCAAAAGCTTGGGGTTTTTCGCCAGCGCGCGGGCGATGGCCACGCGCTGTTGTTCGCCGCCGGAAAGCTGCGCGGGGAAGTTGTCGAGCCGCGAGCCCAGCCCCACCTGCGCCAACACCTCGTCGGCGGGCAGTGGGTTCGCGCAAATTTGGCTGGCAAGCTCCACGTTCTCGCGCGCCGTGAGGTTTTGCACCAGGTTGTAGAACTGGAACACGAAGCCGATGTCGTGGCGGCGGTACAGCGTGAGCTCGCGCTCGCCCATGGCGCTGATCTCGGCGCCGTCGAGCATGATGGTGCCGCTTGAGCAGGTGTCCATGCCGCCGAGCATGTTGAGCAGCGTGGTTTTGCCCGCGCCCGACGGCCCCACGACCACCGCGAACTCTCCTCGCTCGATCTCAAACGCCATGCCGTCGGCGGCCGCCACCTCGACCTCGCCCATGCGATAGATCTTGCTCACGTTGCTGAACTCGACAAACGCCATGCTCTTACGCTCCCTTAGCTCGCCTGCGACCGATCACCGCGCGCTTTCCGTGCGCGCCTTCGCACGCCTGTGACCTCACGACGCCCGCGCGCCCGCTTCGCATCTGCTAGAAAAAAGATACACGATTGTGGAATAACGGACTAGCGGGAAGAAAAAACAAAACGAGAAGGTCATCTCTGGTGAATCGGCGCGAACAGCGATGCGGCGCGCCCATTCGCCGCGATATTTGCTATGCTGGTCAGCTGTAGAAACGAGCACCTAAAGGACGGAGCACCCATGCAGATCACCCCTGCTGAAATCGCTGAAACGCTTGCCATGGTGAGCAAGCAGAACCTCGATATTCGTACCATCACGCTGGGGCTGAACCTGCGCAGCTGCGTCGACGCCGACGTCGACCGCCTTGCCACCAAGGTGTACGACCGCATGACCACCGCAGCCGAACGCCTTGTGCCCACCGCCGAGCAGCTCGAGCGCGAGTTCGGCATCCCCATCGTGAACAAACGTATCTCGGTGACGCCTATCGCCGAGGTGTGCGCCGCCACCACCGCCACCGACCTGTCGCCCGTGGCGCGCGCGATGGACCGCGCCGGGCGCGAGGTGGGCGTCGACTTCGTGGGCGGCTTCTCCGCACTGGTGCAGAAGGGCGCCAGCGTCGCCGACAACAAGCTCATGGAATCCATCCCCGAGGCGCTTGCCACCACCGACCGCGTGTGCTCAAGTGTGAACGTGGGCTCCACGCGCGCGGGCATCAACATGGACGCGGCGTTTAAGATGGCAGGCATCATCAAGAAGGCCGCCGAGGCTACAGCCGACAAGCAATGCATCGGTGCCGGCAAGCTCGTGGTGTTCTGCAACGCCGTTGAGGACAACCCGTTCATGGCGGGCGCGTTCCACGGCTCGGGCGAGGCCGACGCAGTGGTGAACGTGGGCGTGTCGGGCCCGGGCGTGGTGCGCGCGGTGCTGGCCGACCTGCCGCGTTCGGCCGACATCACCACCGTAGCCGAGGCCATCAAGGCCACCGCGTTCAAGATCACGCGCGCGGGCGAGCTCATGGCGCGCGAGGCGTCGCGCCGCTTGGGCGTGCAGAAGGGCATTCTCGACCTGTCGCTTGCCCCCACCCCCGCCGAGGGCGACTCGGTGGCGGAGATCCTGGAGGCCATCGGCGTGGGCCAATGCGGCGGCCCGGGCACCACGGCGGCGCTCGCCATGCTCAACGACGCGGTGAAGAAGGGCGGCGTCATGGCGTCGTCGAGCGTTGGCGGCCTGTCGGGCGCGTTCATCCCCGTGTCGGAAGACGCTGGCATGATTCGCGCCGCCGAGGCGGGTGCGCTTTCGCTTGAGAAGCTTGAGGCCATGACGTGCGTGTGCTCGGTGGGCCTTGACATGATCGCCATCCCCGGCGACACCCCCATCGAGACGATCTTCGGCATCATCGCCGACGAGTGCGCCATCGGCATGATCAACAACAAGACCACCGCCGTGCGCATCATCCCCGCCATCGGCTGCAAAGTGGGCGACCGCCTCGACTTCGGCGGCCTTTTGGGATATGCGCCCGTTATGCCCGTCAACACCCACGCCGGCACCGTGTTCGCCCATCGCGGCGGCCGTATGCCCGCGCCCATCAACTCTCTTAAGAACTAGCGAGAACCAGCGCCGTTTCCGAGGAAGAGCGGGCACGCTTCGAAGCGCCGAGGGCTGCCTTTAAGGTGCGCCCCCGGCGCTTCGCGACGCTAGAACTCCACTTCGTCGTAGACGATCCCCTTCTCCCGCTCAAGGTAGTCGAAGAACTCGTCGCAGTCGAAAACACGTATAGGCGACTGCTTGAACCCCTTAGTGTCACGCGTGATTATAAAATCGGCTTTTGCGCGACGTGCGGCTTGGTAAACGCACGCATCCTCCAAATCGGCCCATGTCGACGAAAGAGCCTCGTCGAACTCCGCTTCCCCGAACGTCACCACATGAACGCATTTGCGAAGAAGTTTCATGCGTTTCTTTCCCTCGATCGCCAGGGAACGTCTACCTCCCGTATAAATGTAAAATACATCGGTCATTTGAGAGGCGCTCATCCAAAGTTCGGCTTCGTGGGCGTATCCCAAGAGAAACAGCAGACGTGCCTTTTCGTAGAAGGGTTCTCGCCTCGCTAAAGCATCGAGCGCTACGTTGGTATCCACGAGCAACCTCATGAAAAATCACTCCAATCGGCAATGCCGCGAGCAACGAGACGCTCTCGCTTTATTTCATCATCGCCCATGGTTGCAAACCGATTCCCCAAAGGGAGCGAAACTTCCTCAAACCAACGAGCCGCCTCCCTCATGCGTTCTTCAAGCGGTCGAGATTCGATCTGATCAGCAACAGGTAGCTTTTTATGTGCAATCACATAATCGTACAAATCGTTGATTGCCTTCGAGGCGTTGGTTCCCAACTGCTCGAGAATGAGATTTCCCGCATCCTTCTTTTCTTGCGACATGCGCCCCGTTACCATTGCGTCCGCCATAATACCCTCCTTGTTGTACGTACAACAAATATAACATGCGTTCGTAGTTTTTGCAAGTAGAAATCGAGCGCATATGCTTCTCGGCGTTATACTGGAACACGCTTCCCTACGCAGAAAGGACTTGAAGGCCCATGAAGATGCTCGTTATTGGCGACGAGGCGCGCACGCGCACATACCTGCCCGATATGCCGTTCGTGCACAGCTGCGAACTGGCAATAGCCCCGCGCGGAGCGTCCGACGACGACATCTTGAAGATCGGGGCCGACGCCGACTTCGTCATGGCCGACGCCATCAGCCCCGTAAGCCGCTACCTCATGGAGCGTATGCCCAACTTGAAGCTGGTGCACTCCGAAGGGGTTGCCTTCAACGCCATCGACGTGAAAGCGGCGCATGAGCTGGGCATCTACGTGTGCAACAACGCAGGAGTCAACGCGGGAGCCGTGGCGGAGCAAACCATCCTGCTCATGCTGGCGTGCCTGCGCGACGCAATGGCCGCCGACGCCGCCGTGCGCGCGGGCACCCAAATCCAGACGAAAGAGCGCATGATGGTTGAAGGCATTCGCGAACTGGGCGACTGCCGCGTGGGGTTCATCGGGTTCGGTGCCATCGCCCAAGCCACCGCGCGCCGCTTGGGCGCGTGGGGGTGCGAGATGCTCTACAACAAAAGGCACCCGCTCGATGCGGAAGGCGAAGCGGAGCTGGGCGCGCGCTTCGCCTCGATAGACGAGATCACGCGCACGTGCGACATCGTGAGCGTGCACGTGCCCGTGACCGACGAGACGCGCGGCTTGGTCGATACGGCATTTTTGAGCCGAATGCAGCCCAACGCCGTTCTCATCAACACCGCGCGCGGCGAGATCGTAAACAACGCGGCGCTCGCCGACGCCCTTGAGCGAGGCGTTATCGGCATGGCAGGGCTCGACACGATTGCGCCCGAACCCGTGCAGCTCGACAACCCGCTCTTGAACTTGAGCGACGCGGCGGCACGCAAATTGGTTCTTTCGCCGCACATCGGCGGCGTGACGCAAGGTATGTTCAACCGCGCCCATCGCATGGTGTGGGAAAACGCCGCCCGCGTCGCCGCGGGAGAGACACCTGTGAACATAGTGTCTTAAAGGGGGAGCGGCGTCGCACGGCTGCCAGCGTGCGACACGCACGCGCTGCACGCTGGCAGCACGCACCTCGCGTCACCGCGCCACTACCCCCGATAAACGGCGCGCACCAAGTACTCCACGTTGCCTTCCGCGCCTTTGATGGGCGACTCGACCACGCCCGTCGTCGCAAAGCCCACGGCCTCGAGCGCCGCGCGCACCTCGTCGACCGTGCGCAAACGAACCGCCTCGTCGCGCACAACGCCGCGGTCGGTTTCCTCATGCCGCGACTCGAACTGGGGCTTCACCAGCCCCAAAAACACCGTGCCTTCGCGGGAAAGCGGCGGGAAGGCATCCGCCAACGCGGCAAGCCCGATGAAACTCACGTCGATGACGATGAGGTCGAACGGCGCGCCGAGAGCGGCCGGGTCGGCGGTGCGGATGTTCGTGCGCTCGAACGCCGTCACGCGCGCGTCCTGCCGCAGCTTCCACGCCAGCTGCCCGTAGTTCACGTCGACGCACGCCACGCTGGCCGCCCCCGCTTGCAGCAAACAATCGGTAAAGCCGCCCGTCGACGACCCGATGTCGACGCAGCGCATACCGCCCACGTCTTCACCGAACGCGTCGAGCGCCCCCTGCAGCTTGTGGCCGCCGCGCGACACATACTGCTTGCGGCCGCGCACGAACACGTCGGCGTCGGGCCGCACGCGCACGGCGGCGCTGGACACGTACACGTCGTCGACGCGCACCTCGCGCGCCATCACCGCGCGCAGCGCCGCGTCGCGCGTGGAAAATACGCCGCGCTCGACCAGCATATCGTCGAGCCGCACCTTCTGTTGCTTCTCCCTTTTCGCCATGGCTTCCTTGGGCCCGCAGGCAAGCGGCGCGCCTCCCGATGCGCAGAAGCGTCACGCCCCTGCGCACGCGAATCGCGCAGGCTTACAAACGCTCAGCCAGCTCCTTCACCAGATGCTCGGTTTTCTCCCAACCCAGGCACGGGTCGGTGATCGACTTGCCGAACACGCCGCCGTCGACGGGTTGGTTGCCGTCCTCCAGGTACGACTCCACCATGAAGCCCTTCACCAGCTTGGCGATGGCGGGGTTGCGGCGGCACGAGTCGAGCACCTCCTTGCAGATGCGGATCTGCTCAAGCGGGCGCTTGCCCGAGTTGTCGTGGTTGCAGTCGACAACCACCGACGGGTTGGCGTACTTGCCGTCCGCCGCGTAGATGTCGGTCAGGCGCTCCAGGTGCTCGTAGTGGAAGTTGGGGTAGGTGCGCCCGTCGAGCCCGATGTAGCCGCGCAGCACGGCGTGCGCAAGCGGGTTGCCGGGCGTTTCCACTTCCCAGTTGCGGTAGATGAACTCCTGCGGCGCCTGGGCGGCGTAGATGGAGTTCAGCATGACCGTCATCGAGCCCGACGTGGGGTTTTTCATGCCTGCGGGCACCGGCAAGCCCGACGCCACCAGACGGTGCTCCTGGTCTTCAACCGAGCGCGCGCCCACCGCCACGTAGGACAGCAGGTCGAACAGGTACTGGTTGTGCGCGGGGTAGAGCATCTCGTCGGCGGTGAACATGCCCGTCTGCTCGATGACGTGCAGGTGCATGCGGCGAATGGCCTTCACGCCTTCGAGCAGGTCGGCGGGCGCCGCCGGGTCGGGGTTGTGCAGAAGCCCCTTGTAGCCCGTGCCCTTCGTGCGCGGCTTGTTCGTGTACACGCGCGGAATGACGATGAGCTTGTCGGACACCTGCTCGGACAGCTTCGCCAGGCGCGTCATGTACTCGAGCACCGAGTCCTCGCGGTCGGCCGAGCAGGGGCCGATAATGAGCACCTTGCGGGCGTCCTCGCCGGTGAACACGCGCGCCACCTCGGCATCGAACGCGACCTTTTTCGCCGTGAGCTCGGGCGAGAGCGCCATCTCCTCGCGAATCTCGATCGGAAGCGGCAAGCGACGCTTGAAATTCATAGCCATAAGTTTAGTTCTCCTTCTTCGGGCAGTTTACGTCTGCCGCGTTATCGTGCGCGAAGCCTTACTTCGCCGGGTTTTCTTTCATCACCTTCAAAAGCGTTTCGTAAATTTCGCGAAGCCCCTGATCGTACAGCGTACCGTCGCTGTAGCTCGCGACGCGCTCGAAAATGGCGTCCTCGCGTGCGGGGTCGTACAGCACCATGTTGGCGTACGGCTTGAGCGCGCGAATGGCCAGCGACTCCCCGGCGCGCTCGTTGAGCAGCGCCACCAGCTGCCGGTCGATCTCGTCGATACGGCCGCGCCGCTCCTCGATTTCCATGCGTGCGTGGTTCTCATCAGGCATGGCAGTTCCTTCCGATTCATAAGCTGTAACGAGAAACGGCCCTCGGCACGCGCATGCATGCAAAGGGCCACTCGTGTGGTGTCATGATAGCAAAAGCGCCCGCATATACAGGCGCTTTCACGGCAAGAGTTTGAAGTTTTCAACTTTGCGGAAGGTTGCGGAAGGTTGAGGGCGGCTACGGAAGGTTGCAGACGGCGCGAACGAGAGCAACGAAGCGGGCGAAGTAGCCGTCGGGAGCGGCGTCCTCGACGCGGCGCGCAAACGCGTCGATCCAACCGCGCGGGTGCTCGTCGAGGAACCGCGCGAGGTCGGAAGGGGTGTTGGCGTCGATCTTGCCGTCGGCACCAGCATCGATCTCGGCGTCGGTTCCGCCGTCGTCGGCGTCGGCATCCTCGCCTGCGCGGCGGCACAGCTCGCTGGCGTAGAGCAACTCGATGCCCAGGTGGTCTTCGTACTGGCGGTTCTCGCCGGAAAGCTCAAGCCCCGCCTCGCGCAGCAGCGCGCGCATTTGGAAGGTGGGCTCGCCAAAGCCGACCGTGGCGCCCTCGCGGCGGTTCATCGTCTCCCACGGGGGCGCGGCGGGCGACGGCGGCCCCACGAACAGGTGCGTGTACTCGACCGACACGCGCTCGACGAGCTTTTCGCGCGCAATGTCGCTTTCCGCCTGCTGCCGCGCCCACGCAGCCAGCTCAGCGGCGGCGCGGGCGACTTCGGCGTTGCCGAAGTCGGGAAACGCCTCCCAAAACGCTGGGTCGCATCCCACGTCGGACGTTTGCGTCATCGGCGCCAGAAGCGAGTTTCCCAAAAACGCATACGCCTCGGCGCGCATTTGCCAATCGTTCGCGGAAACCATCGAGACTCCCCTTCCGTTTTAGATCAAAACCATGAGCCATCCGTAGGGCAAGGACCACGCCCCTGCCGAGCGGGCGGCGCCGCATGCCACCCACCACGGCTCTGCAAACCTTACGCGGCCGCGCCCTCGGTTGCCGCTGCGACCTCGGGCTTCTCCTGCGCGCCCTTCGCCACAGCGCCCTTCGCAGCGCCTTTCGTCGGCACGTCCAGCAGCTTCTGCGCCATAACCATAAAGAACACCACGCCCAGTGAAAGCACGCCCACGATCACCACAAGCTCAACCCACGTGGGCATATACGCGCTGGTCACGGCCCACATATCGATGCCCGTCGCGTGCGCCGCCGCCGACGAGCCCGAGGCAATGCCCGGCGCGCCGTACACGTTCGGCGTCACGAAACTCGTGAACAGAAGCCACACGCGCTTGCACGCCACGCCGAGGATCACCAGCACGCTCGACGCCACCACGAGCTTGGCGTTGCCGCGGTTCTTCTCGAACACGAGCACGCAGAACGGCACGACCAGGCCGCCGATCACCTCGAACCAGAAGAACGGCGCCGTCGCGCCCGTGAGCATGATGCCGAGCGCCTCTGACGCTGCGGCGCCCGGGTACGCCATCGTGAGCACCTCGCAGCCGATGAAGAACGCATCGACGGCGATGCAGGTGGCGAGCAGCCCCGAAAGCGACTTCATAAGGTCGCGCGAGAACGCGAACCACCCGGCGGCATTCAACGCAATGAGCACCACCAGCAGAAGCGCAAGGCCCGAGTCCATGGCGCTCGCCACGAAGATGGGCGCCATGATGGCCGAGTACCAGTCCTTCGCCAACTGCAGGCCGAAGATCCACGCGGTCACGGAGTGCACGAGGATGGCCGCCGGCAGCGCGAAACGCGACACGATGGACACCTGGCGAGACTCCACGCCGTGCTTCTTCATGAACACCAGGTACAGGATGTTCAACACCAGGTAGATGGTGATCACGCAGATGTCCCACAGAAGCGGCGAAGTGGGGTTCGGGCCGGTGACGATGCGCCACACGCGCTGAACGCCGCCCAGGTCGATGAGGACGAACATGCCCGCCACGCAGATGCACACCGTGGACAGGATGACGGCCGGCAGCGCCACGGCCTTGAACTTCTCGATGTGGAACACGCTGGCCGAGCTGGCCACGATGAGACCGCCGGCGGACAGGCCCACGAACAGCATGAACATGGTGATGTAGGCGCCCCACGACGTGCCGTTGCTCATGCCCGTCACGCCTAGGCCATTCATAAGTTGGTAAACCCACGCGCCAACGCCCACAAGCGTCAGCACGCACAGCACGACCACGGCCGGCTTTTTGAACAGATCTGACATTTTTACGCTCCTTCCGACCGCTTAATTCAGGTAGTGGACTTTGGGGCTCGTACCCTGCTCGGGGAGCAGCACGTAGCCGTTCTTCTCGCGGATGGCGCGCGACACCTCGGAGTCCGGGTCGTCGAGGTTGCCGAAGACGCGCGCGTGCGTCGGGCAGCACACCACGCACATGGGCTCGTCGCCCGCGTCGGTGCGCTCCTTGCACAGCGTGCACTTCTCCGCCACGCCCTTCGGGCGCACCGGCACGCGCGCGTCGCCGTAGTTGAAGTCGGGGTCGCGCACCGGCTCGTTCCAATTGAACACGCGCGCGTTGTAGGGGCACGCCGCCATGCACATACGGCAACCGATGCACTTGTCGTAGTCGATCTCGACGCGGCCCATCTCGTCAGTGTAGGTGGCGCCGGTCGGGCACACGCGTTGGCACGCGGGGTTCTCGCAGTGCTGGCAGGCGATGGGTAAGTAAGAGCGCGTCAGGTTGGGGTACGTGCCCTGAGCGCCGTCGATCACGTCGCAGCCCTCGGTGAGCACGCGGTTCCACAACATGCCCATGGGCACGTTGTTCTGCATCTTGCAGGCGTTCGCGCAGGTATGGCACCCGATGCAACGCCCCAGGTTGATAGCCATTCCGTACTTAGTCATGGCATCTCACCTACGCTTTCTTCACTTCGATAAGGGTGTCGTTGAACGGAATGGGAGCGCCCGTGGGCAAAAACTCGTCGCGCGGGTTGATGTGGTCGTTGGTGACGTTTTGCGTGTTGCCCTCGACCATGTGCTTGCTCCATCCCGCCTCAAGCGTGCGCGCCGTGCCGGGGCGCACGGCCTCGTTGGCGAACACGGGGCACTTGAAGGAGCCGCGGTCGTTGAAGCCCTCGATCACGTCGCCGTCGCTCAAGCCGCGCGACTCCATGTCGACGGGGTTCAGCTCCACGTACGTCCCGCGCAGCTGTTGAAGCCACGTGGCCGCCTTGAAGTGCGAGTGGTTGGAGAAACGCGTGCGCGTCTGCGTGAACTGCAGCGGGTACTTCTCCATGAGCGGGTTTCCGTCGTACACCTCGTTGTTCTCTTCCCAGTTCGGCCACGCCTGGCCGGTGGAGAGCACGTCCTCGTAGTAGATCTCCATCTTGCCCGTAGGCGTGTCGAACTCAAGGTCGGTGAAGGCGCGGCGCGGCTCGTCGGTGCCGGCCATCTTGATGCTGCCGTGGTTTTCCATCAGCGCCTCAAGCGTGATACCCTGCTCCTTCAGGTCGTCGGAGTTCTCGATTTGCCAGCGCACCATGTCCTCGGCGTTCTCGGGAAGGTGCTGCTCCAGCCCCACCGACTGGGCGATCAGGCGCATGACGTCGAAGTCGGGCTTGCTCTCAAACAGTGGGTCGATGCACTTGGTTTGCAAGTTCACGTGATTGTAGTCGCTGCGAACGATGCTGTGCTCGACGGTGTCCTCGAACTTCGAGCACACGGGCAGCACCACGTCGGCGAAACGCACGCTGTCCTCGTAGTACATGCCGATGTGCAGAATGAAGTCGAGGCCGTTGATCCAGTCGGTGATGGCGTGCGAGTTGGCCCAGTACTGCTGGAACGTGTTGCCGAGCGAGATGATGACGTGCACGTCGTTTTGCTGGATGGGGAATCGGTCGGCGCGAACAGGCAGCTCAGGCGAGGTGAACTCGTCGGGCAGCGGCCACGCGGGGATGTCCACACCCCAGCCGGCGCCGCCGATGCAGTGGCCGTAGCCCGCGCCTGGCTTGCCGATGTTGCCCGTCAGGGCCGTAAGCACCATGCCCGCGTGCCCGATGATGTCGGGGTTGGAGTATTTGTCGGAGCCGCCCTGGCCCATTGCCAGGTAAGCGGGCCCCGCCGTGGCGTACTTACGCGCGATCTCCTCAATGGTTGCCTGATCAACGCCGCAGGTGCCCTCGGCCCACGCTGTGCTGTACTGCTTCTGGTTCTTCTTCAGCAGGTCGAGCAGGGTGATGCAACTTGCGCCGTTGACGGTGAACGTGCCCTCGAGCGCCGTGGTTGCCCCAGCTTCGGTGTGCGAGACGGCCGCGCCGCGCGCGCTATCCCACACCATAAACGATGCCGCGTCGGACGCGTCGCTGCGCAAAAGCACGCCCGTGGTTTCGTCGACCAGCAGCGGGAAGGTGGTGTGAAGGCGCATATAGTCCTCGTCGTAGAGCTTGTTTTCGACGATGTAGGTGATCATGCCCAGGTAAAACGCCGCGTCGGTACCGGGCTTGATGGGCACCCACTGGTTTGCCTTGCCAGCGGTCGTGGAGAAGTGGGGATCGAGCACGATGATGTCGCAACCCGCCTCCTTGGCGTCGAGGAAGGCGTTGGCCTGCATCATGGACGACTCAAGCAGGTTGGTTCCCGCGATGATCAGGGTTTTGGTGTTCACCCAGTCGCGCGACTCGTTCGTTCCGCCGCCGAACACGTCGCCGTTGATGGCCGGCGCGCTGCCGTTGCCCGTGCCGCGGTCGATGCCGGGCTCGACACCCGTCGCGGCGCCGAGCAGCGCGGCAAGTTGCCCGAAGCGCGGCTCGTTCGACGAGGACACGTACACCGTCTCATGCCCGTATTTGCCCCATGCCTTCTGCAGCTCTTCGCCGACGATTTCCAACGCCTCGTCCCAGGTGATGGCCACAAACTCGTTGCTGCCGCGCTCGCCCGTGCGCTTCATGGGCTGTTGCAGGCGATCGTCGCTATATACGTGCTGAATCTCGGAAATACCCTTCATGCAGCAATGGCGGTAGTACGGCTCGACGGTGTCGTTTGGCTCGACCTTCGCGAGGCGGCCCTCACGCACCGTGCATTTGAGCGAGCAGCGACCCGTGCACATGAACTGATGCAGCGTATAGACGGTCTTTTCCTCTTCCGCCGCGTGCGCCTGGGCGGGCTTGAGCCAGCCGCTTGTACTGGTCATGCCGGCGGCGCCGGCGAGGCCGACGGCACCTGCGGTTGCGCCGGCCGCCTTGAGAAAGCTTCTCCGGGTGAGCGCGCCACAAACGTCGTTTGCGCTGGTTGCGCTGTTGGTTCCCGACATCTCTCCTCCTAGAATTGCCGGAGCGCAATTTGCCACGCAGCTGCTTGCGACAAGTTGCGCTCCCCTCTTACGCTTACACAGAATCGGCCAATTCCATTGGAGCGGAGTGTAGCATGATTGTCATAGGACAATCAAGAATTATCCTATGACAATTTTCGTAACTATATGACTACTTTGAGAATAAATACTTACTCCAGGTCGAAGCCTTTGTCGTCGCAGTACTTCTTGCACGATTCGAGCAACGCGTCGAAATCTCGTTCGATAACAAGCCAAATAACCTCGCGATCAACATCACCGTATGCGTGCGCCAATCTGTTGCGCACGCCTAAAACGCCACGCCGATCAAACCCATAGTTCTCCGCCGCCTCATCGGAAAGCCGACCTGCTTCCTCGGTGGCGCGCAAAACCCTGTTCATGACCCCTTCAGCAATCAGGTCGTCGGCGTCATCAGGTGGATCAAGGAACCGCTCTTTCGTAATATTCAGTGCTTTTATCTGTCGTTTTGTCTGTGTGATCACATCGTATATCTCCTGGATGCGCCCCAGGTCGCTATTCTTCGCGTTCATACACCAGCACCTTCTCCCTTTCGATGGCCGCCGCAAGGCTTTCATTCTTCAATGTGCGCGCCGACACCACGTCGACGCTGCGCCCTACGGTCCGCTCAATGCGTTTTTGGAGCTGCGCGAGCTCCCGCAGCGTAAATGTTCCGTCGTGGTCATACTCGATTCGCACGTCAACGTCGCTTTCGTCGTTGAACGAGTTGCGCGCGAATGACCCGAACACGTACGCGCGCTCAATGGCGGAGAACGCTTGAGCGGCTTCTGCCACCGCAGCGTAAACACTGGCTCGCTCGGCTTCGCGATCCACCTCGCTCGCGCATCTTTCCTCGCACGCGCCATCAGCAACTTTTTTGGCACCAAGCACGCCGGCACGAGCCTGTTTGTAACGCTCTATCAGGCTCTCGCCCTCGAATCCCTCGTCAACGAGCTGACGCAATATGAGCAGCGACGCATCTTCCTCATCGGGAGAAGCGGGTGTAATGAGCAGGCCTTCGGGCGTTTCCTCGATACGCGCGTACTCGGCAAAACCCTTCTCCTTGTACAACTTCGAGGGAATCGTAATTTGCCGCTTGCTTGATATGCGGATGGTCTGCGGTTTTTTTGAAGCTGCCCGTGCCATGGTCTCCCCTTTTAACCAAGCGCTTGGTACCAAGCGCAAAGAAATTGTAGCACGGTGACGATTTTCTACTAAATCTATTTTTCTAAAAATCTATCTTTTCTAAATGGAGAACGGCTTTCTATTCTCTCTATCTTTTCTACTTTCGCACGGCGTCGCCGAGGATGTCGCCGAAACCTTCGCTGAAGCTGCTCGGCACCACCACGGTGCCGCCGGTCTCGCGGACGCTTTCGTAGAGTAGGTGCATCGCGCGCAGGCGCATGGCGGCGTCGTTGTTGGCGTAGAAGTCGCCCATTTCCTCGAGCATCTCGGAGATGTCCTGCTCGGCCTCCATGAGGATGATGCGCGCCTTTTTGCGCTGCTCGGCCTGGGCCTCCAACGACATTACGTCCTGCAGCTCGGGCGGCATGAAGATGTCGCGAATCTCAACCGAGAGCACCGTCACGCCCCACGGCGCCACCTTCTCGGCCAGCACGCGCTTGAGCTCGCGGTCGAGCTGCTCGCGGCGAATGGCCACCTCGGCGGCGCTGGCCCGCCCGATGGCGTCGCGCAGCGCCGTTTGCGCCGACAGCTCCACGGCGCGCGTAAAGTCGCCCACCTCGGTGCACGCCGCTTTCGCGTCCCACACATGCCAGAACAGCACCGCGTTCACGTCGAGCGGCACAAGATCGGCCGTGAGCGCTTCCTCGGCGCCGAAGGTGGTCACGCGCGTGCGCGTGTCAACACGCATCGTGTTCGCCTCGATGACGGGCCACGTCCAAAACAGGCCCGGCCCCGACACGCGGTTGAACTTGCCCAGACGCAGCACCACCACGCGCTCCCACTGCTGCGCCACGTGGCACGCCATCGACGCGAGGACCGCGCACATGAGCGCCGCGACGATGGCCGGCAGCGTGACCGCGCCGATGAACAGCCACGCGACGGCCAACACCGCGCAGAACACCACGGCGAAGAGTACCGCCGTGAACAGCACCACGCCCACGTTCGACGCGCGCTCGCCGATGATTTCAGTTTGCGGCTCGGGCGCTATGCGGAAGCGGTTGCGCATGCCGCCGACGGACACACCCGCGCCTGCGCTTGCCGCCCCGACGTTGCCCGTGCCTGCGCCTGCCGCGCCCACGCCGCCAGCGCCCATGCCCTTGGTCTTTCCCCATGCCATGCTGATCACGCCCCCTTAACCTGTGCCGCGCGCGTTTCCGCGCCTGTTTCCACACCTTCGCCAGCGCCGCCGTGCGCGCCCGCGCCCGCACGCGAGCCTTCCGCACCCACGCCTGGCGCACCCATATCTGCCTGCATACGCGACTGCTCGAAGTCGACGATGCGCCCGCCCGGCACCTCGCCCAGCTTCTGCGCCTCGTCGTACTTCAGCCGCTTGATCTTGCGCGACATGGCGCGCTCGATGTCGTCGTACTCCATACCCAGCTCGCGGCACGAGGCGATGCAGTCGTCCAGCACGCCCTCCACCTCCTCGAACTGCTCGGTGCCCACCATACGCGCGATGTCGGTCACGAACACGCCGCGCCCGCGTGTGGACTCCAGGTAGCCGTCGGACACCAGGCTCAGGTACGCCTTGTTCACCGTGTTGTAGTTGATCGAGGTTTCCGACGCCAGCCCGCGCACCGTGGGCAGCTTGTCGCCCGGCTTGAAGTACCCCGAGTTGATCAGGTACGCGATGCGCTGGCGCAGCTGCACCCACAGCGGCACGTCGGTTGTCTCGTCGATTTCGAAGGGGAACATGAGGGGCCTTTCTTGTTGGAGGGTCGGAACTGGGAAACTGACGGGTCGAATCGGGATTGAGCAACGGGCGGGTCGGGGTCGGAGTCGCACGCTGGCGTCGGTTAACGAGGTCGTGTGTTAAGCCGGTCAGAAGAACGCGGAAACGGCCGACAACGCGCCCGCCGCAACCACCAAATAGCGCAGAAGCGCACCGCCCGCAAGCACACACGCCGACGTGGCGAGGGAAACAAGCGGCGGGGGCGCCGCGGCTTGAGCGACCGCACGCACGGATGCCCGAGTCGCCGCCTGGGCGGTATGCGCCGAGGCCTCAGCCTGCGCGCTGCTCGCACCGCCCGCAATCCACAAGCCAGAAGGAAGCCGCACGCCGCCGCGCCGAGACCGCACAGCCGCAAACACGTTGAGCGCGAGCGGCGCGAGCAGCCCCGCCGCCACCAAACCGCCCCAGAACAGCTGCGCCAAAGAGCCCGCCGTCAGCTCCTTCGCCGAAGCGAGCGCTACGGTATCGGTGGGAGTCAGCTCAGCCGCCGCGCCCTGCTGCACACTGACCAGCCACAACGCCAGCACCGCGCCTTCGCAGACGACGATCGCCGCGTCGACCCGCACCAAGCCAGCCAGCACGCCGCCGAATCGCGCTCCCGCGCCCGTCAGCTGCGCCGACGCGCCCACAATCGCCACACCGCACGAAAGCGCCGAGAGCACAAACAGCACCGGCAACCACCACGAATGCCACAGCGGAACCGCCGGTATACTCGACAGCAAAAGACCCGTGTACACCGCCGTGACCAGCGCCGCAACCAACAGCACCACGTTGAGCGCGCCCATGCCCGCGCGACGCAAGGGCATAACGCCCGTCCACGCCGCCAACGCGAGCGCCGCCAGCGCTATGCACGCCACGAGCGCCCACGCGCCCACCGTGACGTAAGCAAACTCGGGCGAGGTCGCCAGCAAAAGCACACGGTCGGCCCGCCCCAAATCGACCGCCAAGCATGCCGCACCAACCACAAGCGCACCGAGCGACACCGCAAGCGGCGACGCCACGAAGTGCGCCAACGCACGCCCGCACTCGTTGCGGAAGCGCGCGGCCAAGGAACTTGCCAGCAGTTCAGGGTCGGTCAGCAGTCCCAGCACGGCACACACCACGCATCCACCAGCGCCCGCGCCGCCCAAGAACAGGTAGGCCACCACCAGCTCCCCGAACACCACTCCCCTCCTTCCGCATCCGCACCGCCCGCGAACGCGCACTTCCGCGCGTCAATCGCCATGCACGTCATGCGATTATCATAAGACAATTTCGCCAGCGATCACCCGGAAAGAAGAAATTAGTTGCACGAGTGAGCACGGGGACGTCCCCGTGCTCACTCACCCCCGTGTTCGCTTGTCACCCTTCCCTTGCAAAGCGGCAACGAGAAACAGCCGCCCGCACATGCCAAGGATCACTCGCGTGGTAATATCATAGGCAAATGGCGCACAAGCAGCACAGGCCGAGGCAAAGGCCGTGAGCGACAGCGGCCGGCCGCAGCGGCAAGCCGACGCAGAACCGCACCTCGCAACGCCAGTGTTGCGCCGACGCAGCGAAAGGAGATTGACCATGCACTCCCTTCCCCTGTTTTTGCTTTCCATCTCCCCTATTGTTCTCGGCTTTCTCGGGGCGCTGTATTGGGGCAAGAGAAACATCGAGAACCTCGCGGCGCAGGCAGATGTCGCTTGGAAAAACGTGCAGGAAGCGCGCATGGAGCTGGCTGAAAGCGCGGAAAGGCTCGTCGACGCCTTGCGCATGAACCCTGCGAAAAAGGAGCATACCCAAGCGCTTGCTGCTGCGCTGGAACGTTGCCGCGCGGCAACAAACCCTCCGCAAGCCGCCGCATCCGACGACAATCTGCTGCGCGCAGTTGCCGCGTCGCACGCAGAAAAGGCTGATCAGGACGCGCTTGCCGAGGTGGTGAGGGCAGACGACGCTATTGCCCAAAAACGCCAGATATTCAACAACCTCGCCGTTACCCACAACAATGCCGGCAAAACCTTCCCCGCCCTGCTCGTTGCCAAGGCTGCGGGATATACGCCGTACAACACGTATGAGCCTGAAATCGCGTCAGGTGCAAAGGCCGATCGGGAGCGCGCCACACATGCAACGCTGTCTGACACAACCAAGGTAATGAACGCCTACATGCTTTGGGCGGTTTCCATGGGCGGCAGCACGGAAACACAGCCGACCGCCGCCAAAGCATGCAATTAGGCGATTCGCTAGGCGCGAATACGCCAGACCCGCAGATACGGCATCTCATGAACACAGCTGCCCCGCGAACGCGAGCACAGGCAACGCACATGCATGCAAAGGGCCACTCGTGTGGTGCCATGACAGCAAAAGCGCCCGCATATACAGGCGCTTTCACGGCAAGAGTTTGAAGTTTTTCAACTTTGCGTAACGCTGCGAAAGGCTACGGAAAGTTGCAGACGGCGCGAGCGAGAGCAACGAGGCGGGCGAAGTAGCCGTCGGGGGCAGCGTCCTCGATGCGGTGCATGCATAGCCGTAGCTGAAATCGGAGTCGCGCACCGGCTTTAAATGGAGGATGGTTTTCTGCCTCAGCCTTGCAAAAACCACTTCCACGCCGGCACGCACCGAATGGCCATGCCGTCCTTTTCGAGAAGCGCCTCCTCCCCGTCACCTACAACAATCGTAGAAGACGAGAGACCGTATTCCCTCATGCCCTCCCACAAAGCGCGCGTCTCCCTTTCATGTGTTCGGGCATCGTTGAGTGATTCTGTTACCTGATAGAGACGCAACCCCTCGTCGAACAACGCGTCGCCCACCACGAAGTCGATCTCGTAGCCATGCTCTCGCGTTTTCCCGAATGAAACCGCCTCAGAACGCTGCACACCGAGGCGCCGATGCAGCTCGACGCACACAGCATCTTCGAGGCTTTGGCCGTCGTCGCGCGCGGAGGCGGGCGCATTCGCGCGCGCGAGCCCTGGATCTATCGCATACGCCTTCACCATCGTATTAGCGCCACCCGAGGCCGCACGCATGCGCTCTCGCACGGGCAACACGAGAAACGCCTCTTCAAGATAGACGAGATAATCGGACAGCGCCGCTCGCCCTACCGACACGCCACTCGACTTCAACTCGTTTTCCGCCTTGCGAAGCGAGAGGGTACGCCCGTTTAGGCGAAGAACTTTACGGGCGAAGCCAGTGGCAGCCTGGGGTTTTCCCACGTCATGTCGCTCAACCACATCACGCGCCACAACCCGCTGGGCATATCCTTGCAGCACCGAAACAGCTTGCGGCTCGGGCAAGCTCTGCACGGCAGGAAAACCGCCGCACTTCAAATACCGCTCGAATAACCTTTGCGTTGAAACGCGATCAGCCGTTGACAAAGCAACGGCAGCTGCATCGATGTCGGGTCGATGAAACTGCACGTACTCCTTAAAGCTCAACGGGTACTGTATGTACTCGATCGAACGTCCGCGCAACTCGGTCGAAAACTCCGACGAAAGCATTTTTGAAGACGAGCCGCTCACGTATATTGTAGCCTTCATGGTGTCAATAACACGGCGAAGCCAACGCCCCCAGTCTTTCATTTCCTGCAACTCATCGAGAAAAAGATACACCCCTTCTTTGGCAGATGCGGGATGGAGCGCGTAAAACGCCTCTATGACTTGGTCGCCCGTTGCAGGTGTTACCGGATCAAGGCGGTCGTCCTCAAAATTGAAATAAAGCATGGAGTCGGCCGAAACGCCTCGATTAAGCAGATCGTCCATAACTTGGAACAGGCGATAAGTCTTTCCACTGCGGCGCATTCCCGTGACAACCGTAACCATGTTTCCCGCCTTCGGAGCAGCAGGTTCGCCCAGATCAAGGTCGCGTTTAAAAACGGGACGATAGAGGTCGAGCGTGAAATTCTGTAGCGTCTCAAGAATAACAGCGTTCATGGCAAAGTCCTTTATGGCTTGTTTTTTTAGCCACTATATATAAAAGTGGTTCGTTTTTCAAGCCATTTTTATATCATCGTATCCACGTTCGACCCGCGATCGTTGTGGAAACGCGCGGTCAAGGAGCTCGCCAGCAGTTCAGGGTCAGACGGCAACCCCCCCAGCGCCGCGCACATCGCGCGCCCGCCGGCCGCAGGTCGCAGTCGTTTTCTGCAAACTCCCTTCACCCCTACACGCGCTTGACGGGGTGGCGGACGACCGTCTTGAGGCGCTCAGGCGCAACCCTGCGGGCGTCGCTGAGGTAAATCTCGTGGTGCCGGCGCTCATCGTTGATGTCCAGCACGCACCCGTTCACTTCGAGGAACGCATGCATGGCGGCAACGGTTGCAGGCTCGTCGTCGTAGGGACTCACATGCATGCACTGCACGCAAAGCCCCTCGTGAACAGGCAATAACTCAACCGCCGAGAAGTCGGCTTTCTTCTTGCGTGCGGCCTCCTCGCGCGCCCACTCGAACTCGTCAGGCGTCACGAAGTCGGGCAGGCGGATGCACGATATGAACTCAAAGTCTTCCTTGCGCGAGTAGTCGATGCCTAAAACGCCCTCTTGCCACCAAAAGCCCTCGAGCGGCGGCACCACGAAATCGAAGTAGCCCTCCATGAAGTGGTCGCCCTTCTTCGACATCTTTATGGTGTACGCCATGCCGTAAAGCGGCTCGATGGAGCGCTTGTACGCGCCGCTAGCGCAGCTCATCGAGCAGGGCGGCGCAGCCGGCGAGGACGTCGCGGTAGGTGGCGTCGAAGTCTCCGGTGTACCACGGGTCGGCGACGTCGCGGTCGATGCCGGCGAAGCTCAGCAGGCGGCGGCACTTGCGCTCGGGATCGCCGCCGAAGATACGCATGAGGCCGCGCTCGTTTTCGGCGTCCATATAAACGATAAGGTCCCAGTCGTTGTACTCGCTTCGCGCGACCTGTCGCGCGCGGTGGGACAGCACGGGAACGCCGACCTCCCGCAGCTTACGCACCGTGCCGCGGTGCGGCGGGTTGCCAAGCTCCTCGCGCGAAGTGGCCGCGGAATCGATTACGAACTCGTCCGCGCGCCCCGCACGCTCGACCAGGTCGGCAAACACGAACTGCGCCATGGTCGACCGGCAAATATTGCCGTGGCACACAAAGAGAACGCGATGCATGAAACCACCTTTCGTCGACGGGGTGGACGCGAGGGCGGGACGGAACGTGCGCGCCTGGCGCTAGAAAAACCCCGCCATCTTGCAGCCGAAGTACGCCAGCACCACCACGCCTACGATGATGCGGTAGATGCCGAACGCCGTGAAGTCGTTCTTCTTGATGTAGCCCATGAGGAACTTGATCGAAATCACCGACACCACAAACGCCGTCACGATGCCCACCACCAGCACCGCAATCTCGGTGGTGGTCATAACCAGCCCGCCGAGCACGAACTTCGCCGCCTTCAGCAGACCCCATCCGAACATCACGGGGATGGCCAGGAAAAACGTGAACTCCGCCGCCGCCGTGCGCGAGCAGCCGCACAGCATGCCGCCGATGATGGTCGAGCCCGAGCGCGACGTGCCGGGGATGATCGCCAGCATCTGGAAGCACCCGATCTTGAGCGCCGTCTTCCAGTCGATCTCGTCGACGGTGCGCACCTTGAACAGCGCCGCCTCCACGTCCTCGTCGTCGACGCGCACGTCGCGCGCGGACACGTCGGCGCGCGCATGGCGCCCGCGCGGGCGCGCCGCGGCCTGCGCCTCGGCCACATAGGACGCCTCGCGACGGCGATTCCGCAGCTCAAGCGCAATGAAAATCACGCCGTACACGATGAGCATGACCGCCACCGTCCACGCGTTGTAAAAATGCTCGTTGAAGAAGTCGTCGAGCGTGAACCCGATGATGGCCGCCGGGATGCACCCGATCACCACCATGCCCCACAGCCGCCACGTGCTTTTGCGCTCGACAGCGGTTTTGCGCGTCGAGAACGGGTTGAGCTTGTGGAAGTACAGAAGCAACACCGCGCAGATGGCGCCGATTTGGATGACCACCAGGAACAGCTCGAGAAATTCGGGGCTCACCTGGAGCTTCACGAACTCGTCAACCAAAATCATGTGACCCGTCGACGAGATGGGCAGCCACTCGGTAATGCCCTCGACCACGCCGATGAGCAGCGCCTTTAGAACTTCTATCAACATATCCACGCGGAAAACCAGCTTTCGTGTCCTCGAATAAACCCGAAGCATCGTATCATGGTCAGCACAGACGCCCTGCAACCTCTAGCAAATGCACACGAACGAAGGAGCGGGATGGAATACCCACTGTATGACATGCACTGCCACCTTGATTTCGCGTCGAACGCGGAAAGGGTGGCGCGCGAGGCAGCGGCGCTCGGCATCGGCGCGTTTTCGTGCACGGTGACGCCGGCGGGGTTCGCGCGTGCCAGCACGACATTTGCGGAATGCGAGCACGTGCGCGTGGGGCTGGGGCTGCACCCGTGGTGGGCGGCGGACGGCCGCTGCGGCGAAGCGGAAATCGCGCAGTTCGAAGCGCTTGCGGAAGGCGCCGCACACGCTCACTCCGAGATAGCTGCGGGAAACGCCACGCGCGCGCAACTTGAAACACCTGCGGAAAACATTACGCACACGCAGTTCATCGGCGAAGTGGGGCTCGACTTTGCAGGAGCGCGTGGGGAAGGCGAGGCGCGGGCGCGACAGGTTGCGGCGTTTGAGCGCGCGCTGGCGGCGTGCGCGGGCAGCGCGCGCGTCATCTCGCTGCACGCCGTGCGCTCGGCGGGCGCGGTGCTCGACGCGGTTGAGCGCGCAAGCGCGCTCGCACAACACACCGGCGTGTTCCACGGGTGCTCGGGGACGGCCGACGAGCTCACGCGCGCCGCGCGCACAGGCTGCTTCTTCTCGATAGGCCCGCGTATGCTCGCCACCAAGCGCGGCCGCGCCTATGCGCGCGCCGTTCCCGCCGACCACCTGCTGCTCGAAACCGACTTGCCCGCACGCGCCGGCGAGCCGTGGTCGGCCGCCGCGTGGCGCGCCGAGCTCGAGGGCGCACTCGGCGCCCTTGCCGAGGCGCGCGGCGAGAATACCGAGCAGCTGGCCGCCACGCTCGCGCAAACCAGCCAACAGTTGCTGGCGTAATTCCCCATCCCCTCCCCTACGCGCGGTGTTACCATAACAAGCAAGAAACACCCTGCGGCACGCCACGTGAAAGGTCCTTCCCCATGCAAGTTCGCACCCCTATCAAAGTCCGCTACGGCGAGACCGACATGATGGGCGTGGTCTACCACGCCAACTACCTGCTGTACTTCGAGGACGCGCGCACCGACTTCCTCGAGCAGGTGGGTTTCCCCTACACGCGCATCGAGGACGCGGGCTATATGTGCCCCATCTACCACGTCGACCTGCAATACGGCGAGCCGCTGCGCTACGGCGAGGACGCGTTCGTGCTCACGCGCGTGGTGAAAAACGCGCCCACCAAGACCACCTACCTGCAGGAGGTTTACCGCGCGAGCGCCACGCCCGGCGTCGACAAGCCGCTCGCGGCGGGGCACGTGACCGCCTGTACCGTTGAGCGCGACACGTTCAAGCCCGTGAGCATCAAGCGCACCTTCCCCGAGTTGTACGCGCTCTACGAGACGCTTATCGAGCCTGAAGAGTAGCCGAGCAGAGCGCCCCACGTTCTTGTGACAAGGGGACAGGTCATTTGTCACATTGTAAAGGCCGTCCATTCCCTTGCGCTTTACCAATGTGACAAATGACCTGTCCCCTTGTCACACGCAGGCGCCCACCCCGAGAACCAATAGCAGCTCGAAAGTCACCACCAACCGACCACCCCAAAGCCCGTCGCTAGCCCATCCCAAAAAACGAGCTAGCGGGGAACGGTCGCAAAACAAACGCGAGCGATACAATTGTCACCCCCCTTATCAACTATTTGTTGATTTCCCTTGAAGCACTCCGCCCAATGCGGTCGAATGCTTCATAGTGCGCTGTGAGCGCGCTTTTACCGACAAGACACGAGATGACAACCATGAACATCGACCAAATGAGATACTTCGTCGCCGCCGTCGACGAAGGGAGCCTTTCCGCTGCCGCGCGCCAGCTTTCGGTGACCACGCAATGCGTGTCAAAGGCCGTCGGAAACCTGGAAAAGGAAATCGGCATCCCGCTTCTCGTGCGCACGGGGCAAGGCGCGCGCGCCACGGCGTTCGGCGAGGCGTTTGCGCAGCGCGCACGCTACACTTTGCGGGTATTCGACGAAACCGTCGCGTTCACCCGCAGCTGCACGCCGCAAGACGCCGACCGAATGCGCCCCGCGGACACCCTCGCCTCGGCGAACGGCCTGCGCCTTATCATGTGCCTTCCCTACTTCCCCCGCATGAACATGGTGGCGAAAAGCACCGAAGAGCTTGTGTCCAAAAGCCTCGGCATTGCGACGCACGTGTCGTATTGCCCCTGCGTCGAGTGCGTGCCCACGCTTGAGGCCGACCTCGCCGACATGGCTGTCATCCTCGGCGAGGCCGACAGCGAAAAGCTCGATCTCCTGCAAATCGGAACCGTTCCCTGCGGCGTGCAGGTGGCCGCCGAAAGCCCGCTGGCCAAGCTCGACACCTTGCGAGTGACCGACGTTTTGCCCTACCCGGCGTTTTTGTGGCCGGGGCACGACCACTTTAACAACTACGTGCGCTCGTATTTCGATCGACGCGGTTTCGGCAAACCGTTCACCGAAAGCCCCGAGGCGCTGTTCTTCTCGAAGGAAACGCGCGCCGGCGCAATGTTCATTCCGCGCATAGCCTCGCTCGACACCAAAATCAACAACACCGTGCCGCTCACCTTCGACAAGGCGGACGGCTTCGCCTCACCCATCCAGCTCGCCACGCTCAAAGGCGCGTCCAACCCCTTCGGCATAGCGGCGAAGGGAAAGATGCGCGAAGTGGTCTCCTGCCTGACAGGAAGAGGCGGCGCAAACTCCTGATTGCGACAACGGGAGCGAACGCGGGAACGTAGCCGTGTTCGTCTGGCAAGGGGACAGGTCGTTTGTCATATTGGCGAAGCGTGAGAGAACGAATGGTCTTGCGCAATATGACAAACGACCTGTCCCCTTGTCACACGCGGCGCAGCGGGATGCGGTAGAGTCCTTGGTAGCGATATGCCGCGCGGCGTAGGCGCCCGGCGCGTTCCCAGTTGCCGGCCTCCATCTTGTCGAGCAGACCCTCAACGATGTCAACTTCAAATTCCTCAAGCGGAATCTGGCCGTAGCGCTCGCGTTCCATAAGGCTCACCGCGCGCTCAAGCTCGGCAGCGTGCAGCTCGGGACGCGCCGCCGCGAGCGCGCCCGCGCACGAGCGCGGGTTCAAGTCGGAAAGCTGCGCGCCCGCGTCCTTCGCCAAGCGCTGCATACGCCCGAAAAGCGGCACCGACGCGGCGCCCTGCACGCCCGCTCGGCGCAAAGCCCCGTTCCACAGGCGCAGACGAACCCACCGCTGCAACTCCAACAGCCCCAGCGCAACCAGCGCCGCCAGCAGCACCAGCAGCACCAAGCCCAGCCATGCGAAGGGGCGCAACGGCTCGGGCAAAAGGTCGACCCAGCTTTGCTCGTCGCCCCCGGTCGAGCCCGTGTCGGCGCTGTCGTTGCCGCCGCCCGCAACCTCGCGCGCCACCTCGATGACCTCGTCGGACGCGTAACCGCGGTTGTAGAAGCCCGGCGTCACCTCGACGGGCATCCAGCCCGCGCCGTCGACGTACACCTCAACCCACGCGTGCGCGTCGCGCTCGGTGAGCACGCGCGAGCTTGCCCCCTCCTGCGCCATGCGCTCGATGCCGTCCTCGTCGAGCAGGTAGCCCTCCGCATAGCGGGCCGGCACGCCCGCCTCGCGAAACGCCAGCACCGCCGCCGACGCAAACGCCGCCGCGTTGCCCTCGCGCGCGTCTTCCAAAAACCACGTAACGAAGTCGCCCGCAGATTCCGCGCCCGGCGCAAACCGCACGCCCTGCGCGTTGTATTCGCAGCTCACGTCGAGCAGCGTGCGAATGCGCGTGGCAAGGGACGCCAGCGTGCTGTCGTCAACCTCGTCGGTGCCTTCGGAGAAGAAGAACTGGTCGACGGCCTCTTTGGCCTCGTCGGACACGTCAAGATACTGGTCGTACACAAACGAGCGGTACGCGAGCTCGCTGCGCAGAAACTCGCGCTCGCGGGTGGTCAGGCTGCCCGCGCCCGCGTTGCCCACGCCGGCGCTCAACACCGTGGCCTCGTCGTACACCCAGTTGCCGGGAACAAGGCCCTCGGCCATGGGCGCGTCGGTTTCCACCGAAAACGTCAAAGGTGCGCTGCCGTCGAAGCCGCCCGAGGTGCGGTACAAATCAAGCAGCGAGCCCGACGTCCCCGCCGCGTCGCTTGCGGCAGCTGTCGGCGCATAGGCATAGCGGCGGTACGCGCCCTGCACGCTCACGCTCACGTCGACCGGCCCCTGCAGCGCGCCCGTTTCTTCCGCCTCCAAGGCTTGGTAGGCGCTGTACTGCGACATCGCGTCGAAGTCGCGCGAGGCAAACCACGTGAACATGCCCGTCCAGTCGCCCTCGTAGTCAAGCGAACGCATACGCTCGAACGCCGTTCCCGTGTACACCGACCCCGCATAGCCGCGCAGGTAAAGCGGCTCGGAAGAGGCAGCCGCGCGGGCGTCGGGGAAGCTTACCTCCACGCGGTCGGTCTCTTGCCCGCCGCGCGCCACGTTCATCGAGTGGGCGGCGGTCAGGTCGCCCTGCGGCAGCGTGTCGGAGCCGTAGCGCGCCTCGTCGACCGTCGCCAGAAGGTCGGCCTTCGCGGTGGCGAGCGTCGCGCTTCCGCCGTAGCCCGCGCACACGAGCAGCGCCGCGCTCACCACCAGCAGCATCGTTGCCAAAAACGCCGGCATGACGCGCGCGGACGCCTCGGCGCGCGCAGAGTTGAAGCCGAGCAAAAGCAGCGTGCCCAGCGTCAGGCACGCAAACGAGGGCAGCACGATCGTTTGCAGGAACAGCCCCGCCGCCAAAAGCAGCGCGACGGCAACGCCCACCCACGCGCGCGAGCGCAAAGAGCACATCACGTGGAACGCAAGCGC
The DNA here is from genome assembly GCA_030524475.1 of Eggerthellaceae bacterium. Classification (GTDB taxonomy): domain Bacteria; phylum Actinomycetota; class Coriobacteriia; order Coriobacteriales; family Eggerthellaceae; genus CAAEEV01. The sequence goes on along the minus strand of JAUNGO010000005.1, from coordinate 2,911 downwards.
CGCGGCAAGCCCGCCGAACAGCGCGAGCAGCACGCCCGCGGCCTCCGGCACCGAGGTGACGGCGAAGTGGAGCACATAGCCGTCCACCTGCGCGTTCCACGCGTCGATGAACACGTTTGCCGCGAACGCCGCCGCCATGCGCAAAGGCTCGGCGCACACCACGAGCATGGCCGCAAGCAGCACAACGCCTATTGCCAGCGCGATGCCGTGCACCCGGCGCGAGCGCTGCGCGAGCGCCAAGCCCACGCACGCCGCCATCGCCACGCCGACGCCCCACGCCGTAGTGCTCCACGGCCACGGCAGCGCAAAGAAGAGCACCGCGCCTGTGGCCAGCAACGCGCACGCCAACACCTCGTAGGGACGCAGCGCACGCAGCACCCCCGTGCGCGCAGCGGGCGCATCGGCAGTCCGCGAACCCACGCGCGCGTCTGCAGGCGCACCCGCAGCGGGCGCGCTAAAGCGTGATGTAGTGCTCACGGCTCGCCAACCCCCTCGCCCGCAACGTGTAAAGCCCATAGCGCCCGTCAAGCGCGGCCGAGACGCGCACGTCTTCGCCGGCAACCAGCACAACCGTCAAGTCGGCCACCTGGGAAAGGTCGGCCCACAGCGCCTCGTCGTAGGCGTTCGTCACCAGCACGATCTTCGTGAACCGGCCCGCAAGCGACGCGATCGACACAACCTGCGCCACCTGGTGCGACGTGGCCGGCAAAGGCGTCGAAAGCAGGTTGTCGGAATACACCATGCGCGAGGGAACGTCGCTCACCAGCGCGAACTCAAGCTGATCGTCGCGCAAAACGCCCGCGTCGTGGAACACGTCGGCGCGCAGCAGCGCCTCGGACAGCGAAAGCGCCGCCGACGCCACGCCGTTGCACGACGCGTCGCTCCCCTCGCGGCTCGCGCACGCCAGAAGCGCCACGTCGTAGTCGGCGGGGCGCGAGAACTCGCGCGCCATCATCTCGTCGAACTTGCTCGAAAGCTTCCAGTGGATGGAGGCCATCGAATCGCCCGGCACGTACTCACGCACGTCGAACACCTCGTCGACGTCGTTGCCGCTGCGCGCGGTGTCGAACGCGTCGCCGAACATGTGCGCGAACGGCGTTTGGTCGAGCAGCACCTCGATGCGCACCCGCTCGGGGCGCACCACGCTTTCGCACCGCACGTCAAGCCGCACGCGCGCCGCGAACAGGCCCAGCGGGTCGGACAGGCGGGCGTCACCCGCCTCAACGAGCACGCGCCCGTAGCGGTCGGCGAACACGGGCAAGTCGAGCTCGCGGTTGCGCCAGCTGAGCGCCGCCTCGAACTCGTGGTCGGCGCTCGTGCAGAACACCGTGTTCGTAACGCGCACGGGCACAAAGGCCACCACCAGGCAAAACGGCAACCCGCGCACAAGGCGCAGCTTGGCCGCGCACACGTCGCCCAACTGGTAGAACGGCTCAACGTCGAGCTCGAGGCGCATGACCGCCGCCGCCACGCGCACCTGCGCGAACAGCGCGGCGGGCACGGCAACCGCCACCACCAGAAGCGTCAGCGACAAGGCGGAGTTCGCCCAGAAGTGCAGCACGGCGGCCAGCACCACAACCAAAACAGCAACGACACGATTTCTCAGCATGAAAACCTCGGCACGAACCTTCGGGCGCGCGAAAGCACGGGGCGCCTAGCGCGCGGCGTGCGCGCCCCGCCCCGACGCGACCGAGCCCGCGCGCGCGTCCATCCGCGAGCCCAGCGTGGGCGCGGGCGTGGCGGCAACCACCTCGTCGAGCACGTCGAAGGCGGTCACGCCGTCGATGCGCGCCTGCGAGCGCAGCACCATGCGGTGGGCGCACACGTCCTTGAACACGAGCAGCACGTCGTCGGGCGTCACGTAGTCGCGGTCGCCCAGCACCGCCGACGCGCGCGCCATGCGCACGAGCGTCAGCACGCCGCGGGGGCTCACGCCCTGCTGCACCAGCGGCATCTCGCGCGTGGCCTCGCACAGGCGCACGATGTAGTCCATGATCTCGCGCGACACGCGCACGGTGGTCAGGTAGTGCTGGATCATGAACAAATCGTCGCGCGTGGCAACCTCCTGCACGCTGTCGAGCGGCGACGCCTCCAACTGGTCCTCGATCATCTTCACCTGCATGTCGTGGCTGGGATACCCGATCGACAGGCGCACCATGAAGCGGTCGAGCTGCGAGTCGGGCAAAGGCTGCGTGCCCGCCGAGCCCACCGGGTTCTGCGTGGCGATGACGATGAACGGCTTGGGGATGCTGTGCGTGACGCCGTCGACGGTCACGCGCTGCTCCTCCATCACCTCGAGCAGCGCCGCCTGCGTCTTGGCCGAGGTGCGGTTGATCTCGTCGCCCAGAAGCAGGTTGCAGTTCACCGCGCCCATCTTGAACTCGAACGAGTCGGTTTGCCGGTTGTACATGCTGAAGCCCGTGATGTCGGAGGGCATGGTGTCGGGCGTGAACTGCACGCGGCGGAAGTCCAGGCCGAGCGCGCGCGAGAACGCCAGCGCCAGCGTGGTTTTGCCCACGCCGGGGGCGTCTTCCAGCAGCACGTTGCCGCCCGCGTAGATGGTCATGAGCACCTTGCGGATCACGTCGTCTTTGCCCACGATGGCTTTGCTCACCTCGCGGATGATCTGCTCGTTCTTCTTGATAATCATGCGGCGTTCCTCTCGGTTTGCTCGGTGGCGGAATCGGGTTGCGCGGCCTTTTGCGCGGCAGGCGCGGCATCGAGCGCGGTCAATGAGGTTGCGGAAACGGCGGCTGCGTCGGGCATGGTTTCCTTGGTTGCGGCGGGCGCAGCCTCAAGCGACGCGGAAGATGCGGAAGGTGTGGAAGGCGTGCCGCCCGTTGCAGCTGATGCGGCGGATGCATCGGATACTTCGGACGTTGCCCCGCCCGCACCAGCATCGGCCCCTGTC